>CADBPG010000262.1 GCA_902796435.1 uncultured Eubacteriales bacterium | reverse complement strand
GTTTACGTATTGGGATACCTATAGTACTTTGGTAGCACAGGAATAAAACAAAAAAAGGAACTGTGATGTGTCACAGTTCCTTTTGTATGTTACAGGTTTTACAGCAGTTCGATGCCAATGGCTTCGCAGGCAGCCCGGTGTTCCTCCGGCCAGAGAGAGGACTGCACCTCTCCGATGTGGGCTTTGTTCAGGAACAGCATGCAAAGACGGGATTGTCCGATGCCGCCGCCGATGGTATAGGGCAGCTTCTTGTGCAGGATGGCGTCCTGGAAGGGCAGGTTTCTGCGTTCCGGCACACCGGCCAGATCCAGCTGCTTAGCCAGGGATTCTTCATCCACACGGATGCCCATGGAAGAGAGCTCGAAGGGAATATCCAGCAGAGGATAGTAGACGATGATATCACCGTTCAGGTTCCAGTCATCATAGTCCGGCGCGCGGCCATCATGCGGCTTTCCGGAGGCAAGGGCCCCGCCGATCTGCATGATGAAGACGGCACCGTACTTTTTGGAGATTTCCTTCTCCCGTTCCTTGGGTGTGAGATCCGGATACATGTCCTCCAGTTCCTGCGCGGTGATGAAATGGATGGTGTCTGGCAGGTAGGCGTCCAGGAAACCGTAGTATCCGCAGATGAACTGCTCGGTCTCCTTCATGACGCTGTAAATGTCACGGACCACGCTCTGCAGGGTCTTCAAGGTGCGGGTCTCTTTGGAGATGATCTTTTCCCAGTCCCACTGATCCACATACAGAGAGTGGAGGTTGTCGGTCTCTTCATCCCGGCGGATCGCGTTCATATCGGTATACAGGCCTTCGCCCGGAGCGAAGCGATACCGCCAGAGCGCTTCCCGCTTCCATTTCGCCAGAGAATGGACGACTTCCGCTTCGATGCCGGTTTCCAGCACATCGAAATGCACGGGCCGTTCCACACCATTCAGGTTATCGTTGAGGCCGGTGCGGGGATCGACGAAGAGGGGGGCCGTTACGCGGTACAGATGCAGTTTTTCGGCCAGCGCAAGCTGGAAATGATCCTTGATCTGCTTGATCGCGTATTGTGTCTGCCGGATATCCAGTTCCGGATGGTAGGGTTTAACGGGGGAAATCAAAGTTGACATACATACTCCTTAATGCTTGATCAGAGTTCGGTCTGACTGCGTTTATACGCGGACGGGGAAAGCCCGAAGCGTTTTTTGAATAGTTTGCTGAAATAATAGGGATCATCATAGCCGACTTTTTTGGCGGCATCCTGGATGGAAAAATGTCCTTCCTTCAAAATCTCCCGGGCTTTTTCCATGCGTAGGTTGATCAGGTAATTGATCGGTGTATCGCCGGTGACCTCTTTATAGATCTTCGTGATATAAGTCGTACTCAGATAAGAAGAGCGGGCGATCTCCTCGACGGAGATCTTCTTCATGTAGTTTTCCTGGAAATAGGACGTGATCGTCTGGGCGATCGTCTGCTTGTCATAGGTCTTCAACTGGAAATAGTCCTGGATAGAAGAGGAAGCCGGCGGCGCCAGTTCTTTCAACAACAAGACCAGAAACTGCAGGGAGAGGACCTTGGACATCAGAGACCATCCGGTCTCCTTCTTTTCCTGCGTGAGAATGATCTCATGATAGCACTGATAGAGTTCATTCTGATATTTGCGCAGCTGGATGACCGCAGATTCGTAGGGGACATAATTCTTGGGATAACCTTTGATATAGAGATCGTCGATGCCCAGATAGAAGACAGTGGACTGCAGATCCGTATCCGGATCGTCCAGTAACTGGCAATGCTCCACGTTGGGATTGATGATGAGTACTTCGTCTTTATGTACTACGACGGTAGAATTGCCGAGCTGAAAGCGGACATGTCCGGACAGAACGTAATGAAAAGATACGAAATCATGGGAATGAAGTGAACTCTGATGCAAATTTTTGACGCGAAAACAGAAGGAAACCTTAGGGTTGAAATCTTCCGCGTTGATCATGATATTGCTCATGGGGACCTTCTTTCTGTTGTGACAATAAGACACAGAACCCATTATAAACAAAATAGTCGCAAAATGCTATAAAAAATTTTGAAATCGTGAAAAAGCTGTAGTATAATGCACTTTATACGTTTGAAGAGAGCATAGAAAGAAGGAATCGATATGAGGATCGGAACAGGATATGACGTACATCGGCTGGTGGAGGACAGACCGCTCATTCTGGGCGGTGTCCAGATCCCTTATACCCTGGGGCTCCTGGGGCATTCCGATGCGGACGTCCTGATCCACGCAGTCATGGACGCGATCCTGGGCGCCCTGGGTCTGGGGGATATCGGAAAGCATTTTCCAGATACAGACCCACAATATAAAGGAATCTCCAGTGTACGGTTGCTGGAGCATGTCGCCGAGCTGATGGGCAAGGAAGGCTACGAGATCGGGAATATCGATGCGATCGTGATCGCGCAGAAGCCCAAGATCGGCCCCTATTTTCCTGAGATGAAGTCCTGCATGGCGCAGGCCCTTGGGTGCAGTGCCGCGCAGATCAACCTGAAAGCGACCACGGAAGAGGGCCTGGGCTTTACAGGCCGTATGGAAGGCATGGCAGCGCAGGCTGTCTGTCTGTTGGTAGAAAGGCAGGACTAAGAATGCCTATATTGATATTTTTGTTCTGGATCCTGATGAATGGCCGGATCACCTGGGAGATCGTGGCTTTCGGAGCCGTCATCACGGCGCTGGTCACATGGTTCGCAGTCAAGGTCATCGGGTATTCCGTGAAAAAGGAATGGCGGACCTACCGGAACCTGCCGATCCTGCTGCTGTATGCGCTGGATCTGATCCTTGAGATCCTGAAGGCTGCCTGGCTGGTCGCCCGGATGGTCTTCCGTGCGGATGAACCGGATCCGGTCATCGTGGAGTTTCATTCCGGACTCAAGACCCAGTTCCAGAACGTGCTTCTGGCGAATTCCATCACCTTGACTCCGGGTACCATCACCGTATTCCAGGAGGGGGATCATTTTGTGATCCATGCCCTGCGGCGGGAATACGCGGAAGGTCTGGAATCTTCATCATTTATCAAACTGTTGGACAAATTGAAATGAGGTAAGCTTGCATGAGTGTACAGACTGCTTATCAATATTTATATGGCGGCGCGCTGATCTGGTTCGCCATCCTCTGCAGTGCCATGCTGATCCGGTCCATCATCGGACCCCGGATCACGGACCGGATCCTGGCCATCAACATGATCGGGACCATGGTCATCTGTTCCATTCTGATCCTGTCCCGCATGTTTTCCGAAAGCTATCTGATCGATGTTGCGCTGATCTATGCAATGGTCAGCTTTATTTCCGTATTGATCCTGGCGACGATCTACATCCCCGTCGGAAAGAAGCGCGGCCGTTTCGAGGCAGAGGTGCGGGAAGAAGTACTGAAGGAGCGGGAAGCTTTGCGTGAGGAGGAATCGGCATGACTGGAGAATGGATCCGTTTTGCGGTCACGGCGGTCTGCATCGTGATCGCGCTGATCGCCTTTTCTGCAGCGGTGATCGGAGCCTGGCGGTTTGGTTTTGTCATGAACCGTATGCATGCGGCAGGTATTGGAGATACAGCAGGTATTTTCTTTGTCGCGTTGGCGCTCATGGTCGCTGCGGGTACCGGACTGGATACCCTGAAGCTGATCCTGGTCGTATTGTTTTTGTGGTTCACCTCGCCTGCCTCCTCACATTTTCTGAGCCAGGTCGAGTATTATATCAATCCACATCTGTACCGGTATGTGGATCGTCAGATGAAAGGATCGGATCAGTGATATGGAATTGACAGTTATTTTCAGGACGATCCTGCTGGTTGCGTTGATCATCTGCGCGATCGCGGTCAATCTTTCCAAGAACCTGCTGCGGTCGGTGATCATATTTCTTTCCTATAGTTCGATCATGTGCATCCTGTGGGTCCTGATGGAGTCCCCGGATCTGGCCATCACGGAGGCCGCCGTTGGCGCCGGCATCAGTGGCACATTGTTCTTGATGACGCTGAAAAAGCTGCGGGCTGAGGATCGTAAGGACCAGGTCGAAGAAGAGGAGCAGACGTCATGAGCGGGTTGAAAGATAAGTTTCTGCATTGGCTGAACGGGGATACGGATATCATGGACCATATCCTGGACAGCGCTCTGGTCCCGGACCTTTCCCGTGAATCGATCAAGGAGCAGGAGCAGGTCCGCAGGCAGGAGTTTGCCGGCCGTACCAGGACCAAGGACGTGGTTCGTGCCGAGACCAAAGGCTTCTATGCAGTCTATAATGTGATCGCGATCATCAGCTGCATCGCCCTGATCAGTGTTTTACTGTTCACAGTGGCCAATCTTCCGGAATACGGGCATGAAAACCCGCGGAC
>CADBPG010000261.1 GCA_902796435.1 uncultured Eubacteriales bacterium | reverse complement strand
TCCACCTTCCACCCGGGGATCTCATTCAAAACTGCCTCGCCCAGGGCACTGGCGATCTCCATGCTGGTCATGGGGTATTTTTTATTGGCCCGGCGCACCTCCACCTTGAAGGTATGCTCCTCACCCTCCGGATACTCACGGCGCACATGCGCCAGGGTGACCTGCTTCAGGGTATCCAGGCTGTCATCATCGAAAACATCGACAGGGCTGACACCGATCACGCCGAAGACCATGCCGGCCCGCTCGATGGCCTCCCGGACCCAGGTATCCGGCAGTTCTTCTCTGGGTTCCACCAGAAACCGCCCCTGTTCTTTGGAGATCCAGAAATCCCCCACCGGCATCAGCGCGTGCTTGATGTTCATGATCAGCACATTTTCAAACTGATAGCGGTTGTTTCCTTTGATGGCGATCTCACCGTATTTGATCAACAATCCTTTTTCCATATATTTCAATCTCCGTTATGTCTGATGATAAACTGCCTTGCGTCGCGCAGCACGCGCCGGTCCCCCGGGAAGGCCAGAAGGCGCAGGGCTTTGCGGTAGGATACCCATTCCACGGAACGGATCTCCCTTGTATCCTTGGGCTTCGCCGTCTTCAGCGCAGTCTGCCCGAGGAAATAGGCTACCTCCTTCAGCCGTCCACTCCGGCCCAGAGGATGTTCTTCGATGGTCCTGAAACGAGCATTCAACGTGACGGTCAGCCCCGTCTCCTCCTTGACCTCCCTGAGTGCGGTCTCCTGCTCGCTCTCGCCCTCTTCCATATGGCCCTTGGGCAGGCCCCAGTTGCCGCTGGCCGAACGGATCAGCGCAAAGCGCAGCCCCTGCCATGTCCGGGCATAGACCACAGCACCGCAGGAACGCTCGGTCTCGATGGTATTTCCGAAGGCATTGAACCAGGCCCGCTCGTTGAAGGTCTTCTTGATCAAAGACTTGGGCTCTTCCAGGCCCCGGCCCACCGGCAGGATGCAGACCAGCTCATAGTCCTCCGGCACTTTCAGGATCTGAGCGATCTTGTCACAGATCCGGTCCTCGTCGGTGATATGACCCTCATACCAGCAGCTGCGGAACCCCAGATCCTCGATCTCCAGAAGCATGTTCTCGATCGCGGCCGCATAATCCTGGATAAAGAAGGTCCGGTCGCGGTAGGCGATGGTCTTCTGGGCCAGGACGCAGATACACGCGGGCGCTGATTCTGCGATGGGCGGATCGATCACCGCTTTGACTGCGGCAAGGGTCTCCGGGTCATCGATGGCGATCATAGAGGTGGTCTGTTTGTTGCAGCCGGAAGGCGCGGCAAGACCTGCCTGCATGATGCGGATCAGGTCACTGCGTGCGATACGGTCCGGACTATAGGCACCGCGATAACTCCGGCGCCCAATGATCGTTTCAAAAGTATTCATGGATCCTTCATTCTGTTATTTGCGGCGGAACCGGCGCAGCATGGGAATGGTCTGCTCCAGCACACGCACGAATTCGTGGACTTCCTCTTCTGTATTATACCTGCTGAAACTGATCCTGAGTGAAGCATCGATCTCGGATGCAGTAAGCCCTAAGGCGGACAATGCCGGGCTCTTTTCCTCCGGCTTATTGGATGCGCAGGCGGACCCGGAGGAAACATAGATCCCGTAATCCTCCAACGTATGCAGCAAAACTTCCGAACGCACCCCTTCGATCTGCAGATTCAGGACATGGGGCGCACTTTCGTGGATATCCGGCCCATTGCAGCGGATCCCTTCGATCTTTTCCTGCGCCTCCTGGAGCAGCATTTCTTTCAGATGCTGCATATGCTGCGCATGGCCTTCCATATCCGCGTAGGCTTCCACCACCGCCTGGCCGAATCCGGCGATGCCCGGCACATTCTCGGTACCGGAACGGAAGCCCCGCTCCTGTCCGCCGCCGCGCACCAGGGATGGAATATACTGGTTCTTCGCGATGTAGAGAAAGCCGATCCCCTTCGGTCCGTGGATCTTGTGGGCGCTGGTGCTCATCAGGTCGATCTCCCAGGCAATAGGGTCGATGGGCAGCTTGCCGAAGCTCTGCACCGCATCCACATGGAACATGGCCTTCGGTGCGGCCTTATGGACGATCCGTCCGATCCGGTCGATGGGCTGGATCAGACCCGTCTCATTATTGACGTGCATACAGGTGACAAGGCAGACATCCTCATCCACGGCTTCTTCCAGTGCTTCCAGCAGCACTTTGCCATCTTTATCGACTGGAAGATATGTGACCTCGAAGCCTTCTTCGGACAAGCGCTTTAAGGTCTCCCCCGTGGCGGGATGTTCGCCCGGCCAGGCCAGGATCCTGCGGTGCTTCCCTGCACGAGCAGCGGCCCCCAACAGCGCGGTATTGGAGCTTTCCGTGGCCCCGGAAGTAAAATAGATCGAAAACTCAGGGACCCGTAAGGAACCCGCGATCCGCTTTCTTGCCTCGATCACGTACTGTTCCGCGGCCTGCCCCTTTCTGTGCAGGGAGGAAGGATTGCCATAATCCTCCGTCAGGACCTTGGTCATGATCTGCACGACCTGTTCCGTAGGCTTGGTCGTTGCTCCATTATCAAAGTAGATCTCTCTCATGTATGCCTCTTTGCTTAAGAAAAATGATACAAGATGACCGATGCCGCCATGGGGCCGGCCGTTTCTGTGCGCAGGATCCTGGGGCCAAGTCCGGTCAGAACCGCCCCCTGCCGCACTAAAGCATCGACCTCTGCCGGATCGATACCACCCTCCGGACCGATCAGGAGCCCGACGGTCCTGGGCTTTTCAGAAAGCCCGTTCAGGATCTGCTTTAAGGAATGATCCAGGGCATCCTCGTAGGGGACCAGGAAAAGATCGAAATCATGGACCCGCGCAAGAACCCGGTCCAACGTACAGGCCGATTCCACTTCAGGGATGATCCCCCGGCCCGACTGCTTGGCCGCAGATTCTGCGATCTTTCGGAAGCGCTCCAGTTTCCGCGCCTCTTTCTTGGGCTCGATGTGTGCCACAGACCGTTTCATTTCCACCGGAACGTAGGTAGTGATGCCCAGCTCCGTACCCTTCTGCAGGATCCACTCCATTTTGTCGGCTTTGGGCAGTCCCTGGAACAGCGTGATCTTGATATCCGGTTCTGCCAGAGACGGTGCACTGGACTCGATCTGACACACCACTGCCTGTTCATCCATAGACACGATCCGGGCCTGATGATCGGTCCCCTGTCCATCGCAGACGGTCAGACTAGCGCCCGGCTTCATACGCAGCACATGCGCGATATGATGCGCATCCTCTGTCAGGATGATCTGTTCTCCATGGATCTGCTCTGGGGATACAAAAAACTTGGGCACGGCCATAATCCTCCACGATAAATTCAATGACCATAAGTATAATCCAGATCTTGTCCAGTGTCAATAACAGTAAAAGCAGGCTTTTTGTAAGCCTGCTTTCTAAGATCATTTTGTGGCGAGGATGGCAGCCCAGCTGCCCTTCTCCACAACCTTGACGATCGTGAACCCGCTTTCTGTCAATGCCTTACGGACATCCTCCAGACGCTCACGGATGATACCGGAGCTGATGTAGTATCCGCCCTCTTTCAGCACGGTGGGGATCTGCGGTGCCAGGCCGATGATCACATCCGCGATGATATTGGATACCACGATATCCGCCTTGGCCTCTGCAAAGGCATCCACCTCCAGAAGATCACCCTTGAAGACCCGCACCTTGTCATCCACGTGGTTCATCTTGACGTTCTCTTCCGCCACCTGGACCGCGTTACCGTCCAAATCGGAGCAAACCACCGGATCAGCGCCGCATAGTGCTGCCGCGATGCCCAGAATTCCGCTGCCGCAGCCGATATCATAGACGCGCTCGCCGCCATGGATCAAAGACTCCAGCAATTCGATGCACATATAGGTGGTCTCATGAGTACCGGTACCGAAGGCCATGCCCGGGTCCATCGTGATGCGGATATCATCCTCCCGCACGTCCTCCGGCTCGATCCAGGTAGGCACGATATACATGTGCTGGCCCAGGCGGAAGGGCTTGTAGTATTTCTTCCAGGCATTGGCCCAGTCCTCTTCATTCTTGACCGAGACCTCGATCGTGCCCTTGCCGATCGGCAGATACTGGGCGATCTCCTTTAAGCGGGTCTGGATCGTAAACATCAGGTCCTCCAGATCATGATCCGAGGTGACATTAGCAAAGGAACGATAACTGCTGACCGTCACATCCTCCGGATCCATCCCGGCCAACAGGTCCTCATCGATATAATCCCAGGCGGTGGGATCCTTTTCCTGACTCAGGATATCCTGCGGGTCCTGGATCTCCACACCCTGGAAGCCGATGTCCTCCAACATATAAGCAATGGCCTCTACGGCTTCAGAAACCGTATGGATCGTAAACTGATACCAGTTCATAGAACAGTCCTCCTGTGCTTACTTTTTAAAGAACGACTTTTTCTTGGCACCGCCCTTGGTCTCTTCCCCAAGGGACTGTGCGAAGGACCGCAAGAGATTCTTCTGTTCCTCATTCAGATGCTTCGGCACTTCGATGTTGACCGTGACATACTGGTCGCCACGCTGGCCATCCCTGTGCAGCACCGGGATACCCTTGCCGCGCAGACGGAACCTGGCGCCGGTCTGTGTGCCCTCCGCGATGGTATACTTGACCGGACCATCGATCGTCCGGATCTCCAGCTCCGCACCCAGGGCTGCCTGGGCGTAGCTGATGGGCACAGAACAATAGACATCGAAACCCTGTCTCGAGAAGAAGGGATCCGGTTTGACAGCGACCGTTACGAAAAGATCACCGTTCGGACCGCCATTGACACCGGGCTCACCCAGTCCGCTCTTGCGGATGCTCTGACCATTGTCGATACCTGCCGGGATCGTGACTTCAAAGGTCTTGTGTGTGCGCACCTGGCCTTCACCTGAGCACTTCGGGCATTTCTCTTTGATGACCTGACCGGTACCACCGCAGCGGGAACAAGGCCGCATACTGATGGTATTGCCGAACAGCGTCTGCTGCTGGAACTGGATCTGACCGGAGCCATGACACTGGGGACAGGTCTCCGGTTTGGTGCCCTTCTTCGCGCCGGAACCACCACATTCGTCACAGCGCTCATACACCCACACGTTGATGGTCTTGTTGCAGCCGAAGGCGGCCTCCGTAAAGGAAAGATCTACACGGGTCTGTACATCGTTGCCCTTCATTGGGGCGTTGCGCCTGCGGCCATAGCTCTGTCCACCGCCGAAGAAATCGCCGAACATGCCAAACAGATCGTCCATGCCGCCGAAACCGCTGAACCCACCATACTGAGGGCCTGCGCTTTCTTCAAATGCCGCAAAGCCGAACTGATCATATTTGGACTTCTTCTCCGGGTCACTTAAGACTTCATACGCCTCATTGACTTCCTTGAACTTGGCCTCTGCTTCCTGATCGCCCGGATTGGCATCCGGATGATACTTTTTAGCCAGTTTCCGGAAAGCCTTCTTGATCTCCTGATCACTGGCGGATTTGTCGATCCCAAGGACCTCGTAGTAGTCTCTTTTATCTGCCATACATTACCCTCTTTTCGATCTCAAACATGGGAAGGCCGACACTTAAGGTCAAGTGTCGGCTGTCCCTTATAGATTTAGTGATCAGACTTCTTTGAAGTCCGCATCGACGACATCGTCATCGCCGCCGTTTGCAGCACCGCCGCCGAAACCAGCGCCGCCGTTAAAGTCCGGGCCAGGCTGTCCCTGCGGACCCTGCTGCTGATACAGCTTGGTCGCCATCTCATTGAGCGCCTGCATCAGACGATCCGTTGCGTCCTTCATGCTCTGGATCTCAGATTCGCTCGGAGTTTCCTTCTTGGCCTTCTCGACCATTTCCTTCAGCGTATTCATCTCGCTCTCGATGCGGCTCTTGTCCGCGGCATCGATCTTGTCACCCACTTCTTCCAGGGTCTTTTCCGTCTGGAAGACCATGGCGTCTGCGTTGTTCTGGATCTCGACAGCTTCTTTACGCTTCTTATCTTCTTCTGCGAACTGCTCAGCTTCCTTGACCGCACGCTCGACTTCCGCGTCAGACAGGTTGGTGGAAGCAGTGATGGTGATGTTCTGCTCCTTGCCGGTGCCCAGATCCTTCGCCGTTACCTTGACGATACCGTTTGCATCGATATCGAAGGAAACTTCGATCTGCGGGACACCACGCGGTGCCGGTGCGATACCGTCCAGGCGGAAACGTCCCAGAGTCTTGTTATCCTTGACCATCGGACGCTCACCCTGTACAACGTGGATATCAACAGCCGTCTGGTTGTTCTCCGCGGTGGAGAAGATCTGGCTCTTACGGGTCGGGATGGTGGTGTTACGCTCGATCAGCGGAGTGGCAACGCCGCCCATGGTCTCGATACCCAGGGTCAGCGGGGTAACATCCAGCAGCAGGATATCGCCAGAACCGGCTTCACCGGACAGCTTGCCGCCCTGGATCGCAGCACCGATGGCAACGCATTCATCCGGGTTCAAGGTCTTAGAAGGATCCTTACCGGTGATCTTCTTAACAGCATCCTGGACAGCCGGGATACGGGTGGAACCACCGACCAGCAGGACCTTGTCCAGTTCGGAAGCGCTCTTGCCGGCATCGGAAAGGGCGTTGCGGACCGGGCCCATGGTACGCTCGACCAGGTCAGCCGTCAGACGGTCGAACTCGGCACGGGTCAGGGTCATCTGCAGGTGCTTCGGCTCGGAATTCGCGGTAACCGTGATGAAAGGCAGGTTGATGTCGGTGGTGGTCATCTGAGACAGCTCTTTCTTAGCCTTCTCAGCAGCTTCCTTCAGACGCTGCATGGCCATCTTGTCACCAGACAGATCGATACCCTCGTTCTTCTTGAACTCCTGTACCATATGATCGATGATACGCTGGTCGAAGTCATCGCCGCCCAGATGGTTGTCACCACTGGTCGCCAGAACTTCGATGACGCCGTCACCGATCTCGATCAGGGAGACATCGAAGGTACCGCCGCCCAGGTCGTAGACCATGATGGTCTGCTCTTCTTCATTGTCCAGGCCATATGCCAGAGCCGCAGCTGTCGGCTCGTTGATGATACGTTTTACATCAAGACCAGCGATCTTACCGGCATCCTTCGTTGCCTGGCGCTGTGCGTCGGTGAAGTATGCAGGAACCGTGATGACAGCCTCGGTGACGGTCTCGCCCAGATAGCTCTCGGCGTCGGCCTTCATCTTCTGCAGGATCATCGCGCTGATCTCCTGCGGGCTGTAGCTCTTGCCATCGATATCGGTCCGATGGTTGGTACCCATCTGACGCTTGATGGAGCTGATGGTCTTGTCCGGATTCATGATCGCCTGATGCTTAGCGGTGTCGCCCACCAGACGCTCTCCGTTTTTCGTGAATGCTACGACGGAAGGTGTGGTTCTGGAACCTTCCGGATTTGTGATAACAACAGGCTTACCGCCTTCCATAACGGCTACACAGCTGTTGGTCGTTCCTAAGTCAATACCAATGATCTTTCCCATGATTATATCTCCTTTTAATAATTTACTTGATTATTTTGTTTTATGCATGAACGCCACTAATTGGCGACCTGCACCATACTGCAGCGGACGACTGTGTCCTTATATTTGTATCCCTTCTGGAATACGGCTGCCACCGTGCTTTCACCCAACTCCTCGTTTTCCACGTGGGAGACTGCGTAATGCAGGTTCGGGTCGAAGGTCTGGCCCATGGCCTCGATCTCGGTCACACCCAGATCTTCCAGCGCGCTTTTGAACTGCTTGTAGATCATCTGCACGCCCTGTACGAAGGCATCCTCCGGATCGGCACCTGCGGTGGCCCGCTCAAAGTTGTCCAGGATCGGGAGCATTTTTTCTACCACATCCTTGGCACCCCGGTCAAAGGACTGTTCCTTTTCCTTGGCAGTACGCTTGCGGAAGTTATCGAACTCCGCCATACTGCGCTTCCACTTGTCTTCAAATTCAGCAGCTTTCTGCTCCGCCGCCTGGATCAATTCTTCCGGCGTCGGTTCTTTGGTTTCTGTTGATTCTGTCCCCGCAGATTCGACCACTTCCTCAGGTACCGGTTCTTCCACCGGCTCCTGCGTCTTGATCTCTTCTTCACTCATCGATCGGAAACCGCCTTTCTGTTTATTCTTGAGATTCCTTTTGTTCTTTCTCTTCATTGTTCGCGAACATGTTCTGGAAATCCTTTACCAGATAATCCAACGTGCCGATGACCCGGTCGTAATCCATACGCATAGGTCCGACGACACTGATGGAACCGATGTTCTGCCCCCCATACTTATATGTCGCTGTAACTACAGAACAGTCCTTCAACTGTTCGATTGTATTTTCAGATCCGATGGTGATCTTCATGGACTCATCGTCCTTGAGATCATAATCGACCAGAGAAAGCATTTTGTCCTTTTCATGGAAAACTTCCATCAAGGCCCGGGCCCGCGCGATATCGGAAAACTCCGGGAAGTTCAGGATGTTCGTGGCACCGGATGTGAACACATCGATGTTTTCCGCATATTTCAGCGTATTGCTGATGGCGTCCCAGACACCCTCCATCATCGTGGAGTCCGCCTGCATCTCTTTCTTGATCAAGGCGGCTTCTTCCTGCGTCACACTGTCCACCGTGCGGCCTGCCAGATGGGCATTAAGGATATCCGTCATCCGGTAGGTATCTTCTACTTTCAGCGGATGGCGCGTGCGGATCACATTGTTGCGGACGATATTACCATCCGCGACCACCACCAGGATCATGGAATACGGATCCAGCGGAACCAGCTGCAAACGCTTGATCGTGGTTTTGCGGAACTGGGGCATGGCTACGACCGCCGTGTACTTGGTCAGCTCTGCCAGAATGTCACCCATTTCCTTCATCAAAGAATCCAGCTGCACGTACTTTTTCTGCAGAAGCCCACGCAGCGCATCGAATTGCTCCATAGGTTTGCCGGCCAGGCCCACCAGATGATCCACATATAACCGATACCCTTTGGTCGAAGGAATACGTCCTGCGGAGGTATGCGGCTGAACGATCAGGCCCATTTCCTCCAGGTCGGACATCTCGTTACGGATCGTTGCTGAGGAAAGGCCCAGCGGCAGTCGGCGCGAGATCGTACGGGATCCGACGGGTTCGGCAGTTTCCAGATAATTCATGATGATCGCCTGCAAGATCTGGATCTTGCGGTCATTCAGTTCCATACAATCACCTGCCTTCTATTCTGTTAGCACTCCTCTTCTATGAGTGCTAACATCTGATAATAAGATAGCACTTGAGCAGTCATATGTCAAGTGCTATCTTCGAATTATTTATAAATTTACAAAGTGTTCATGATTGATATTTCAGTTCTCTAGCCTTGCCGAAACAATCAATCGATGCGTATTGATTCCAAAGGGAACCGGTGTGATCAGCGTAAGAATATTTTCTGAATCTTTAACATCCGGCGCATATTCTTCTGGCAGCACAGTTTCAGCCCCTGTAACAATATAAACCCACGACTTTCCATACATGTTGATCACAATGGATGATCCGGTTTCGATTTTATTAAGATCAGTAAACATCGTTTTTTCATCAAGTCCATTGTGTCCTGTCAAGATTACATTCGTACCATTTTTTCCAGGAAGAAAAGATCCAGACATATGCATCACTCCGTTTCGCATATTTCTTTGGTCCGTTCCTTGGTAGATATCTGCTTCCATGTCAATCGCGGGAATTGAGATCGATCCTATGATCCCATCGGTGTTACGACATAGATTCTCATACGTTTTGTTTTCACTGTATGTAAAATCAATCCACGGATCATGATAGGATACTCTCTGGATCGACTCGTTGTACTTCTGTACATTTCGTAGCATCTTTTGGTTCCAGCTGTCACCCCTCAAGAAAAAGGTTACCAGCAGAATCATTAAGAACAGTATCCCTGCTATTAAAGAGATCTTCCTCTTCTTCCTGAAACTGAAGATCGCCCCGATCCTCTCCAGCACTGAATTCTTGCCGAAGCCTTGACCCCATAACAGGTTTTTCTGCCGTTTGTCTGCAAACACTGTCAAGGTCCTGGCATACTTCCATCGATCTTCTTCTGTCATGCCCTGGATCACTTGCTCGTCTGTAAATAGCTCGATATCTTTATTAAAAAAATGAACCATGATCCATACAAAAGGATCGAACCAATATAAACATGCTGCAACAAGCATCAGGTTCTTAGTCAATGCATCAAAATGCCGTATATGTTCATACTCATGTCTGAGTACCTGATCCAGATTGGCATCCCTTAGTGACATCCCGGATGGCAAAAGTATAATGGGCCGGAATACGCCATACGTCAGTGGTGATGAGATTCTGTCGAATGTTTTGATGTGCACATGCCGATGCAGTGGGTACTTCTCTATCCACTTCTTTTCCAGATTCGAATCGATCGGTAGTGCCTCACGAAACAATCGTATACTTTTTATATAAAGAGTGATGATGAAGCAAGCTACCGAACAAGATCCAATGATCCAGAAAACGATCCATATGCTTTTCAAGGGAATCTCTTTTTGTAACGAGGTTTCTGGTTCATTTGTTTTGATATCATCTGGCATGGCGGTGTAATGCACCTGTCCTAGCCACGCATCCGCTTTGTCATAAGTATCTTCGACTAGATTTGTTACATGCGCTGGTGGTGTATGAGGTAATGATAGATGAAAAGGCACGAGCAGTCGGACCAAAACAGCCCACCAGAACAGCACAAAAAACAATCTTGGTATCCTATTACCTAATATCCGGCGCAGGAGCAAAACCAATATGATCATGATTGTACCGCACATGCACATTTCTATCATATTCATTTCATAGCCTCTTCTCTTCCAACAGCCTATAGATTTTTTCTCTTTCCTTTTCAGTGATGGGGGATGATGAAAGTAGTGATGCAAAAAGAGTATCGATCGAGCCGTTGAATACTTTATTCAAAAGCTCACAGGCCTCTTCTTTCTGGATCTGCTCTTTCGCAATTAATGCATGACACAGGAATCCTGGCTCTTTCCGCTCGATTGCTTCTTTTGCGATACATTTCTTAATTACCGTATAGGTCGTGTTTTTATTCCATCCAACCTGTTCCCGCAGAACATCCACGATTTCCTTAGCCGTACAATCGCCATTCTGCCAGAGCACTTCCATGACTTTCAATTCTGAGTCGTATAGTTTCAATGCTTTTCCCTCGATCAATAATTACACAAAATACAAGAGACTACTGCAATAGTCTGTATTTAGACTACTACAATAGTCTCTCGTTGTCAAGCATGATTTATGAAATCAGAATCATAAATGAATCAATGAACATCACACGAACCGCACAAAGACCTGGTTCGCAAGATCTCTGCCTTTAAGCGTCAGAAAAATACGATCCTCGGATGCTTCCAGCAAGCCGGCAGTCTGTAGCTCTTCTAATTCTCCAG
>CADBPG010000260.1 GCA_902796435.1 uncultured Eubacteriales bacterium | reverse complement strand
GGAGAACCGGTGATCGTCAAAGTGAAGGAGGGTGCGTATTAATGGGCGTGGAGTTTATCTATCCTGAATTCGAAGTGATCCGCAACGAAGCCCGTTGTATCACATGCCGTGTCTGCGAACGGCAGTGTGCGAATGAAGTACACACCTTCAGTGCAGCACGCGGCATGATGCTCAGCGATGAATCGAAATGTGTGAACTGTCAGCGGTGTGTATCACTTTGTCCTACACGAGCGCTGAAGATCGTGAAAAGCGACTGTGTGCTTCGTGAAAACGCCAACTGGCAGAATGATACGATCCGGGAGATCTATAAGCAGGCGTCGAGCGGCGGCGTGCTGCTGTCTTCCATGGGCAATCCTAAACCTCTTCCCGTTTACTGGGACAAGATACTGATCAATGCGTCTCAAGTTACGAATCCGCCCATCGATCCGTTGCGTGAGCCGATGGAAACGAAGGTCTTTCTCGGCAAAAAGCCGGAGAAGATCCAACGGGATGCTGATGGAAATCTCGATTGTGACCTGCCGCCGCAGATCGAGCTGTCGATGCCTGTCATGTTTTCGGCCATGAGCTATGGGTCCATCAGTTATAATGCACATGCTTCTTTAGCGCGAGCCGCTTCGACGCTAGGGATCCTGTACAATACCGGTGAAGGTGGTCTGCATGAGGACTTTTACCGATATGGATCGCATACGATCGTGCAGGTGGCGAGCGGCCGTTTTGGAGTGCATGAAGACTATCTGGAAGCCGGTGCGGCTATCGAGATCAAGATGGGGCAGGGGGCGAAGCCCGGTATCGGCGGACATCTGCCTGGCGCTAAGATCGTCGGTGATGTGTCCCGGACTCGTATGATCCCGGAGGGTACCGACGCCATTTCACCTGCACCGCACCATGATATTTATTCCATCGAGGACCTGCGGCAGCTGGTCTATTCCTTGAAGGAAGCTACCGCATATCAAAAGCCTGTGATCGTCAAAGTCGCGGCCGTACATAACATCGCCGCGATCGCCAGCGGCATCGCCCGCAGTGGGGCGGATATCATCGCTATCGATGGTTTCCGCGGCGGTACAGGCGCTGCACCGACCCGCATCCGTGACAACGTCGGCATCCCGATCGAGTTGGCATTGGCAGCCGTCGATCAACGGCTCCGTGATGAAGGAATCCGCAATAGTATTTCCCTTGTTGTTGGTGGGTCCATACGCTGTGCGTCTGACGTGGTAAAAGCGATCGCCCTTGGTGCGGATGCTTGTTATATCGCCACGGCCGCCGTGCTGGCATTGGGCTGCCACCTTTGCCGTACGTGCCATACCGGCAAGTGTAACTGGGGCATTGCGACCCAGCAGCCGGATCTGGTCAAAAGGCTGAACCCGGATATCGGAAGCGAGCGGCTGATCAACTTGATGACTGCCTGGCGCCATGAAATCATGGAACTGATGGGGGGCATGGGGATCAACTCCATAGAAGCACTGCGCGGGAATCGTCTGATGCTGCGTGGTGTCGGACTGAACGAGAAAGAACTGGAGATCCTGGGGATCTCGCATGCGGGGGAATGAGTCAATGAAACGAGTCTATGTCAACGAAGCATGGTGCCTGGGGTGCCATCTCTGTGAATATAACTGTGCCTTCGCGAATTCCGGCCTGGATGATATGGTGCTGGCACTGAAAGGCAGACCGATCTACCCCAGGATCCACGTCGAGGAGGCTGATAAGATCACCTATGCGGTCTCCTGCCGCCATTGTGAAGACCCGATCTGCGTGAAAAGCTGCATCGCAGGTGCTTTATCCAAAGAAGATGGTGTGATCCGGATCGATCAGGAAAAATGTGTCGGATGTTTTACCTGCGTACTGGTATGTCCGTATGGTGCACTT
Organism: uncultured Eubacteriales bacterium; assembly: GCA_902796435.1. Lineage (GTDB taxonomy): Bacteria > Bacillota > Clostridia > Lachnospirales > Bianqueaceae > RUG159. Next base: position 3,118 of record CADBPG010000260.1, on the reverse strand, counting down.
GCGCCGAACGAAAATGGTGTTATGCAAAAATGTGAGCTGTGTCTTCGGAATACCAGCGGAGAACCGGCATGTGTCAAAGGCTGCCCGAACCGGGCGATCGTATATGAGGAACGGGGTGAGGCGCTATGAAACAGTATGTCATCATTGGTAATGGGGTGGCTGCTGCGGGATGTATCGAGGGGATCCGCAGCGTAGATCCGACCAACCCGATCATGGTGGTCTCCCAAGAAGACCGTGCGGTGTACTGCCGACCTCTGATCTCTTATTATCTGGAAGGGAAAACAGATCTGGACAGGATGCAGTACCGCTCACAGGATTTCTATGAAAAGATGAAGTGCCGGGTCATGTACGGCCGGAAAGCACTGCATATCCTGCAAGATATCCAGGAAGTCGAGGTGGACGATGGCACACGGTTACCCTATACAAACCTCTGTCTGGCAACGGGATCATCTCCTTTCGTTCCGCCTTTTCTAGGCTTGGATACGGTCTCTGATACATATTCTTTTATGACATTGGACGACGCGTTGGCGTTGGAGAAAGGGATCGATCCGACCAGTCGCGTACTGATCGTCGGTGCTGGTTTGATCGGTTTGAAATGTGCCGAGGGGATCGTGGAGCGCGTGGCATCAGTCACGGTTTGCGACTTGGCCGATCGCGTGCTTTCCAGCATCCTGGATGCGGAATGTGCCGCCCTGATGCAGCAGCATCTGGAACAACACGGTATCACATTTTATCTCAACGACAGTGTGGACCGGTTCGAGGGTCATACAGCACATATGAAGAGTGGTGCAAGAGTCTCGTTCGACGTTCTGGTCCTTGCCGTAGGTGTCCGGGCCAATACTGTTTTGCTCAAGGAGATCGGTGGAGAAGTCGACCGGGGGATCGTTGTGGATGAAAGGATGAAGACATCTGTGCCAGGCATCTATGCGGCCGGCGACTGCGCCGAAGGGCTGGATATCGCCCTGGGGCAGAAGCGGGTCTTGGCGATCCTTCCGAACGCGTACATGCAAGGGTATACGGCCGGCATCAACATGGCGGGCGGCAACGTCGTATTTGATAAAGCCATCCCCATGAATTCCATCGGTTTTTTCGGACTGCACGCTATGACGGCAGGCGTTTATGAAGGCGAAGTCTACGAAGAAAAGACCGAGACTTCGCTGAAAAGGCTGTTCACCAAAGATGACCTTCTGCGAGGCTTCATCTTGATCGGCTGCGATGAGCGGGCGGGCATCTATACCTCTCTGATCCGTGAGAAAATACCATTGTCATCGGTCAGTTTTGAGATCATTAAAAAATCTGCAACGACTGCCGCATTTTCTCCGGAGATTCGTAGCAAAAAGTTTGGAGGTGTGGTATAATCCTATGATGATTCGTGCAAATGGATTGGACCCGAGCGTTTTGAACGATGCGATCCGAAAATCAACGGAAGTATGTGAAATAGAAGGCTGCTGCGGACAACGGTTCCTTGCGGCGGGCATGGCGCACAAAGATATCACCATCCATGGGATCCCCGGCAATGCACTGGGTGCTTACCTGAATGGAGCCAAGATCACGGTGTTGGGCAATGCACAGGATGCGGTCGGTGATACGATGAACGAAGGCAAAATCGTGATCCATGGGAACACAGGAGATGCTGCGGGATACGCTATGCGCGGCGGAAAGATCTATGTGAAGGGAAACGCGGGTTATCGTGCCGGTATCCACATGAAGGCTTACAAGGACAAGGTGCCTTTGATGGTGATCGGCGGTAAGGCTGGCAGCTTTCTGGGCGAATATCAGGCCGGAGGCGTCATTGTTGTGCTCAATCTGGAAAAGCCGCAGGAGAAATGCGTAGGATTCTTTCCCTGTACGGGCATGCATGGTGGAAAGATGTTTCTGCGGTCCACTTGCGAAAATGTAACATTTCCGGCGCAGGTGACAGCCTGCCCGGCAGGAGCAGAAGATCTGCAGGAACTCCGTGCATATTTGGAAGAGTACTGTCAGCTGTTCGGATTGGATATCGAGGCTCTGCTTTCAGCGCCGTTCACAGTGGTGACGCCAGACAGCAAAAATCCATACCGTCAGATGTATGTAGCAAATTAGAGGGAAAATAGGAGAGGTCATTATGAAGTATTCAAAAGAAGAGGTCATGCAATACACACAGGAAGAGGATGTGAAATTCATCCGGCTTGCATTTTGCGATGTTTTTGGCACACAGAAGAATATCGCCATCATGCCGGAAGAACTGCCTCGGGCATTTGAATACGGTATTGCCTTCGACGCATCGGCGATCGCAGGTTTTGGAGATGAGGTGCACAGCGATCTGCTGCTGCATCCGGAGCCGGAAACCCTCTCGTTGCTGCCGTGGCGGCCGGAACATGGCCGTGTCGTCCAGATGTTTTCCAGCATCACTAGGCCGGATGGGACACCGTTCGTCTGCGATACGCGCAATCTTTTGAAAGCGGCCATTGCGGATGCTGCAAAAGCCGGCTATGAATTTACGTTCGGCGCTGAGCAGGAATTCTACCTTTTCCAGTTGGACGAAGAAGGGCAGCCGACGAAGATTCCCAGTGATACGGCCGGATATATGGACATTGCTCCAGAGGATCGAGGAGAAAATGTGCGCCGAGAGATCTGCCTGACCTTGGAACAGATGGGGATCCGTCCGGAGAGTTCGCATCATGAAGAAGGACCCGGTCAGAACGAGATCGATTTCCGCTACGCGGATGTATTGACTGCGGCCGATCAAGCCATGACGTTCCAACGTGTGGTGAAGACTGTAGCGCATCGAAACGGCCTGGCGGCGGATTTCTCGCCCAAACCTTTGGAAAACGAGCCGGGAAACGGCTTCCATATCAATATGTCGCTGCGGCCTTTGGAAGATGAGACGATATTCTCTCAGATGATCGCTGGCATCCTGAAGCATGCAGACGAGATGACTGCTTTTCTGAATCCAAGCGAGGATTCTTACAAACGATTGGGCAGCCAAAAAGCACCGCGGTATATTTCCTGGTCGCATGAAAACCGCTCACAGCTGGTCCGCATCCCAGCGGCTGTCGGTGAATACCGCCGCATGGAACTGCGTTCGGCTGATCCAACTGCCAATCCGTATCTCGCGTTCGCACTGATGATCTATGCG
>CADBPG010000259.1 GCA_902796435.1 uncultured Eubacteriales bacterium | reverse complement strand
TATTCGATATCCTTTTAGATAATATTACAACATTTCGTTGTAAAGTGCAAGGTATTTTTTCGTGATCTCCACATCGGACAGGCAGGGCACATAATTGCGGCCGATCTTCTGACGGGTCTCATTGCCCTTTCCTGTGATCAGGAACACCGTGGGCTCTGTCATTTCCGAGAAAGCGGTGCGAATGGCCTCCTCCCGTTCCTCGATGACGGCGTAGGGGCAGCCGGACGGCCGGATATGAGCGGCGATCTCTTCCGCGATCTGCTCGAAGGGCTCTGTTCCGGAATCCTCAGAAGTGACGAAGATCTTCGAGGCGAACTGCACAGCCACCTCCGCCAGATCCCGGCGGCGCAGCTGGGCTTTGCTGCCCGGGCAGCCGTAGATGCTGACGATCTTGTAGTCCGGATACTCCTCCTTGGTAGAGCCGAACAGTTTTTCAAAACTCAACCGGTTGTGGGCATAGTCCACGATCGCGATGATCCTGCGGTCCTTCGAGGTGTAGACCTCCATGCGGCCGCTGGAACGGGCCTCATAGAGGCCTTTTTTGATGTGCTCCATCGGCACGCCCAGGATGAGCGCGGTCCCGATGGCCGCCAGCGCATTCTCCACGTTGAACAGGCCGGGCATGGTCAAGGCGAAGGGCTCATCGAAGCCGGCACCCTGCTGATACCGCACCCGGAACCGGATCTCATCCCCCGTCTTCTGCACATCATAACCATACAGGTCTGCCTCCGGCTTTGTCTGGCTGAAGGTCAGAACATCCTCGGCGGCAGAGGCTGCCGCAACGATCTCCTCCGCCCGGTCACTGTCCAGATTCACGACAGCATGTTTCGTGCTGCGGAAGATCTTCAGCTTGGACTGGAAATAGTCCTCCATGGTCGGATGCTCGATGGGACTGATGTGGTCCTCGGAAATATTCAGGAAGATGCCCACATCGAAAACGATGTCATCCACCCGGTCGTATTTCAGGCCCTGGCTGGATACTTCCATGGTCATGTAGCCGATGCCGCTGTCCACCGCGTTGCGGAAATGGCGCTGCAGGTCCATGACCTCCGGCGTCGTCAGATGGGATTCTTTGAAGATGACGCCGTCATAGGTATCGATGGAGCTGATGACACCGGTCTTCGGCTGTCCCTTGGCTTCCATCCAGCTGTCCAGGATATATTTGACATAATATGTGGTGGTGGATTTGCCCTTCGTTCCGGTGATGCCCACCAGGTTCAGCTGCTTCCAGGCTTCCTCATAAAAAAGCCCGGCCAGGACCGGCATGGCCTTGCGGATATCCGTGACCATAAGATGCGGCACGGCCGGATCCACATTCGGATAGACCGTTTCCGAAACATAGGCGGCAGCGCCTGCTTCCAGCACCTGCTGCAGGTATTCCTCCTTAAAGGCGGCGCCTTTGCAGACGAACAAGGTATCCTCGCCCAGATCCCGGGAATCATAGCTTAAGTAGCCGATCTCCCGCTCTTCAGAAGGCAGGACCGCTTCCAACAAAAGGCCCCGCTCCTGCAGGGCTCTTGCGAATTCTCTCAGTTGATGTTTGCGCATATTTTTATCCTTTTACGCGATATAGGTCTTGCCGGCCCGCTCGATGAAGCAGCGCACCAGCACGTCGGTGGAATCGATCACATAAGCGGGCAGATGATAGTACTGTTTGAAGTAGGACAGCTCGGTACAGGCCAGGACGATCCGCTCGCAGCCCGCGGCGGTAAGCTCGGAAACCACCCGGTAGAACCGGTCCTCCTCGCCCTTCTTGCCCTGCTTGATCTCGTCATAGATCAGGTGCATGACATCCTTCTGCCGCTTCTCGGAAGGATAGACCGGCTCGATGCCTTGTGCCCGGCATTCCTTCCCGTACACGTCCGCGGACACGGTCCCGTCGGTGGCCATGATGCCCAGCTTGGTAAGCTCGGGGCAGGTGCGTTTTGCTTCCAGCACCGTCTCCCGTACCATGTGGATCAGCTCCGCGTGGATGCGGCTCTGGATCGCGTCGTAGAAATAATGGGACGTGTTGCAGGGGACCGCGATGGTGCCTACACCCATCTGCTCCATCGACAGACAGTCGGAGACCGCCTGTTCCAGGAACTCGTCCACATTGCCGCTCTGGATCGCCGCGGTGCGGTCCGGCATGGTGGCACGGTTCACGATGACCAGATCGATATGATCCTGATCCTTTTCTGCCGCGGTATGCTGGACGATGCGCTCAAACAGGAAGCTGGTCGCCATGGGACCCATACCGCCCAGGATGCCCATACGAATCGGTCGGCTCATAGTATCATTCTCTTTTCTTACTTATACTTGAAGTACTTCAGGAAATGTCCCAGATAATTGCGGATGACGAACTTCAACCGTTTCGGTGCCAGGTCGCCCTTATAGAACAGGGGGTTGACGCAGCCATACTGCCGGCGGACACGCTTCATCTCCGCCACAGCCTTGGCATTGTGGATGTAATGGTAAGCCACCAGGCTGGGCACGACCATCCACAGATGGGGCTTGTCGGCAATGGTCAGCTTCATTTCCTTATGCTCGATATAATCCTCCACCAGGCAGCGGGCCAGGTTGAAGCCGGAGCCAGTCACATAGAAGTTGCTGCGGCCCTGGCGCAGGTTGATCTCGAAGAATTTATACTTGCCGTCACGCTCGTCATATTTGATGTCGAAGTTGGAGAAACCTACGTAATGGATGGCCTCCAGGAACTTCTTGACACCACGCATCAGGTCCACGTTGACCTCGTTCAGGATGACGGCATGGTTGCCGATGCCGTGGGGGGTATGCTCCTCCAGAAGCACGTGGCCTAAGCTCATCAGCTGAACCTTGCCATTATGGTCCGAATAGCAGGTCAGCACCCGCATGTAGGAATCATTGCCCGGGATCATGTCCTGGATGATCAGAGAATCATGGTAGCCGGCGGCATAGATCTTGTCGATGGTACGGTCCAGTTCTTCGCGCGTTTTCAGCTTGAAGACCTTGTTCTGTCCTTCGAAGGGGTACTCCCAGTACATGACACTGTCGGAGGGCTTCAGGATGAAAGGCCCGTCAAAAGGCAGCGTGTAGTCATGGCCCATTTCCTTGCGGTGCACGAAGGTGTCCGGATGGTCCAGACCAAACTGGTCGCACAGCTTGTAGAAGTTCTCCTTCTTGGCCAGCTCGACCATCTGGTCATAATCGATGTATGCCGCGATGACGTTGGGCTCGTATTCGCCCTTGTGCTTGCCCAGAAGGGCCACGTAGGCATCACCACAGCCCACCGCGATGATCTTCTTGTCCGCATGCTCCCTTGCGAAAGTGTTCAGCGCGTCCAAGAACACATCGTCCTGATCGATCTTCTCGTTCGCCCGGAAATCAACGATGCGGCTGTTGTAGGACGGGCTGCTGATATATTTGCCCATGACGACAGAGCGCACGCCATACGCTTCGTGGAAGGCCCGCGCCATGCTGTAGGTATTGATATCGCTCGCGAATAATACCGGAATGAATTCTCTTTCTATGATCTTCAATTCTGTCACCTCTTTAATATGATTGCAAAAACACTTTATTATAGCATAGATCCCTTGTTCTGACAAGATGGATCACATTTTGTCCTTCTGCTCCGGAAGGCCCTGGATATGCACGTTCAGATGGTCATAGGTGATCTCGATACCGGCAGCGTCGAAGGCCGGCTTGACCCCCTCGATCAGATCGAAATACACGTTCCAGTAATCCTCCGATTTGCACCAGACCCAGCAGGCATAGGCGATGGAACTGTTCCCGTACTCCTGCACCGAGATCCGCGGTTTAGGATCCTGTAAGGCACCGGGCACCGAGGCCACGACCTGGGCCAGCACAGCTTTCACCTTTTCCGGCGGCGCATCGTAGGAGGCCGTGAAGGTATGGTCCACACGCAGAAGCCCAAGGGCGGAATAATTCTTGATCTTCCCCGCGACGACCTCACTGTTGGGCACGTAGATGAGCTGGTTGTTCAGGGTCCGGATGCGGCTGTAGATCAGGCTGATGTCCACCACCGTGCCCTTGATGGTATCGACTTCGATGTAATCACCCGCGCGGAAGGGTTTGATGGTCAGCAGCATGATGCCGCTGGCGATATTGCCGAAGACCCCCTGCAGCGCCAGGGAAATGGCCAGGGTGACGACGCTGAACAGCGCCACCACGGACGTCATGTTGATACCCAGGCTTTGGGCGATGATCATGACCGCCAGACCATATAGGAGGATCTTGACCAGGGATTTGAGGAAGGTATGCAACCCCTTCTCTACCTTGGACTTGTTCAGGATCTTCTGGAACAGATGGTAAAAGGTCTTGACCGCAAGAAAACAGACCGCTGTCAGGATCAGCGCACGGATCGCCTGTTCAACGGTGATGCCGAACAGCTGGTATTCTAAAAACTTATCCATAAAAATACTCCTTGTTTCTTCTATTGTACCATACACCGGACCTGTTTTCAAACAAAGAAAGCTCCGCAAAAGCGGAGCTTTAGTAGTTTTGAGCTTGAACCTCTTACAGCTTTACAATGTTCGCTGCCTGCGGACCGCGGTCACTCTGAATCACATCAAATTCGACCTGCTGGCCCTCGTTTAAAGTCTTGAAGCCCTCTCCCTGGATTGCAGAAAAATGTGCGAATACATCGTCACCGTCTTCGACTTTGATAAAGCCATAACCTTTTTCTGCGTTGAACCATTTGACAGTACCGACCATTACTTGGTGCCTCCATACATTGAAATTGGAAACCCGGCTACACAGCAATCCTATGAAGCACGAATTTCCCAAGCACATCTAAAATACCATCCTTTCCTGTATCTGTCAACCCATTTTTGGCATTTCCCACAAAATCGTGCGGTGTTCATGAGGATTCACCTGTATTATTTCTTCATATATAATTGCATGCTATCTATTAACATATATATTATATCCATTACCACAGGTCCCTTCTGAGAAGCAGGGAAAACGCAGCAGATGATCTGATCCATCGTCAGCTGCAGCAGGCCCCGGCGGCCACAAACGCTCCGGCTGTGTACAGTTCCACTATGCTTTCGGGAGTGCAAATATTTCAGATTTCGGTATCTTTTGCACTGTCTTCCTATCACGTACAATTGGATATGAAATAATAGCTTTGGTCCCGTCCCGCTCACTTTGCCGCAGTATTGACAAACAAGCACAGCTCCGCTATGCTACAGGCAGATAAGGAGGTCCCTTCCATGGCACTTACACTCTACAGCAGTTCTTCATTGGAAAAAGTTTTCCCGGGCAAGGCCCCGGTGCCTCTCACGCAGCATTTAAGCCTCCTGCAGGAGGATCAGGTCTCTTTCCAGGCTGTACTCTTTCCTGACGGGGATCTGCATCGGCGCGCTGAATTCCGCGTGCAATGTCAGGCCGCAGACTGCCTGAAGGTCACTGTGCGGAGGGTCGCACCGGTCGCCGTGCAGCTTCCGGCCTTTGCCGCCTTTGATGATAATTATATCAGCATGGAGCCGGGCCTCTACCCGGATCGGCTGGAACCCTTATACGAAGAGGATCATTTTTATGCGATCCGCCGCACTTGGTCCGCCCTGTGGATCGAGGTCCGGACCACCTCGGACACCCCCGCAGGCACCTATCCGGTCCGGCTTACCATAGAGAGCGAAGAGGAATCCGCCACGCTGGAAGTCCCGGTTCAGGTCATCGGATGTTCTTTGGCGCCGCAGACCTTGAAGCACACCGAATGGTTCCACTGCGACGGCATCTCTCAGTATTACCACGAACCGGTCTGGAGCGAACGGTACTGGACCCTCCTCAAGCGCCAGATCGAAGCCGCGGCCGACCGGGGCATCAACATGCTCCTGGTCCCCATCTGGACACCGCCTCTGGATACCCGCATCGGCTGCGAGCGGCTTACGACCCAGCTGGTGGACATCACCGTCACCCAGGGCAGTTACCAGTTCGACTGCACAAAACTGGACCGGTACGTCCAGATCTGCAAGGACGCAGGCATCCAGTATTTCGAGATGGCCCACCTGTTCACCCAGTGGGGCGCCCGCCATTGCCCGAAGATCATGGGCACAAAGGACGGCGTCTACACCCGCCTTTTCGGTTGGGAAAGCGATGCCACAAGTCCTGAATACCAGGAATTCCTTTCCGCTTTCCTGCCCGCCCTGCGCGCAGAGCTCATATCCCTGGATATCGCGGACCGCACGTATTTCCACATTTCCGACGAACCTTCCCCGGAGAATCTGCCTCAGTATCAGGCCTGCCGGGCGATGGTCGAGGACCTGCTTGCCGGCTTCCCCATCATGGATGCCATGAGTTCCTACGAATACTTCGCCCAGGGGATCTGCAAGGTACCGGTGGTGGCCACCAACCATCTGGATCCCTTTCTGACGCAGACCCGTCCAGAGGAATTCTGGGTCTATTACTGCTGCGGCCAGGGCTATCAGGTCAGCAACCGCTTCATCGCCATGCCCTCCGCCCGCAACCGCATCATCGGCGTGCAGTTCTACAAGTACCAGGTACAAGGCTTCCTGCAGTGGGGCTTCAACTACTACAACAACGTCACTTCTATCCATCCCATCGACCCCTTCGCCACCGCCGACGGTGACGGCAGTTATCCGGCGGGCGACCCCTTCATGGTCTACCCTGGACCAGATGGATGGCCGCAGGAATCCCTGCGTCTTGTGGTCTTCTCCGATGCCCTCTGCGACCTGCGCGCGCTTACGACACTGGAGCAGCTGACCAGCCGGGCCCATGTCCTTGCTTTGATCGAGGAAGGTCTGGACGAGGAACTGACCTTTACCACCTATCCCCATGATCCTGCTTACTTACTGCGTCTCCGGGAAAAAGTCAACCAGGAGATCGCGGCCCATCTGTAAGCGATCAACTGTATTTACACAAAGAAAAAGGGTGTATGCCATTGCACGTGGCATACACCCTTTGTTGTTATTTATGGAATTATTCCTCGGCGGCACGGTTCGCGACTTCGCGCTCCTGTACATCCGCCGGAGCCTGCTCATAACGGGCAAACTCGTAGGAATAGACACCGGCACCACCGGTCATAGAACGCAGGTCGGTGTTGTAGTTGAAGATCTCCATCATCGGGACATCCGCGACGATCTCGGTCTTGCCATTGCCGGCCGGGTTCATACCCAGGACGCGGCCGCGACGCTTGTTCAGATCGCCCATGACATCACCTGTGTAGTCGTTCGGAACGATGACGGTCAGAGACTCGATGGGCTCGAGCAAGACCGGGTTCGCTTCCATGAAGCCCTTCTTGAAGGCCTGGATCGAAGCGGTCTTGAAGGCCATTTCAGAAGAGTCGACCGGATGATAGGAACCATCATACAGGTTGGCTTTGACACCGACGACCGGGTAGCCTGCCAGAGGACCTGCACCAACGGACTCCTGGATACCCTTTTCAACAGCCGGATAGTAGTTCTTCGGAACGGTACCGCCAACGACGGTCTGCTCGAAGACGTACGGGGTCTCCATATCGCCAGAAGGCTCGAAGATCATCTTGACGTGACCATACTGGCCATGTCCACCGGACTGCTTCTTATACTTGTACTCTACATCGGCCTTCTTGCGTAGGGTCTCGCGGAAAGCGACACGCGGCGTAGCCAGATCGATCTCGACCTTGTACTTTTCTTTCAGCGCGCTGACGACGACGGACAGGTGCTGGTCACCCATACCATAGAGCAGCGTCTGATGGTTCTCTGCATCGTTGACGGTGCGCAGCGTCAGATCCTCGTCCATCAGCTTGCCCAGCGCCTGAGCGATCTTATCTTCCTCGCCTTTCTTACGGGCGGTGTACGCCTGATAGAAATACGGTACGGAGATCTCGGCCTTCTCGAAGATGATGGGCTCTGCCTTGGTGGACAGGGTGTCACCGGTAGCGCAGCTGGCCTTACCGATGGCGCCGATATCACCCGCCTGCAGCTCGGAAACTTCTTCCGGCTTGCTGCCGCGCAGGACATACAGTTTGCTCAGCTTTTCCTCGTTGCCGGTCGCCGCGTTGAACAGCACGTCGTCGGACTTGATGACGCCGGAGCAGACCTTGATCAGAGAATATTTGCCCATGAACGGATCGACGATGGTCTTGAAGACATACGCGGACTTGGCAGCCTGCGGATTGAAATCAGCCTTGAACTCAGCGCCGGTCTTGTCGTTCTTGCCGGAAAGCTTCTTTTCGTTCGGAGCCGGGAACAGTTCGATGACATCGTTGAGGATGTTATGGATGTTCAGGACTTCGGTGTTGGAGCTCATGGTGACAGGCACGGTAGCGCCGTCATGAACGCTCTTCTTGTTGGCGCCGATGATCTCTTCCAGAGTGAAGGTATCACCGTCGAAGTAACGGTCCATATATTCATCATCGGTCTCGGCGACCGCTTCCATCATGGTGTCATAGTAGGCTTCCAGATCGTCTTCCAGATCAGCAGGCATGTCGCACTCGACGCGCTTGCCGGCGCCGGCGAACTTGCGGGCAGCCTTCTTCGCGATGTTGACGTAACCGACCAGCTTGTCGCCCTCACGGATCGGGATATAGAAAGGAACGATCTCCTTGCCATAGCGCTCGGTCAGCTCTTCAACGATCTTGTGGTAGTTGACGTTCTCAGCGTCCATCTCGTCGACGACGATCATGCGCGGCAGACCATTTTTCTCGCACAGCTCCCAGGCCTTCTCAGTACCGACTTCGACGCCGGCCTTGCCGGAAACGACGATGATCGCGGCATCCGCGACGGCGACTGCCTCTTCGACTTCACCGATGAAATCAAAGAAACCGGGGGTGTCCAGGAAGTTGATCTTGATGTCCTTCCACTCGATCGGAACGACAGAGGTGTGGATGGAGAATTTACGGCGGATCTCTTCTTTATCGTAATCACTGATGGTGTTGCCGTCAGTCACTTTGCCGATGCGGCTCGTAATACCTGCAACATTGGCCATAGCCTCGACCAGACTGGTCTTGCCACTGCCACCATGTCCTAAAAGTACGACGTTACGTATCTTATCTGTGGTATACACATTCATAGATGGTTTCCTCCCATGCTCAAAGATAACAAAAGTATACCAAACTATTGTCCAATTTGCAACATTTTTGTAAGAATTCACATAAAAAAAGAGAGGCGCGTTGGCAATTTCGCCCTCTCTTCTCTCAATAATCGCTCGATTTTAGTTAATAAACTGAGAAATCGCCTTACGCAGATCCTCTACCTCTTTCATATCGCCGCTTTCTACAGCGTGCACGATGCAATGACAGATGTGTTCGTCCAGGATATATTTGCCCGTGCTGGCCAAGGCACCGCGCACCGCGGCCAGCTGGATCAGCACATCACTGCAGTCCTCCCCATTTTCGACCATCTCCCGCACCTTCTGCAGATGGCCGATGGCCCGGGACAGGCGCTGGATCACGATGCGGTCGTGCTCTGCGCTGTGGGTATGGGTATAATTTCCAACATGATGGGTATGTTCTTCACTCATACTGATATCCTCTCCTTCCTTCATCGATCGAAGGGCTGCAGACGGAGCGGCAGCTCCAGGTCATGTTCCACCAAAAGTTTTTCATCCCGCAGGATCTCCTGCGCGGGTCCATCCGCCACGATCCTGCCATGGCTCATCAGGATGACCCGGTCACAGGTGTCCAGGATCAGGTCCAGATCATGGCTCGCGATCAATTTCGCGGGCTTTAAGGTTTTCAAAAGCTCGATCAGACGGCGGCGGTTGCGCGGGTCCAGGGCCGCTTCCGGCTCATCCATCAGGATGCAGTCCGGCTCCATGGCCAGGATCGTCGCGATGGAGACCAGACGCTTCTCTCCCCCGGACATCTGATAGACCGGCTGGTCCTTCAGATGGGTGGTCCCGGTCTGCTCCATGGCCGCCTGCACCTTCCGCTCCACTTCTTCCTTGGGCAGACCGTAGTTCAGCGGGCCGAAGGCGATGTCCTCGTAGACGGTGGACATGAACAGCTGGTTGTCCGCGTCCTGGAAGACATAACCGATCCGGCGGCGGATCTCCGCCAGATTCTTCTTCTCTACGTCCAGGCCGCAGATCCGCACCTGGCCGCTGGTCGGCTTGAGCAGGCCTACCAGAAGCTTCATCAAGGTGGATTTTCCAGCCCCGTTCGCCCCCACCAGTCCGACTGAGGCGCCTGCCTCGATGGAAAGACTGATGTCCTGGAGCACCGGTATATTCTCTTTGTAGGCAAATCCTACCTGGTTCAGATCGATCATACAAACAAACTCCCTATCAGGATCAGGACCGGAAAACGGCGCATCAGGACGAACACCGTGGTCCAGAAAAGGCAAAACACTATATCCCGTACCTGGATGCGCTCCGTGCGACCGAAGCGGAAGGTCCCGTCGAAGCCGCGCAGCAGCATGCTTTCATACACGACCTGTGCCCGGTCCACGCTGCGCAGCAAAAGCCCGCCTGCCAGCGACCCCCAGGCCTTGAACCGGACTCCCTTCTGCCCCGGCGCCCGCAGGCTGTAGGCCTGGGTGGTCCGGTGGACCTCCAGCAGCAGGACCGAGATATAGCGATAGGTCAACAACATCTGGGTGACCAGGATCTCCGGCACATGGATCTGCCGCAGGCACCTGCACAGGTCCTCGATGGGCGTGGTCGCCACCAGCAGGTAGGAGGCCAGTACTGTATAAAAGCCCTTCACCACCAACGTGCACATGGAGATACAGCCGGTATTGATATGAAGCGGCCCGATCTCCACAGGGATCCGGTCGAACAAAGGGTTGAACAGGCCGATGAAGAGGATCAGCGGCAGGACGAGCCTAAGGCGCTTTAAGCACCGGCCGAAGCTTAAATCAGCCAGGATGAACATGGCCAGTGGGTACAGGCCCATAGCCAGAAGACCGATCAGGTCATATTTAGGAAATGATACTGTGATCCCGATGAAGAGAACCGTAAGGAACAACATGACCAGTGGGTGTATCTGGTTCACCCACTGGTCTCGTTTTGCTGTTCTTTCCAGTTCGCCGAATTCGGAGATCGCGTCTCGAATCGAACTCATGCTGTCTTATTCTTTTTTGTCGCTTTACGGAGGATCAGACAGATCCCGGAGGCCAATACCGCAACGACCGCGCCGCCTACGATACCGGAGAAGCTGGTGCCGGCCGCAGATTCAGAATCCTTGAAGGCATAGTCCGGCAGAAGCGCCGTGGCTTCCTGGACCGACTCTGCGGATTCGTACACACTGCCTTCGGATTCGACCTCGGTCGAACCCGTGATCTTCTCGATGGACCATTCCAGGCCATCCGGAAACTCGGAAGCCGCCAATGAAAGCCCGCCGCCGATCAGGATCGCGCAGACGACGAGCACGATCGCGGTAGTCTTCATGGAGAACCGTCCCTCCGCTTTGGTACCGCTGTTGCCGTACAAAAGCTCCGGACGCGCTTCATATACGAAGAGCAGGACGACTGCTGTGATCAGACCTTCGACCAGACCAATGGCCAGATGGATCGGCTGCATGACACTGACGAAGGTGCCGAAAGGCAGTGCGGAAATACCGGAAATGCTGGTCTGCAGCACGACGCTGAACGCGCCTAGCTGCAATGTGAGGACGCAGCCCAGGATCGACGCCAGAATGATCTTGCCGCGGCTGAAACCATTTTTCATGATGGGCAGCCAGATCAAAAGCGTACCGATGAAGCATCCGTAAAACGCCATATTCCAAACGTTGCAGCCCAGTGCCAGAAGACCGCCGTCAGCGAACAGAAGGCACTGGATCAACAAAACTGAGATCATCGTCAGGAACCCTGCATAAGGGCCTAACAATGCAGATAATAGCATACCTCCGCACAAATGTCCACTGGAACC
>CADBPG010000258.1 GCA_902796435.1 uncultured Eubacteriales bacterium | reverse complement strand
GATGGCGGTTATATGAACTTTGAGACAGACGAGCGGCTTGGACTTGTCTATGACATGGATGAGGAAGGGCGGCTCGTCGTGTACTATCTGGAGGAGGATTAACGAATGGCGAAATATGTAGGCAAGCGCGTAGTGCCAAAGCACTGCGGGGCCTGGACCAAAAACAAAGAATATGAAATGCTCTCCATTGTACTGGATGAAGCCAGTGGCGAAAGCTATATCTCCCGGCGGCAGGTTCCCTCCGGGACGCTTCTGACGGACGAGTATTACTGGTCAATCTGCTCTCTGTTCTCTCAGCAGATCGCAGATATGGGAGAAGAGTTTGAGGAACGGCAGCAGGCGATCAGCCAGAACAATGCGGAGACCCTGCGGCAGATCCGGGCAGACAATGACGCAACGGAAACGGCGATCCGGCAGGATAACGATGCCACGGAGCAGGCTATCAATCAGGATAACTCCAACACGAGGACTCACGTGGACGAAGTAACAGGAAACGCTCTGACGCAGATGAACCAGGCGAAGCAGTCATTTAATCAGTCAGAGGCTCAGCTGAATGCAAGAATGGATGCAGTTCTGCGGGCAGGAACAGGAGATGCGCAGACCGAGGTCAGGGATGCAAGAGTAGACGCCGATGGCGTAGAGCATGATTCGCTCGGTGAAGCTATCCGTGAGGGATACACTTTTCTGAAAACAGAATTGGATAACCTGAGATCGGATATAAGCTATGACGCTGTTGCTGTTACCGCTTTTTCTGTTACCCCTTCGCTGGCGGAAATGGGAAGTACGGTGGCAGAGGTTGTTCTGGCTTATGCGTTGAACGTGAATCCCGCTTCCGTACAGATAGACGGGCAGGCGGTTGAAGCACTCAAAAGCGCATCCATTACCCGGAGCGGACTTGCGCTGAAAGCCAGCAAGACATGGACTTTGCTTGCAAAAGACGGTGGAAGCGCGACAAAGCCAGCAGGATCAGCTACCAGGACTGCTGCCCTTACGTTTTACAATCGTGTGTACTATGGCGCTGCAGAAGATCCTGGAACAATCAGCAGTTCTTTTCTGCTGGGGCTTGCTAATGGTGTCTTGACCGGAGCGAGAGCGAGATCGTTTACAGCAGATGCTGGGGCAGGAAAGTATATCTGGTATGCGGTTCCCGTACGGTTTGGTGCATGTGCGTTTAACGTCGGCGGTTTTGATGGAGGCTTTACGCTTGCTGGGACAATCAGTCACACCAACGCAAGCGGATATACAGAAAATTACTATGTTTATCGGTCGGATAACGCAGGACTTGGATCTACTGCGGTAACCGTATCCTGAGGAGGTATGAGTCATGGCAAAATACAATGGCAGTGTGGAACTGATATCTGGCATTACACAGAAGAACGGACAGGATTTTCCGCTGGTGGATGCGTCCGCTGTGCAGGTGGACGAGAGCGGTAAAAGGCTGGATGAGGCGCTGAAAGACAATTTCAATCAGGTCATCAACAACTCGGAGCAGACTTCGTCTATTTCCGACAAGGTCAAACAGAATAACCTTGTGGAAATGATCAATTCCTCCTGCAATAGTTCGGATGGCGAAGTAACCTGCCGGTGTGAAGCATTCGGTATCACGGATAAAGCAGGGACTGTCGTGAATGGTGTGCTGGGAGATGATGTCGGCAGACAGATTTTCCATATCTCAAAGCCAATGCACTTGGAGGCAGAAAAGACTTATACCATCAGGATCGATACTTCACAGCGGAAGTACCAGGCTGGGAGCATCTTCTTCTACGAGGCTAACGGCAGCGTAATGAAGGAAGACGGAATGAATAAGGGCTTTAGCCTGAATGCCACAAACTTCTCAAGCTTTGTTCCCGATGCGACGGGTGAATATATGGCAGGCATCTACTGCCGTGGGTATGAGTTTGTGGACTTTGATTTGCATGTCTATGTCCTTGAAGGGAAGATCACTTCAAGAGATTTTTACGCCATGGCTGATTATGCGAGCCTGAGAGGCACCCTTTCCAGAGCGGCATTCGTCAGCGACTATGCCCGTGATAACAACCTAGTTCAGATGCGCACGATGACCTCCACAAACGCAGCGGGCGAGGAAATGGTGAAGGTGCATGCAGGCAGCGGACTGGATCCGGCACTTGCGGTGATTACCGGTGATATGGGTCCTGAGTATACGGTGGCTCGGCTCAGCGAGGTTTTCATTCCCGAAGAAGGCGAAATCTATACTATATTCGTCGATGATTGCGGAGGCGGTCGCAACTACAGCATCATGATTTCGGATGCTTTTGGATCTTACCTTCGTAACGATGATGTTATAAAAAGCTTCAATCCGCTTTTTAATCCTTACGGGCAGTTCATTGCTCCGGAGGCAAAGGAATACCACATCCGCCTCCAGTCGACAGTGGAAAACCATTTTGACAATTATCCGCTTTGTGTGTACGTGCTGAAGGGTGTAGTGCCACTTGAAAAGATCCGGTCTTTTGCGAAGTATCGCGAGGGAATGGATGTTGTAAGTCTGACGGAAAAATATGGTGCGTCCATGATTCGGATTAAGGATGAAATCCGCAAGAAAAACATCCTGCCTACAAAGAGGAATGTCAGGTATGATGCGCAGGGAAACCTTCTGGTGAAATGTGATGCCGGGAGCGATGTAGACAGCACGATTGCTGTTTTTGATGGCTGCGTTGGTTCTGGTTATTCCTCCAGTACGTTTACGTTCACGGACTACTTTGATTTCAAAGCCGGGACTGAATATACGGTTGTTGCGCTGGATCTTAAGTGTACGTTAGACTACGCCATCTATTTCTATGGTAAAAACGGTGGTGTGATGCAGCAGGGAGGCGTCAATTACGGGCGATATGTCCTTGCCAATCCAATCTGGTATATCACACCCGATGAGGATGGTGAATACCGGGCTGGTGTTTATTGCGGGCATGATACGGAATTCACCGATCATCCGCTTCGCTTCATGATGCTTGAGGGGCATTACACCATGCGGGATATCCGCGAGGGATTTACCCTGGACGAATATGAAGAATCCGTAGCAGGTGTCGCCCTGGTACAGCCTGAGATCACAAGGAATAATCGCCTGATAACCAAACGCGGAATCGCTGTGGATGATGAGGGAAACATCATTTTTACAGCGGAGAAAACCGGGGAAGCTGATCGCGCAGGCATCGTGCTGAACGGTACGCTCGGTCCTGAGGTTCAGAGGAACAACGTGATTATCACCGATTCGTTCCAGATAAAGGGAGGTCAGGCATACACGTTTTATGTGGACAGCGATAAGTCTCTGAACCTTAATCTCTGGGTCGCCGATGCCGCAAATGGAGCGTCGATCCAGACAGAGACGGGTCCTGCTCCTGCATTTACAACGGCGACGAAACCGTATGGCGTATTTGTTCCTGCGGGGAATATGACAGTATATATCCGTGTGCAGTTTCCCTATGATATGACCGTTAAGGATTTCCGGATGCATCTCTATGTTGTGGAGGGCGAGATAGAGAAAGCCGATTTCCCGGCTTTGGTCACGCCAACAATACTTGAAGAGAGAGCGTCCGCAATTGAAGCTGGATTAAACGAGGAGGCAGACCGTACTGCTGCAGATGCGATTGGCTTTAATGCCCACGGCATCTATGCGCAGCAGGTGAGCGATGATGCACGCAGGCAGAACCTCGCAAAGGTCGTCTCCATGAGAAGGCAGGTTGCTGATAATATCCACACCTGCATGGCTTATGGGCGGTTTGATCCTGCCGGAGGAATCATGAACGGCCTGCTGACGTCGGAGAACTCCATGTCCACACTGCATGTGACAGACTACATTGAATTCGAGGCAGGAGAAAAGTATACCGTTTTCACAGATGTCGCTGACAAGTCCGTCTCGATATCTCTGTTCTTTTACGAGAAGGGCACCGGGGCTGTGCTCAAAGAAAACGAGAAGAATCGAGGCTTCAATATCCGCACAGAGCCGTTCGGCTGGTTTGTGCCCGACACAAGCGGGTTATTCAGGGGTGGTTTTTACTCCCCGAACGCGCAGGTCGACAATGTGGAGTTTCATGTTTACGTCCTGAAAGGCGAGCACACCAGGGATGAGTTCCTCGGTCTGGCGAGCGGACCTCAGATTGCGGATTCAGTCACTTCCATGACGAAAGTAAAAGACTGGGTTCGCAAGGCAAACCTCGCTACCTGCAGTAACCGTGGGACAATGAATTCAGCACAGGACAATCTGGCTACGGTTCTTCCTGTGGGCCCCCATGACAGGGCGGGTGGAGTTATTGACGGTACAATGGGTGCCAATGCCGGAATACCAAATCTCCGGTATTCGGAGCCTTTTGAAGTTGAGGCTGGGAAGAGCTACACCGTGCTTATTACAGATGAGGATCCTGATGCGAACTACAAAGTCATGTTTACGCTTGATCCGCTGGCGTCTGCTGTCCGACAGAACGGAAGTGTCCGGTATCTGGATGTCAGGACAGAACCTTGCGGAATCTTCATACCGGATGTAAGCGGACCTGTCCGCGTCAACGTCTATACACAGGCAGAGCAGGTTTTTGACCATCATGTCTTCCATGTTTATGTGCTGGAAGGCGTGTATTCTAAAAACCAGCTCATGGCAACAGCGGAAGCGGGAGACGGAATAGACTACGAGTCCTTCGGCCTTCCCGTTCTCAAGCTGACCGGTTCCTTGGCAGGCGTGACAAAAGAGGTATCAGGAACCTTCGATTATGTTTACGGGGATCTCTCCGGTACCTGCACGATGAAATGGCAGGGAGCCTCATCCTTAAGCTACCCGAAGAAGAATTTCACGATCAAGTTCAATCAGAAGTTTGAAGCGAAGGAAGGCTGGGGGGAGAGAAAGAAGTATGTCCTCAAGGCCAATTATGTCGAT
>CADBPG010000257.1 GCA_902796435.1 uncultured Eubacteriales bacterium | reverse complement strand
CCATGAAAGACGTCATTGATACCAGTGAATTGACTGTTGAGCAAATTGCTGAATTGATCATGAGTGAATGACTCCCATAACCATATGTTTTTTTAAATTGCCTGGAACCCAATAGTATGTTTGAGGTTGAGATCCTGGAATCAATATTGCGCGGAGCAGAACATTGTAGATTTCTGATCACGAAGTATTGAAGGACCAGACGAACAAGCTCCCGGACATTGGTAATAAACCAAAATCCGGGAGCTATCTTTATTTCTTATTCCAGTAGTCGATCCTGCTGTTGGAACAGACGGACCGCCGCTTGAACGTGTTCCGGTTGCAGTCCGCCGTTTTGTGTGTAGAACTGCGTGTGGATCCAATTGGCACGAGAACCCTTCTCACGAATGCCGCTGATGGTGAAATCAGGGAACTTTTCATCATCCAGGACGATGAAGGACCGGCAGCCGGTCGTTTTAGCGTAGCGGCGGATCTCCGAGCCGCGGTGGATGCCGGACAGACCGGGGATCTTATCATGGATCTCGACGCCGCCCGAAGTGAGGCTGTCGGAGAGATACTTTCCATCAAGTCCGCAGCTTTCATAATCTGGCTCCCACTCATTGCGCCAGGTGGAAGTGAGGACGATCCTGGCACCTGTCTGGTCTTTGATCTCTTTGAGCAGCTGCACCTTGACGGGGTCGATCCCGATCATGCCGTTGTTGGACCGTTCGCGAGTGGCGATGTTGTTCAGCACACCGTCGACGTCCAGAAAAATCATACGTTCATTCATCATGCATTCCTCCCTCATGTGGTTGTGATACCCTGATTGTAGAGGAATCAGCGCAGCATATCTGCTACCGCCGGTAGCATTTTCAAGAGGGACTCCTATGATTCCCAGTAGACTCCATAATGCGCCTTGATGGGCCGATCTTTGCAGAATTCGTTGTAATCCCCGTCCAGCCCCTGGGCCTTGACACGGTCGATCTGCTCTGCATGGGACAGGGGGTAGCAGATCTCGAAGTCATCCAGAAAGTGGGGCGCCATCTGCTCGATACCCGAACGCACTTCCGGCGTCAGGTCGTGGGCTTCAATGCGGACGTCTTTGCTGACGACCATGAAGTCGATGACCTTGGATAAGAAGTATTGGACCGTCGAAGCAAAGGACGGGTCTTTGCTCAAATCTTTCTGGAAATGCGGGTCAGTGATGCGATCGAACAAGGTCATGACGCCGGTGAAGGGGTAGTAGGAGAAGGTGTAACGATCGTCGACGGCCGTCTTTACACTGTCATTGAATTCGCTGAAGTTGACTTCGCGTCGCGGCACTGAACCCTGGACCATTCCGATCATGGAACGAGACAGGCCAAAGGGATTGCAGTCATCCATGAGATCCAGCACGGTGGCGCCGACATCACGGTTCCCGCAGAGGATGTCAGAACGGCTGCCCGGCTCCAGTCCCGGTGCGTTCGCGATGATCATGGGGATGAACAGCTGCGGTGTGTAAGGCCAGGGGCCTTTGGTATCCACGCCCAGGTCAAATTCCATGCTGCCATGGTCGGCGGTGAAAATGATCGTGGTATCTTCATATTGCCCGGTGGCTTTCAAGGTGGAGATGATCCGGCCGACCAGATCGTCGATCTCGCAGATCATCTCGCAGTAGGCCAGGCGTTCTTTGCGCCGCTGCTCCCGCACTTTCTTTGCACCTTCCGGGTCCAGCTCCGGGGAAAGGGCAGGTGTCGGGTTGATGAATGCCCGGCGGTACAATTCCACGGATGGAATATCAGTGCGGGTCTGGGTCCAGGGCTCCGGGATCTTGTCCGGATCGATGCGGCCGCGCATCTCTTTGGGGGGCAGATAGGGCCCGTGGGGCTCCAGGAATCCGCAATACAGGAAGAATGGCCGGTCCTTGGGCATTTCCAGGAACCGGCAGGCCTGGTCGCAAGCCCAACGGTCATAGTGCTCCGGTTCGGTATATTTGAATTGCAGGCCATCAGCCATGTAAGATGTCGTGGCCTCGGGATGCTTTTCTTTCAACAAGGTCAGATGTTCGTTGTTCCTGCCATCGATCAGCGGATGGAAGTACTGATATCCGATGGTGTTGCCGCGTGGGGCATGGTCATAACAGCCCACGGCGGCGGTCAGGACACCCAGTTGGTTCAATCGCTCTGGCAGGTAGGTAATGCCCTCTTTGACGGGGATATCATTGGTCCAGGCACCATGTGCGGAGACCGGAAGCCCGGTCATGATTGAGGCACGGGCCGGTGCACAGACCGTGGAAGCGGTGATGGCCTGTGTGAAAACGCAGCCGTCTGTGGCCAAAGCAGCCAGGTTAGGCATGGAGATATGATCAGCGCCGTAGCAGGGCAGGTAGTCCGGCCGCAGCTGATCACAGACGATCAGGATCACATTACGCATGGAAGCATCTCCTTGCTATTACATTATGTTATAGAAAAAGACTGAATCCGCATTGTACTTTTTCCTTGTCTTATCATATTATAGAATCAAGAAAAAAACAAGGAGGACACGATCGATGGAATATACGACATTAAACACGGGAGCACGGATCCCAAAGATAGGGTTTGGTGTATTTCAGATCCCGGATGCTGAGGAATGCAAACGCGTTGTGCTTGATGCGATCAAAACAGGATACCGACTGATCGATACTGCGGCCAGTTATGGCAATGAAGAAGCTGTCGGCGCCGCGATCCGGGAGGCGATCGATCAAGGCATCGTCACACGTAAGGAACTGTTTATCACCACGAAGCTCTGGGTCACCGATGCCAGCTATGAGAAAGCTAAAACTGCGATCCGTCGTTCTTTGGACAAACTCGGCCTGGACTATCTGGATCTGTATCTGGAGCATCAGCCTATGGGCGATTATTTCGGCGCATGGCATGCGATGGAAGAAGCCTTTAAAGAAGGTACTTTGAAGGCCATCGGGGTCTGCAACTTCTTCCCTTCGATACTGGTCAATTTCTGTGAAAACGTAGAGATCAAACCCGCGGTCAATCAGGTGGAACTCCACCCCTTCTTCGCGCAGCCTGAAGCATTGGAGATCATGAAGGAATATGGTGTCATCCCAGAAGCCTGGGCACCCCTCGCTGAAGGGAAGCACGGGATCTTCACGGATCCGATGCTCACCGCGATCGGTGCAAAGTATGGGAAAAGCGCGGCACAGGTCGTTCTGCGATGGAATGTACAGCGCGGCGTGATTATCATTCCGAAATCCACGCACGTGGAACGCATGCGGCAGAACATCGATGTGCTGGATTTTGAACTGACAGATGAGGAAATGGCAAAGATCAGCGCATTATCATTGGATCACAGCGAGATCATCGATCATTTTGACCCGAAACTGGTACAGTTCCTGAACCGCAGAGTTTTGAACTAAAAATAGAGAAGAGAAAGCCCATGAAAGAGATCATTCTTGAACAGTCTCAGAGATTCTGGAAAGCTTTAGAAGCGGCAGATACGGCCGGAATGCGGGCAGTATGCGATCCGGATTGCTTTTTCGTGCACATTGGGGCGAATTGCGGGTTGGATGAAGAAATGGCTGCATTTGAACGAAAGATCTTTCAGCCGACAGTGATCGCGATCCACGGTCAGGAAGTCAAAGAGTGGGGTGATACCGCCATCTGTTTGACGGATGTAGATTACAGCCTGCTGCTTGGCGGACATGAGACAACGCATCATTTTATGACGACTGAAGTGTTCCAGAACAGGGATGGAGCATGGAAACTGATCCAGTTTACATTTACGGCGCTCGTTCACTAAGAAAAGGAGGTTTTCTATGAAAACATGGATCATCACCGGCGCGAGTGCCGGCGGTATTGGAGAAGGGATCGCACGGGCCGTGCTTTCCAATGGTGACAACGCTGTCATTACGGCCCGGAGCATGGAAAAACTGGAAGCGATCGCGGCGGAGTATCCGCAGACCTGCCTGGCGGTGACTTTGGACATGGCCGATCGTGCGCAGATGAAGAACGTGGTGGCGCAAGCCATCGAGAAGTTCGGCTCCATCGACGTGCTGGTCAATAACGCGGGCCATGGCTATCGCTCTTCCGTAGAAGAGGGCGAAGAGGCCGCCATCCGTGAATTATATGAAACGAACCTGTTCGGCCCGATCTGGATGATCAAAGAAGTGCTGCCCTATCTGCGGGCCCAGGGTTCCGGCGTGATCATGAACACCACCAGTATCGCGGCGGAGCGGTCCGCCATTGGCTCCGGCTACTATGCGTCCTCCAAGGCGGCGCTGGATCTTTTGACCGACGGCCTGTGCAAAGAACTGGCACCCCTGGGCATCCGGGTCATGGTCATCGAACCGGGTTCCTTCCGTACCCATTTCTATGACGAAGCCTTGAAGAGCGCGCCGCTGACTATCGAGGCCTACAAGGATTCCACCTGGAAGAACGCCAACGCGGTGAACAAGCGCCAGCAACCGGGTGATCCGATGAAGGCCGGCACCCTGGTCTATCAGATGGCCTATGCGGAAGAAGCACCGTTCCGTCTGCTGCTGGGTGCAGATGCGGTGAACGCGGTGGTCACCACGGCCAAGGGCCGGATCGACGAAGCGGAGAAGTTCGCGGATCTGTCCTCCGGGACCGCATATTGATCGAAAGGAGAAAAACATGAGAAAAGATCTTGGAAATCTTGGGGCTGTTTATCCGATGCCCGTACTGATCGTCGCTGCCTACGATGAAAACGGCGTACCCTG
>CADBPG010000256.1 GCA_902796435.1 uncultured Eubacteriales bacterium | reverse complement strand
TTTTGATATCGCCGCCGCGGTCCATTTTGATGATCCTTTAGTGCCCACCTTTGAGGACATGTATCTGGACCTGCTCCTGTATCCGGACGGGCACCTTATGGTGCTGGATGAGGATGAACTGGAACAGGTGCTTTCGGCGGGCGAGATCACGGAAGAAGCCTGCCGTACGGCGCGGAAAGACCTGGAGCAACTGATCCGTTTTCTTGAGAACCACGGTCAGGAAGTGATGCAGTTCTGCACCCGGGAGATGATCGCCTTGAAGAGTGAAGCGCTGCACACCGAGTTTCGTGAAGTGCTGACGCGGGACGGTATCTCTAAGGGCCTGATCCGTGATAAACATGGCAAGCGGGTAGCGGGTGAGTATTTCCGCCACGTGATCCTGATCTTGAAAACGGAGGACAGCCCCGCACCTGGCACGGGAGAAGGGTATTATATCTCACAGCAGAGATCCCTGAAGGCCCGCTATTTTGCCGGCAAGTGGGATGTGACCGGCGGCGGGGTCCGCGCCTTTGAAACGCTGGAGGAAGCGGGTGTTCGTGAGGCAAAGGAAGAACTGGGCCTGGACATCGATCCGGCTGCCCTTAAGCCCGTCTATACTTATTATGCGGACTGGGACGATGGGACAGGGCTCATCCTGACCATGTTCGGCTGCCGTGTGGCTGTGCCTGCGGAAGGGTTCCGCTGGAACGAGCGTGAAGTCAATGATGTGCAGGTGGTGCCGTTATCGGTCTTCCTGGATCAGGTCAAGGACCATAACGATGAGGATTTCTGCGACGCGATCCGGCGGATTGACGCGGAGATCTGACAGATAAGGGAGTTTAATCGTGAGTGAGTTAAGAGACCAAGTGGAAGTATTGCTCAGCCAGATCCAGAAGGTGCTCCTGGGCAAAGAACAGGAGATCCGAGAAGTGTTCCTGGCGCTGGCCGCAGGCGGCAACGTCCTCCTGGAGGACATTCCCGGGGTCGGCAAGACGACGCTGGCCCTGTGCCTGGCCCAGTTGATCGACCTGGACTATAAGCGGGTCCAGTTCACACCGGACGTCATGCCTTCGGACCTGACGGGCTTCTCCGTCTACCGGCCGCAGGACGGCACCTTTGTGTATCAGAAGGGCAGCCTGTTCTGCCAGCTGCTTCTGGCTGACGAGATCAACCGGACGCTGCCGAAGACCCAGTCCGCGCTGTTGGAGGCCATGGAGGAGAAGAAGGTCACCGTGGAGGGTGTGACGCGCGCACTGCCGTCGCCGTTCTTCGTGATCGCCACGCAGAACGTGAAGAACTCCACCGGCACCATGCCGCTGCCGGAGTCCCAGATGGACCGGTTCATCATCTCCGAGAGCCTGGGCCTGCCGGACTATGACAGCGAGCTGAAGCTGGCCATGGAGACGACAGAGGAGAGCCGGCTGGTCGCTCAAAACCTGAAGCCCTGCCTCACAGGCGAGCAGATGCTGATGATCCAGAAGGAGACACAGCAGATCTTTGTGACGGAAGATGTTGCGCGCTACCTGCTGGACCTGATCACCGCAACGCGCAAGAGTCCCTATCTGGAGCGGGGTGCAGGCCCTCGGGCGACCATCGCCCTGATGCGCATGGCCCGGGCGGCCGCCTGGCTGAAGGGACGGGAATATGTGCGTCCCTTCGATGTAGCGGAGCAGTTCCCCTATGTGGTGCGGCACCGGATCAAGGAAAGTGCTGCCGCCCAATTGGAGCATAAAGACAAGGAGCAGATCATCCGGGAGATCCTTTCGGAACACAAGACTCCTACGATTCGCAGGTCCATCTGATGAAAAAAATCGTTCTGTTGATCCTGATCGGTGCGGAATGGTATCTGGCTGCCATGTACCATTCCCATTTGTTGTTGGCTTTGAGCATGACCACGGCCGTACTGCTTGTGGTCTTGTTTGTCATGCCCAGGATCCAGAAACAAGGATACAAGGCAGCCTTCACACTTTCCGGCCGGACCATGACCAAAGGTGCCCAGGAGCAGGTGGAAATGGAGAACCAGAAACGCGGTCTCCTGCCGTTGCCTCGTCTGCGATACGACATACTGGCACAGTATGAGGGTGAAAAAAAGCCGGCCCGTCTGAAATTTGTGGGCGGCTGTCAGAGTAAGCGGGACACGCTGCAGCTGCCACTGCAGCCGAAATACAGTGGTATGCTGACGCTGCACCTCAAAAAGGCCCGTCTGTATGACCCGCTGGGGATCTTTTCCTCCAGCAAAAAGCAGGACAGCCAGATCCGCCTGGCGGTCCTGCCCCAGATGAGCACCTATACCCACATGATCCCGGAGATCGTGGACCTTAAGGAGAACCGGGCCGGGATACAGCCGGACGCAAAGCCTGGCATGGACGGAGATCTGCGCCAGATCCGCGGCTGGATCCCCGGGGACAGACCCTCCCGGATCCACTGGAACCTGACAGCCCGCATGCAGGAGACCATGGTGCGGGAGTGGAACGAGGAGAGCGCCAGTGTAGAGACGCTGCAGTTAAAAAAGGAAACCAAGGTGTATACTGCCGAAGAGGCGGATGCCTTTTATGAAAAACTATCCGCGGACGTCCAGTCGATGCTGGAAGAGGGCACAACGGTACGCGTCCAGTGGACAGACCAGCATAAGGTACCGAAGGAAATGACAGTCCACGCAACAGAGGATCTGGAGGATCTCCTGCTCAAACTGATGGACTCCAGCTGGCTATGGAAAGGATCAAAATGAGTCGGGAAAGAAGAAAGATCATACAAGGTTTCCGGCGGATGATCCCCTGGGAGATACTGGCGTTTTCCATCTGCGGCGTCCTGTTCCCCATGCCCTATCTCCTGATCAGCCCCTGGTTTACCGTACAGACAAAATGGCTGCTTG
>CADBPG010000255.1 GCA_902796435.1 uncultured Eubacteriales bacterium | reverse complement strand
TAAGCGGTATACAGTTTGCCGTAGTAGTTGATGCCCAGCTTATTGAAGATATATATATCAAGAACGGCCCCGACCGGCACCAGCAGAAGCAGCATCGTCCAAGTGCCGCCCATGAGATGCAGCATGCACATGCAGAAGGACAGGATAAAGCAGACGAACAACTCGCTGTAGCCCGGCCGCTGGATCATATGGAGTGCGCTCCAGGATGCCAGCAGGCAGCAGGTGATGGTAAACATGATCTGGACCGTCTGTTCCGGTGTGTGGAAGGAGGCCCAGACCGCGGGCAGCATCAGCAGGCCAAAGGCCAACCACAACAGGGCCAGCCCCCAGGCGGGAAAGAGATTTTCATTGACACGATAGGGTGTTTTATCGATGGACACCGCGCCATAGTAGCCCGTGGGAAAAGACGGGATCTCGTACGAATCCCCATAACCATAGCTGTTATAGGTATTCGTCGGCTGACCATAGGTGTAATTATAGGTAGTCGTCCCATTATCCATGAGGTTGTTGTACGTGTAGGACTTGGTCCTGGTCCCGTCCGGGTTGTAGGTCGTATACCCATCGTCCAGAATGTTCTTGTACGTCTTGCTCTTCGTACCATCATCGTGATAGGTCGTGGTCCCATCGTCGAACAGGTTGTTGTAGGTCTTGCTCTTGGAACCATCACTGTGATAGGTGGTGACGCCATCATCAAAAAGATTCTTGTACGTTGTACTCTTCGTACCATCATCGTGATAGGTGGTATACCCATCATCGAAAAGGTTTTTGTAGGTCTTGTCCGCCATCGTCTGATCTCCTTCTCCTTTTATTCAGCAGTTTCCTGTATATACATATTCTAGTTTTTCCCGGGCGATCTCCGCCAGGTGATAGACTTTTGCGACATCCGTCGCCCGCCGGTCCTGCATGTGGAACCGCGGGAAGAATCGTGATATGTGCAGCGGCACGTCCTGTCCATCCGGGTTCTTCAGCCCACTGACCCAGTCGGACAACGCCCGCATCTCCTCTTCGCTGTCATTCTCACGGGGAACGATCAAGGTGGTCAATTCCACGTGACAGGTCCTGACTGCTTCCTCAATAAAGCGCATGACCTGCTGCCGGTTCCCACCCAGGACCCAATCATAATAATGATCAGTGAACCCTTTCAGGTCGATGTTCATTGCATCGATATAGGGTGATAATTCTTCCAGTATGCCAAGCTCTGCGGTCCCGTTCGTGACCAGCACGTTTTTCAGGCCTTCTTTTTTGGCCAGACGGGCCGTATCCCGCACGAATTCATACCCGATCAGGGGTTCATTATATGTGAAGGCAATGCCGATATTGCCTCGTGCCCGCAATTGCAGGGCGATATCCACCAGACCTTCCGGGCTGATCGTCTCCGCCCGCTCCGCATATTTCCAGGCCTCCTTCGACCAGGAGATCTCGTGGTTCTGGCAGAAGGGGCAGTGCAGATTGCAGCCAAAACTGCCGACTGACAGGATCTGGCTGCCGGGGCAGAACCGTGCCAACGGCTTCTTCTCGATGGGATCCAGCGCCAGCGAAGTGATCCTTCCGTAATTATATGCTACTACGTGTCCATCCTTCGCGATGCGGCCGCCGCAGAAGCCGACCTGGCCTTCCTTGAGGACACAATGTCTGAAGCAAACGTTGCAAGTCGCCATAGCACACCTCAGTAATGGCGTACGACTTCGAACCGCTCCAGCTGATAGGGCTCGGACTCGCGGATGCCACCCTTCTGCCGGGCGATCTCGATCTGCTCCTCCACGGTGTCTACCCCATCCAGATTCGGCAGCAGAAGCCCCCGCTTACGTCCGTGACTGACGACTACGCCATAGCGTTTGACGTCCAGCTCCTCCGGCGATGTGACCGGCTCCAGGTCTCCCAGCACGTCCACACTGATCTCCAACGTCTTCAATTCATGTGGTGTGACCGGTGCAAAACGCGGATCCCGGGCACAGGCGCTGATCGCGTTCTGGATGATCTCCTCCGCGATATTCTTTTGTGTCGATGCGATCGTGCCGATGCAACCCCGCAGCTTTCCGTCCTTATGCAGAGACACGAATGTCCCGGCGCGGCGGTCCAGCATTTCAGCCGGCAGGTCTTTAGGTGCCCGGATGTGCTCGCGCTTCCGAACCCAGGCTTCTACAGAGGCGCGGGCCAACCGCACATAGGCATCGCTCTGCTCCGCTTTCTCCTGGCATTCCTGTTCCTTCTTCTCCTGATAGGTTTTGAGGAAATGACGATCTTCGTTTTTCCCTTCCGGATAGAAGGTGCAGATACCATAACCTACACCGGTCACGTCCTGATGGGACAGGGCCGTTGCCCGTACGTCCAGGCCATCGAAGGCCCCGGCCATGATCACGAAGGACCTGTGGCCGCACTCCGCAGCCTTGTCGCAGAAGGTTTCGTCAAAATCAAACAACTCGCCGAAGGCCGCCCTTCCGCAGACGTCCATGATCCGGCTGTCATACTCCGGCCCTTCTTTGGCAAAACCATAGGGCCCGTATTTTTGCAGTTTATGGGAAAGGTCACCGCTGGCGATCAAAACCGCCCGCGTCCCGGTCTCCTCCACGGCCTGGGCGATCAGCTGCCCCAGGTGATAATGGTCCGCCAACGGTAACCCGGACAGACCGATCCGCAGGATCTTTCCACCGGAATACTTCTGTCGGATGAACCACAGGGGGACCATCGTTCCATGGTCGAGGGAAGGATCCCGCTCCCCCAGCGTGCCCGCCGGGAAGTTTTCGGCATCCGCCAGATCGCAGATGCGGTCCACCAAGACGGTATCGTACTGCTCCGCGAAGCGCACGCCCGGTACCCGAAACTGACGGAAGGAGCCTGTTGCCTTCTTCCCGGGCGAGATATGGAAGTAATCCGCATACATGACGGCATGCGGACTGGTAATGATGATGGTATCCGGCTGAAGCGCCGCGACTTCCTCCGCCACACGCTCGTACGCCGTGACCGTCTCGCGAATCTGCTCCTCACTGCCCCGCCCGATCTCCGGAACGATCATGGGCGGATGCGGCACCATGAATGCAGCCATGACAGACATACTATCGCCTCCTCATTCCAGTTTCACTTGGATGTAACCGACCGTCTCATAGCAAACAATATGCCGCCCGACAGAAACAGTCCTGCGCCAAGCCAAAGAAAGATATGATACGCCCGATCCAATCTGGCATACAAACTTGCACTTCCATCCATGACGGAACCATACATCATACGGAACCAGATGCCGGCTGCCAGACAAAGGATTGCCAGCACCAATAGTACAATACTGAGGAGCAAGAAAACTTTTTCTTTCTTCATGATACCCTCCCCGTCTGGATCATCGATTGTATTTTCTACCTGCGGCGATCATCATGGCAAGGCCAATGACAAAGCCAATGGCAAACGCAATAAATCCCTTTGGTGATTCGCTGAAGCACAAAAGGATGGCTGTGACCACCGCTCCTAAACCGATCACCAGGAGACCGATCCCCGAAAGCTTGCAATAGGCCGCTTTGTTTTCTTCGGAGACCTTGTTTACATGATAATCATGCATCAGCGTGATCATTTCTTTTTTCCACAGTAGCCAGCCCAGTACGACGAAAAGAATGCCGACTGCTCCGACGATGATGATTCCAGCGATCATAAACGCAAGCCTCCTTTTCTGTATTATAACACAGGAAATACAGTTTTTATACAGGATTATTGCATCTTTCTGATAACAAAAAACCGGTATGACTTCATTTTCAGTCATACCGGTTTTGATTGATTATTCTTCTTCACACAATGCACAGCATCGTTACGTAATGGCAGAAGGTCCCGATCATGATAAAGATGTGGAAGATCTCGTGGAAGCCCAGATGCCAGTGCAGGAGCGACTTCTTCCGGCCGTAGATGATGGCGCCGATGGAATAGAAGATGCCGCCGGCCACCAGCCACAGAAGTGCGCTGGGACGCAGGCTGTGGACGATGGGATAGAAGGCGAAGAGGCACAGCCAGCCCATGACCAGGTAGATGGCGGTGCTCAGCCAGCGCGGGGCGTTGATCCAGAACATTTTCATGAGGACGCCGCCGATGGCGAAGGCCCAGATCACAGCCAGCAGGCCGTAGCCCCAGGGGCCGCGCAGCGGGATCAGGCAGATGGGTGTATAGGTGCCGGCGATCAGGACGAAGATCATGCTGTGGTCCAGTTTGCGCAGGCGTTTTTCGTGTTTTGGGGACACGCGCAGGGCGTGGTAGATGGCGCTGGCGGAGTACAGCAGGAGCATGGACAGGCCAAAAATAAGGTAGGCGATGCGCTCCAGCGGGGTGACTGCGATCCACAGAAGATAAATGGTCGCGGGTATGGCCAGGACCGCAGCTGTCATATGAGTCAACGAGTTGACTGGTTCTTTAATGTGTTTCATATTTATCTTCTCCTTCTTACATAGTTTTCTTTACTACGTATAGTATATATCTTCCTTTCACAATATGCAAGTCCATATTGACATTTTCTTCCAGTTTTTTTATACTGTGCATAGAAACTAGTAAGGAGGACCAGACCCATGGAACAAGAATATCTGCGGTCCGTGCAGGCGATCACCCATGAGCCCGCCATGCAGCCGGACGCTATCCCGCGGATCGACCTGTATATGGATCAGGTCACGACGCTGCTGGAGCGGGAGCTGGAGGCGACCAAGCGTTCCGCGGAGGACAAGATCATGACCAAGACCATGATCAACAATTACTCCAAGGAGAAACTGCTCCCTGCCTCGCAGAAAAAAAAGTATAGCCGGCATCACATCCTGCTGCTGGCCCTGATCTACGAATATAAGCAGATCCTGTCCATCAACGACATCCATACCCTGCTCGCTCCGCTGATCGAGGATCCGGAGGGGCTGGAGGCCTTCTACCAGACCTATCTGGAGCGGGACCAGGAACAGAAGGAGCTGCTGCAGACGGTGCTTGCCCAGGAAACCTCCGACGACCTGCGCCTCATCGCCTCGACCCTGGTCACCCGGGCGGCGCTGGAAAAGCGGTTGGCGGAACGGTTGCTGGACCATATCGTGGAAAAAGAGAAAAATGAAAATGCGCCATCGCAGGATGGCAACGCATAAAAAAAGGAGGAAAAAACCATGGATGTGAAGGAAAAAGTCAACGAACTCAAAGAGAAGGTCGAAGACGTCATCAAAGACGGCAAGGTCGAAGAATTCGTCAAAGAAGATCTGCCTGAGGCGGCTGCCGGTCTGAAGGAGAAAGTCCAGGGCCTTCTGGACAAGACCGACATCGACGAAAAGATCGTCGAAAAAGTGCAGGATGTCAAAGAAAAGATCGTGGAGAAGATCAAGAAAGATTGATCTGGCAAATGAAAGAGGTTGTCGCATTAGATGACGTGACAGCCCCCTCGTAACATAGGAAATCCGGCTTTTGCGGCCGGATTTTTCTTTTGTTTTCAC
>CADBPG010000254.1 GCA_902796435.1 uncultured Eubacteriales bacterium | reverse complement strand
ATGCGTGGAATCTTCATTTCTTCTTCTTTCCTTCCGTCAGGACGAAGCTCTCGTCCAGCGCCATCTTGACCGCGTCATCCGACGCCTCGCCCAGATGCAGGGTGACCCAGTGTTCCTTGTTCATATGGTACGCCCGATAGAAACCGCCCTTGCCGACACTCATGCTGATGAAGGCCGGGTCCGCCTTCACGTCCAACGCCACGATCGGCCGATCCTCTGATTTGCCCAGATTCCGCTCTGAGATGATCATCACCAGACCGAACCACTTCCGGCTGTCCTTGTGCCGCAGCACACAGGCCTCCGGCAGGTCCATCCACGGATAGTCCGGCTCCACACCATAGGTGGCCTTCGCGTACGCGAAGAGTTCCTCCCGCGTCATGCCGCTTACGCACCCTTTTCCAGATGCTCGATGTCAAACGGCGCGTTGGTGATGAACAGGAAGGTGCAGTCCTCCGTCACGGTGGCGCCATGATCCATCTCCACGTCCGCCGGGAACCAGACGAACTCGCCCTTACGCACGACACCTAAGTTCGTCTCCATGGCCCCGTCGATGATGTACATCCCATGGGCGCAGCTGTGCTTGTGCCAGCCCATGGTGTACCCCTTCGGATAGTACGACACATTGACGATCATGCCGGTCTTTGGCTCCGTGACCATGGCCTTGTCCAGATGGCCGCCGCCAAGATCCACCCAATTCATGTCCTGGATGTGAAAGATTTGTGGGGAAGTAGTCATAATGAGGCTCCTTTGGAGTAATCGTAGATTTACTGCTAAGGGTATTATATGACGAAATGCAAGGGGAGGGAAGAGGGGAATAAAAACATGAACTAAACTGCTTAATCATTCATGTGAGAAAGCATCTGCGTTGGGAAAAGATATGGTTCTGCTTCATGTGGCAGCTTTTGCTAATAAGCATTATCTCTATCAGTGGTACGGGTATTACATGCGAAAAGTCCAGGGGTTCATCCTGGACTTCGTTGACATTCTCGGAACAATAATTCTTTCCCGCTTTTATATTTCCCAAGTGTATCCGCAATGCTGGCAAACACAAACAGTTTTCTGTTTATTCACCACCTTCTGTTTTTTCCTTCCAAACAGTTTCAGTATTAAGGCCGGTATTGTAAAGATTAACCATTTAAGGGGAACCCACCAAAACCCAACAAATAACCACCATAGAATTCCGTGGTGCGCATTCTTGATTGACACCTCATTAATGACTTGCGTTCTGACATCTTCACTATGACACTTTGGACAAACCATACTTTTTCTCCTTTTTATATTCTTATCTATACAAATAATCCTATCATTATGATAATTCTGTGTCAAGTTATAGATGCTAAAATGGAAGTATCCTGTTAATCCCCGCTCAAATCCATAGTATTCAAGCATGAAGCACCATGTTTTTCAATCTTGGTAATGAAATCTACCGATAAGATATGCTGCTAGAAAGCAAATATTATTGCAGGAACTACAGTATTATGGTAGGATAGGTGTAATTATTTTCGTTTATTATTCACTTTGTTGTTGCACTGTGAAGGTTTTGAAGATCGTAAGTTACGATAAGTTGTATAGGTTACCGAACGAGGTGTTTTACAATGATCATTTATGAGAACACACGAGGTGGATTCATCAATGATATCCGCATGGGGAGCATAGCCTCAAAAGTGGAGGATGCATTTGAACAGCATGGCATGCACCATAATAACGAGGCGGAGTATCGGGCCTGGGGAAACTCGCTTATGTATATGCGAAATGTCCTGGATGATGATGCAATTCCTGAGGATGTTTCTCTTGCGATTGAATACCAGATTCCGCTAACTTCAAAGAGAGTAGACTTCCTGATCGCGGGAAAAGATGAAAGCGGTACAGAGAACGTGGTCGTTGTAGAGCTGAAGCAATGGGAGGACAGTGGCATTACATCTCGGCCGGATGTTGTCACAGCGTTCACTGGCGGAGCGAACAGGGCTGTCTGCCATCCAAGCTATCAGGCCTACAGTTATGCTAAAATCATAGAAAACTTCAACGAAAATGTATACAAAGACGGAATACAGATGCGGCCGTGCGCATATCTCCATAATTACAGAGAGTCTAACCGTTCTCATATTGATAATGATTTTTATCGAGACGCACTAAATGTGGCACCGGCTTTTTTACAGGAAGATGTTATCAAGCTACGCTCTTTTATTAAGACGTATATCAAGGAAAAAGATGGAACCGATCTGTTGATGAGGATCGACCATGGCAAACTGAAACCTGCTAAAGCTTTGCAGGATTCATTGGTTTCCATGATCAAAGGTAACCAGGAATTCCTCTTGATCGACGAACAAAAAGTTGCTTACGAAACGGTAAGGAAGCTGGTAGAGAGAGCTGTCCGTCGGGCGAGTGATCCGGTAAAAGGTGCGGAGAAGAGCGTTGTGATCGTATCCGGTGGCCCTGGTACGGGTAAATCGGTTGTTGCGATCCAGCTTCTGTGCGATCTGATATCCAAAGGCTACAGCGCAAACTATGTGACGAAAAATGCAGCTCCCCGTAACGTTTATTTTGAAAAACTACGGAAGGAAAAGTATAAACTCAGTTATATCAAAAGTCTGTTCAAATCCTCAGATTCCTTCTGGAACGCGCCAATGAATCTCCTGGACTGCATAATCGTAGACGAGGCTCATCGCCTAAAGAAGAAATCGGCTATTTTTCATGGAGAAAACCAAGTCAAGGAACTGATCAATGCCGGTCGGGTCACAGTTTTCTTTATCGATGAAGATCAGAAAATCACAACGAAAGACATAGGCAGCAAGGAAGAAATCCATAAATGGGCGGATTTCTATGGAGTGAAGGTATTTGAAGGAGACGACCTGAATCTGGTTTCCCAGTTCCGATGCAATGGCAGCGATGGTTATTTAAACTTCCTTGATAATCTTCTTGGAATTCGTGAAACTGCCAATCTTAGCTTTGATTATGATTATGAGATCCAGCTCTTTGATTCCCCAACTAAAATGAGGGAAGCATTACGAGAGAAAAACGCAGTTAACAATAAGTCACGTATGATTGCTGGCTATTGCTATGAATGGATCACCGAGAACGACCCAAATGGAGATGATTACGATATCGTGCTGGAAGATGGTTTCAAGGCAAAGTGGAACTTTTCCAACACACTGTTTGCCATTGCACCAGACTCGTTTGATCAGGTCGGTTGCATCCATACAACGCAAGGTCTGGAATTTGAATACTGTGGCATCATCATCGGACAGGATCTTCGTTATGAAGATGGCAGAGTAATTACGGATCCATCCAAAGAAGCAAAATCTGATAAGTCCTCCGGTATTCGGTCTTGTAAAGATAAAGCACTGGCAGATCGGCTGATTCGGAATACCTATAAAACGTTAATGTCCAGAGGACAGAAAGGTTGTTATCTTTACTGTGAAGACAAACCACTTTTGGAATACATCAGCCAAACATTGCAGATTCCAATCACGAAGTAATAGGATGATGGCTCAGTTTTGTAAAGAGAAGAAGGATACATAATGGAAAAACAAAGAGCCAAATCCAGCGGACAGGATCTCAAGTGTACGATCCACCCGCTGGATTCATTAGGTAATTATGTTTATGTTGTTATCTGCACGTTTTACAAGGGCAAAATCATTCTGAGCGGACAGAAAAAGAAGCAGACTTGGGAAACTCAGGGTGGCCACATCGAAGAGGGTGAAACGCCGATCGAAACGGCACATAGAGAGCTTTTTGAGGAAAGCGGGATCCGAGATGCAGAAATCATCCCAGTTTGTGATTACTATGGATATGATCCCACTTCTCATGCCAATGGCGTGGTGTTTGCTGCCATCGTCCATGAACTGGGAGCTTTGCCGGATAGTGAGATGGCGGAGGTTAAAGCGTTTGATCACTTCCCGGAAGAACTGTCCTATCCCTTCGTTACACCGGTACTCTTTGAAGAATGTAGAAAAAGAATCGAGACATTATCATGATAAGCCTGCTTTGGCTTTAGTACCAAACCCACCTGAAACAAGGAGCATCTATGAACCTTTCACTCTACAATGGTAAGCACGTCCGGGTGACGGACAAATGGGGAGAAACCTGCACAGGTATGGCGGAGTATGCGAATCACGATTTCTTGGAGTGTGAATATGGCGGCGAGGAGGACGGCATTTTCATTGAAGACCGCCTGATTTACCATTCGCAGATCACGTCCATTGAGGAGATCGAAGTCCATGGAACCGTTGAATTGTGGACGGAAAGAATGGTCCTGCGCAGATACCGCCCGGAGGACGCGGATGACCTGTATCGGTATCTGGGGACAGATCCGGCGATGTATCAGTACTCTGGCTGGAATCCTTACGCGACCTTGGAGATGGCCCGGGCAACCGTGCAGGGCTTTATCGACCGGTACAAGGATGCGCAAACCTATTCGTGGGTCATGGATATCGACGATGTGATCATCGGAACGATCGGGGCCTATGATTATCATAACAGCCAGATCGAGGTCGGTTTCAGCGTTGTGCCAGGCTGGCAGGGACGTGGCCTTGCGACGGAAGCGATGCGGAAAGTGCTGGAATATCTGACAGAGAATGAAGGCATCCCTCGCGTGATGGCGTGGTGCGCGGCGGAAAACGTCGGCTCCCGGAGAGTACTGGAAAAGGCGGGAATGCGGTTGATCAGCGAAGAAAAGGGCGGTCTGGAGATCGGCGGTAAAGTGTATGATCAGCTGATCTTTGAATACAGGGGTTGATTATGACAATATACGTAGACGCGGACGCTTGTCCGGTCACCCACATCGTCGAGAAAGTCGCAGCGGAGCGTGGGATCCCAGTCACGCTGCTGTGTGACACCAACCACATCCTCACGTCAGCGTACAGCACCGTCAAGGTGATCGATGCCGGACGGGACGCGGTGGACTTCGCCCTCATCAACCTGGTCCAGCGGGGCGATATCGTGGTCACGCAGGACTATGGTGTCGCGGCGATGGCCCTGGGGCGGCAGGCCAGTGCCATCCACCAGAGTGGCCGCTGGTACACCAATGACAATATCGACCGGTTGCTGATGGAGCGGCACATGGCCAAGGAGGCCCGGCGCAAGAGCAGTAAGAACCATCTGCGCGGGCCGAAGAAACGTACCGATGAGGATGATAAACGGTTTGAAGAGAGTTTCAGACAGCTGATAGAAAAGAGTATGCGAGACAATGAGTAATTTGCACGAGAAAGCGGTGGCGTGCAGAAACTCCACCGAGCGGCATTACAACTGCGCGCAGGCCACGGTCGTGCCCTTTGTGGAAGCGGCTGGCCTGGATGAGGCGACCGCCATGCGGTTCGCGGCAGGTTTTGGCGGTGGCATGAAGCGGGCGTCGGTTTGCGGTGCGGTCACCGGCGGGCTCATGGCGCTGGGGCTCTTCGGCATCGATGATCCGAAGACCCTGGGCGAGTATCACCGGCGCATCAAGGAGCGGCACGAGGGCTGCCTTGAGTGTGCGGATCTGCTGCGCATGAATGCGGAAAAGGGGCTCCCCAAGAAGCCCCATTGCGATGCCATGGTGTATGAAGTGGTGGATCTCGTGGCGGAGATCCTGCGGGAAAAAGGAGTAGAAGCAGCGGAATAAGTTTGTTTGGCAATATCAATCAAGGGCTGGAAGAGTATCAGCGGACGCCCCAGCACCTTGAAGGAATGAAAAAACTGGGCCGGCAGGTCATCTGCGCCGGCGGCTTAAGTAAGAGGACGTTTTGAAGCGTCCTTTTTTTGACCCACAAGGCATATGAAACGAATTTCACATACCTTTCCGTTTGCCCCACATCTTTTGTCACTTCTGCACAAAAACTCGCTCCGTTTTTTGGATTGCAAAGCACAAATGATACGATATAATATAAGAAAAATGAAATCGTTATCAAAAAGGGGGAAGTGCCAATGGCCGATCCAATCTTTGAGTCCAGACTGAAAGCCAGGCAGGATGAACTGCGCTGGCTGTACATGGAATTGTATCATGACGCGAACGCGTATGATTATTTCATCAGTATGCTGGAGCGGATGTACAAAGAACGTCGCCAGGAACTGAAAGATATCGATGCCGGACGGGAAGTGTTTCCGGAGTGGTATAAAGACCAGAATATGCTGGGCGTGCTGATGTACACCCAGTGTTTTGGCGGCACGCTGCAGGGCGTGCAGAAGCATCTGGACTACCTGGAGGAGAGCGGGATCAACTATGTACATCTGATGCCGCTTCTGGAAAGCCCGAAGGACCGCAGTGACGGTGGCTACGCCGTGGCGGATTTCCGCAAGGTGCAGCCGGAGCTGGGCACGATGGAGGACCTGGCCGCCCTTTCCGATGATTGTCATAACCGGGGCATGTCCGTCTGCCTGGACTTCGTCATGAACCACACCTCTGAGGATCACGAGTGGGCCAAACGGGCCCGCGCCGGAGAGAAGGAGTATCAGGACAGGTATTTCTTCTACGATGACTGGGAGATCCCTTATATTTACGAGCGCACCGTGCCCCAGGTGTTCCCGACCACCGCGCCGGGCAATTTTTCCTGGTGTGAAGAGGCTGGGAAAGTGGTCATGACCACCTTCTACCCTTACCAGTGGGACCTGAACTACGCGAACCCGACGGTCTTCAATGATATGACCGAAAACATGCTCTACCTCTGCAACCAGGGCGTCGATATCATCCGGCTGGATGCTACGCCTTATATCTGGAAAGAGCTGGGGACCAGCTGCCGCAACCTGCCCCAGGTCCATACCCTGGTGCGCATGATGCGCCTGGCGGGCGAGATCGTCTGCCCGGGCATGCTGCTGCTGGGCGAAGTGGTCATGGAGCCGTCCAAGGTCGTGCCCTATTTCGGGACCGTGGACAAGCCCGAATGCCACATGCTCTACAATGTGACGACGATGGCCAGCACCTGGCATACCGTGGCCACCCATGATGTCCGCCTGCTGCGGCACCAGATGGACGCGGTCTTCGCGCTGCCGAAGGTCTACACCTTCCTCAACTACCTGCGCTGCCATGATGATATCGGCTGGGGTCTGGACTACCCCTTCCTGGCCCAGTTTGGCATGCAGGAAGTCCCGCATAAGAAGTTTTTGAATGACTATTTCCAGGGCAAGTTCCCGGGGAGCATCGCCCGTGGAGAACTGTACAATGATGATCCCACCCAGGGTGATGCCAGACTGTGCGGTACCACCGCCTCCCTCTGCGGCATCGAGGGCGCCCTGGAGACCCAGGACCCGGAGGCCTTGGAAAAGGCCCTGCGTCTGGACATCACACTCCACGCCTTCCTGTTGAGCCAGAGCGGCATCCCGGTCCTGTATTCCGGTGATGAGGTGGCCCAGTTCAACGACGTGACCTATCATGATGACCCCTTCAAGCGGGAGGACAGCCGGTATCTGCACAGAGGCGACTTCGACTGGAAGAAAGCGGCACAGCGCAAGGATGACAAGACGGTGGAAGGCCGGATCTACCAGGCGCTGAGGGCTTTGGAGGAGATCCGCTTCCAGACGCCGGTCTTCGACGCGGACGCGGATGTGTGGACCATGGAACCCTACAACGATCATGTCCTGGCCATCGGCCGGTACTATGAACGGCAGAAACTGGTCGCTCTGTTCAATTTCTCACCGGACGATCAGATCGCTTGGCTGAATGAGCCGGAATCCTACACGGATCTGTTGACAGGAGAGGAGCGGCCGGCCCGCGGAGTCCAGCTGAAAGGCTATGACTTCTGCTGGCTGATCACAGGAAACCGAGGATAAGTCACACCATGAATCTGAAAGAGATCGCCGAGCTGGCAGGTGTCTCACCGGCAGCTGTCAGCCGCTATTTTAACGGCGGGTCCTTAAGTGCGGAGAAGCAGGACCGCATCAGAAAAGTGATCGAGGAGACAAACTTCAGCCCGAACCGGTTGGCCCGGGACCTGCGCAAAGGCCATGTGGCCCAGGTCGGAGTGATCGTCCCGAAGATCCATTCGATCTCGGTGAGCGAGGTGCTCTCCGGCATCAATGAGATCCTTTCCAAGGCGCATTACCTGACACTGTTGGGCTGTACCGATGAAAAGGACGAGCGGGAGGAAGAGTATCTGACCCGCATGGAGGCCTATCAACTGGCCGGACTGATCATCATGGCCACCTCTGTGACCCCGGAAAAGGAAAAACGGTACCGGGAAATGAAGGTACCGGTGGTCATCACCGGGCAGAAGTATCCGAGCCTGGACTGCATCTACCATGATGATTATCACGCCATGGCCGTGCTGGCCGAGCGGATGATCCAGGCGGGACGCAAGCGCTTTGCCTATATCGGTGTCTCGGAGACGGATCCTGCTGCCGGGCTGAACCGCAGACTGGGCGCCTTCGATACCTTCCAGGAATATGGCATCCCCACAGAGGAGATCCCGGTCCAGTGCGCTGAATTTACCGTGGAAAGTGGATACCAGTGCATGCAGGCGGTGCTTAAAAGCGGGTACCAGCCGGATGGGATCCTCTGCGCGACGGCGACCATCGCCCATGGCGCCATGCTGGCGCTTAGGGAAGCGGGCATCCGAGTGCCGGAACAGGCCGGTATCGCCGGGATCGGCAATGACGAGGCGAACCGAATCTCCATTCCCTCTTTGACCACGGTCCGGCTGTACCAGAGCGAGTGTGGACGGGAGGCCGC
Source organism: uncultured Eubacteriales bacterium (assembly GCA_902796435.1). Classification (GTDB taxonomy): domain Bacteria; phylum Bacillota; class Clostridia; order Lachnospirales; family Bianqueaceae; genus RUG159. The sequence continues at coordinate 15,270 of CADBPG010000254.1, read as the reverse complement.
CCGCATGCTGCTGCAGCGGATCGGGGAGCGGTCCGGTGAGAGTCTGCCCGCCCGGCAGACCATGTTGGGGTATACCTTCGTAAAAGGAAACTCGATATAAAAGGAGCAGATTATGGGAGACAAGAAACTGATCTTTCTGGATATCGATGGGACTTTGACGCCGGCGGGCAGCAATGTCCCACCGGAAAGCGCGCTCAAGGCCATCCGCGGTGCGCAGGCCAAGGGCCACAAAGTGTTTTTATGCACCGGCCGCAATCGGGGCATGCTTGCCCCGGTCCTGAAATATGGATTTGACGGGTTCATTGGATCTGCCGGAGGCTTCATCATGGTGGATGGACAGGTGATCTATGACCAGCCTATGGACCATGAGCAGTTTGAACTAGCCCTCAACGCCCTGCATGAAAGCGGTGTATTCTGCACCATCGAAGGCCGGGATCAGACTTACGGAGATGAGAATCTGGGCGAGTTTCTGGAGAATACATCCGGAGGCAACTCGGAGATCGAGCGGTGGCGCAAAGCCCTGGCCGAGGATCTGGGGATCCGTCCGATGCAGGAATATGACGGCTGCCCGATCTACAAGATCGTGTTTATGTGCCTGGAGAAGGAACAGTTGGACAAGGCCCGGGCTTTGGTCGAGAAGGACTTTTCCTTCGTGTGCCAGACCGTGGAGGCCCATGGCTGCCTGAATGGTGAACTGATCAACCGGGCCTTTGACAAGGGCCGGGGGATCCTGCGGGTGTGCGACTATCTGGGCGTAAGCGTGGAAGACACCTACGGCTTTGGCGACAGCATGAATGATCTGGAAATGATCGATACGGTGGGATACAGTGTCTGCATGGCTAATGGCGATCCGACGATCAAGGCCCACAGCGACTATGTGTGCCCCTCTGTTGAAGAGGACGGCCTGGCCATTGCCTTCGAAAAGCTGGGCTTGTAAGCCACGTGGTGGAAATATACAAAATCCACAAAAGAAATTCATAGAAATTGCCATATTTACATAATAAAGAGAAAGAATTATAGTTAAGAAAGAATGAAAACGATTACAATCGTATTCAGATTTAGTAACGCCAAAATGATCACTTAAGGAGGAAAAATTATGGCGCTTGATTACAGAAAGTGCGCGGAAGAGATCGTTGCCAATATCGGTGGAGCCGGCAACGTCGTCAGCGCCGCACACTGCGCGACAAGACTTCGTCTGGTCATCGCCGACAATGCCAAGGTCAACAAGGCTGTGTTGGAGAACATCGATGGAGTCAAAGGCATGTTCGAGTCCAATGGTCAGCTGCAGTTGATCATCGGCACGGGCACAGTCAACAAGGTGTATGATGAATTCCTGGCGGTCACCGGCCTGACGGCAGCTACCAAGGCTGATGTCAAAGCCGCCGCGGCTGCGAAAGATCCTCTGTGGAGACGGATCCTGAAGGTCCCGGGCGATGTTTTCGTCCCGATCCTGCCTGCGATCGTCGCGTCCGGCCTGATGATGGGTCTGGTCGAAGCGATCCCGAAATTCTGGCCTGCGTTTGGCAACAGTGACTGGTATTCATTCCTGGATATGATCGCGAACACGGCGTTTGCATTCCTTCCGGTTCTTGTTGCTATTTCAACGGCACGTGTATTTGGCGGCAATATCTTCCTCGGTGCGGTCATCGGTCTGTTGATGATCCATGGAGGCCTGCTCAATGCCTGGAACGCCGGCAGCGCAGAAAATATTGCTAAATTCTTCAATATCGAGATCGACGGCGTATCTCCATATTTGGTAGATTGGAAGAGTTTCACCGGAACGGTCGATATACCTACATGGAAGCTCTTCTTCTTTAAGGTGCAGCGGGTAGGCTATCAGGGCCACGTCATTCCTGTCATCCTGGCGGTCGCCCTTATGTCCACCATCGAAAAATGGCTGCATAAGAAGGTTCCGGAGATGATCGACCTGTTCGTGACTCCTCTGTGCACCGTTCTGGTCACCGGTTTCGTCACGATGACGATCATTGGCCCGATCTTCTCCATCCTGGAGAACTGGGTGCTGGCCGGAGCCAAATGGCTGGCAGGATCCTTGCCTGGCGCGGTCGTCATGGGCGCCATCTATCCGTGGACGGTCGTCATGGGTCTGCACCACATGTACAACGTTATTGAGGCCGGTATGATCGCGCAGACAGGTCTGAACACCTGGATGCCCATCGCTTCCGCTGCCAACTTCGCGCAGTTCGGCGCCTGCCTGGCTGTCGCTCTGAAGGTCCACAACCAGAAGACCAAGTCTGTTGCGCTGCCGTCTTCTCTGTCCGCTTCTCTGGGTATCACAGAGCCGGCTATCTTCGGTATCAACTTCCGTTTCATGAAACCGTTCCTTTGCGGTATGGCCGGTGGTGCCGTTGGTTCTCTGTTTGGTGCACTGTTCAAGCTGGGTGCTCCGGTCTATGGTGTTACCGGTATCCCCGCACTGCCTGCTGTCAACAATGTGGGCCTGTATATCGTTGAACTGCTGATCTCCGCTGGTGTTGCTGCCGTTCTGACCTGGATCGTATGGAAAGAAGAGGCTCCGGCTGCTCCTGTTGCTGATGATACTGCCAAGACGGCGATCGCAGCTCAGGAAGCGAAGATCGAAGTTCCTGAAAACGTAGTCATCTCCTGCTCTGCTGGCGAGATCAAGGCGCCGGTGGTCGGCAAGGTCATTCCGTATACCGAGATCCCGGATCCGACGTTCGCGGCGGGTGTCCTGGGTGAAGGCGTTGGCGTCTGGCCGGAAACGGAAGTCGTAGTCGCCCCGTATGATGGCGAGATCTCTTCTGTGGCCGAGTCCAAGCATGCTGTGGGCATCACCGGTCCGGAGGATATGGAACTGCTCATCCACATCGGTGTTGACACCGTGGCGATGAACGGTGATGGTTTCGAAGTACTGGTCGCAGAAGGTGATCAGGTCAAGGCTGGACAGCCGCTGGTGAAATTCAGCAAGGAGAAGATCAAGGCCGCCGGTCATCCGGATGTGGTCGTCACGCTGCTGACCAACAGCGACGATTATGAGAATGTGACCATCCATCAGTAAATCTTTATAGGAGGAAATATATCATGACAGAATTCAAGTATCTCATTCAGGATCCCCTGGGTATCCATGCCCGTCCGGCTGGCATGCTGGCTAAGCTTGCCAAGTCCTTCGAGGGAACCACTGTGTATCTGACCAAAGACGGCAACACCGTTAAGGCTTCCCAGTTGATGAAGCTGATGGCCATGGGTGTCAAGGCCGGCGACGAAGTCACCATCGGCTGCGAAGGCGGCGATGAGGCGGCAGCGGCAGCGGCCATGGAGCAGTTCCTCAAAGAGAATCTGTAAGTCAGTCATCAAATGAAAAAAGCCGATGCCTCGCTTTTGGCGCAGGCATCTGCTTTTTCACTATAAGGAGAATGATCTTATGATTTTAATTCAAGGCAAGGGTGTTTCCCGCGGCGTTGTCAAGGGACCTCTGTATTTCTATAAAAAACCGGATACGACGGTCGTAAAGATCGAGGTAGAGGATCTTGAGGCGGAGAAACAACGACTGGAAGAGGCCAAGAAAAAGTCTATCGAGCAGCTGGCAGTCCTGGCGGAAAAGGCCCGGGAGGAAGCCGGTGATGAGAGCGCCATCCTCTTCGAGACCCACGCGATGTTCGTCGAAGATGATGACTTTGTGGAGTGCATCAATGACTGCCTGGAGAGCGAGAACTGCAACGCGGAATACGCGATCAAGGAAGCCGGCGAGCAGTTCGCGGCCATGTTTGCCGCGATGGACGATGCCTACATGCAGGCACGTGCCGCTGACATCCGTGACGTTTCCCAGCGCATCCTCAACAACCTGATGGGCGTCGTCGACGGCGGTATCGATTCTGACGTGCCCGTAGTTCTGGCGGCCGATGATCTGGCACCTTCTGAGACGCTGCAGCTGGATAAGAGCAAGATCTCGGGCTTCGTTCTGCGGGAAGGTTCCAGCAATGGCCATACCGCCATCCTGGCCCGCACCATGGGCATCCCCGCGATCTGCGGTGCAGGTGCTGACCTGGTGGAAGCATACCAGGGCCGTGAGTGCTACGTGGATGGTGAGACCGGCCAGGTCATTCTGGATCCGGACGAGCTGACCCAGCAGGCGCTGCGCGACAAGTATGAGAAGCAGCAGGAAATGAAGAAGCTGATGGAGACCATGCGTGGCCAGGAGGATGTGACCCTGGACGGCCGCAAGATCAAGCTGTACTGCAACATCGGCTCCCCGGACGATGTCGCCGCCGTCAAGAGCAACGATGGCCAGGGCATCGGCCTGTTCCGTTCCGAATTCCTGTACCTGAAGTCGGATGATTATCCGACAGAGGAAGAGCAGTTTGAAGCCTACAAAGCGGTTGCCGCCGCGATGGAGGGCAAACGGGTCATCATCCGGACGCTGGACATCGGCGCGGACAAGCAGGTCCCGTACTTCAATCTGCAGAAAGAAGAGAACCCGGCCCTCGGCGTGCGGGCGATCCGCATCTGCCTGAACCGTCCGGAAGTCTTCCGGACCCAGCTGCGCGCCCTGTACCGTGCCTCCGCCTATGGCAAAGTCGCCATCATGTTCCCGATGATCACCTCCGTCTGGGAGGTCCGGGAGTGCAAGCGCGCCTGCGCCGCTGTCATGAAGGAACTGAAGGAAGAGGGCATCCCCTTCGATCCGGAAACTGAGATCGGTATCATGATCGAGACCCCGGCTTCTGTCTTCATGGCTTCCAACCTGGCGAAGGAAGTGGATTTCTTCTCTGTGGGCACCAACGATCTGACCCAGTACACTCTGGCCTGCGACCGTCAGGCGAATGACCTGGGCAAGTTCTTCGATCCCCATCATCCGGCGGTCCTGCGGGCCCTGAAGATGGCGGCCGACGCGGCCCATGAGAATGGCATCTGGATCGGCATCTGCGGCGAACTTGGCGCAGACGTCAGCCTGCTGCCCACCTTCCTGGCCATCGGCATCGACGAGCTTTCCGTCAGTCCCTCCTCCGTCCTGCCCCTGCGGGCGGAGATCCGCAAGTCCATTGCACAGCTGTGCACCCTGGAAAAACTGGAGTGGTAAGAGAGATTTGAATAGAAAAAGGACGTTTCCACATGGTGGGACGTCCTTTTTTTGATGCGTGGGCGGTACTTGGTGTTTTTAGTTTGGGGCGTTGCAGAAAGTAATCACGCCTAACACCACCACCTCAGGCCTCACTATACAGTAATTACCCAAAATTAGTCACTCCTCAAACGCTGCCAGGCATCTTCCTGCCTGCTAAAAGAGCAAAAGTCATACATCAACAACATGAACAGCCCATCATGTATGCATTAAAAAATCGCAAAACCCGAGCAAGTCATACATACATATCTTTCCCCAAAAAACTGTATGTAAAAATGGGAACAGGCCCACTGCGCGGGCCTGAATACTATGCAAAACACTGCATAAAATGGGAATAGACATCATTTGAACGCCCCAAACGGCATTCATAAAAGCAGCATTTCCTTGCTTATGTATGACTTTTGAATTTGCCAAAGAAAAAGTGTCATACATGATCCAGGAGTATTCCGGGTTATGTATGAAATCAGCGAAATTCAGCCCTGCATCTACCAAAAAAAGGCTTGCCCGATATGGACAAGCCTTTTTCATTTACCTTAAAGATCATTCCCAATCATGATCATAAACGCGCTGGTAGTGGGCGACGTAGTCGTCGTAGCGCAGGTCGGTCAACTGCTTCTCGTAGGCTGCGTACTCCTCATCGGTGAAGCCATTGAGGATCGCCTTGCCGTGGAACTGCTCGATGGTGGAGATCAGGTCCTGGCTGTAGAGGGCCAGTTCCTGGGTGGCCTCGGCGGGCACGTAGGAGGGCATGATGCGCTGGCTTTCCGGCAGGGCGTGGTCGTAAACGGTGTTGACCATGGCCACGCGCAGGCTGGGCTCGCCGTCCTTGGTGTCACGCGGCATGCGGTCCATGGTGATCATGGGGCAGTTGGTGACGACCCAGATGGTCTGCAGAGCGGTGGTTCCGTCCTTGATACCGTTCTGGTAGAATTCATTTTCGTGGCCGGTGTAGGCGAAGCGGGGCAGGGTGTCCCAGCTCTGGGCCTGTTCTTCGCTCAGGAATTCCAGCGGGGTCCAGCAGCAATAGGTACCGATCTTGTCGTTCTTGGCCTTGCCACTCAGGCTGTCCCAACTATCGTTGAAACCTTCCTGGTCGATCAGGCCGGTGGACATCATCTCGTGCATGACGGTCAGATACTCTTTGTAGGTCTCGCCGCTGCGGCTCTTCTGGACCTTGCCGTTGGCATCCACATATACGTAGCCGCCTTCGCCGTGGGAGCGGGAGTAGGTCGGAATCCCGAAACGGCCGGATTCGTTGTCGAACAGTTCTGCGCACCACTGGTTGTTGGCCCATGCATAGGGGATCTCGTCAGAGGCATCGCCGTTGCCGTTGGCATCCTGGTCGCGGAAGGCTTCCAGAGCAGTGTAGTAGGAGTCCCAGTCGGTGGGGATCTCGGAGATGCCCACGTTGTTCAGCCAGCGGGTGTTGATGACCTGGATACCGTTCATGGTGTTGTCGCGCAGGCTCTGCTGGCCGCCGAAGCCGGAGTAGACGTGGCCGCTGGGGGTGTAAGCCATCTTTTCCCAACCGTCGACCTGGCTCATGGCCTCGTAGATGTGCTTGGCGTAGCTGTCGAAGAGACCTTCGATGGGGTAGAACTCTTCTTCATACTGCAGGATCTGGCTGGCATTCAGCAGACGGAAGAATACGTCCGGCAGGTCGCCGCCTGCCAGCATGATCGGGATCTGCTCCGATGCGGTGCCGGAGGCCAGTTCGTTCCATTCCAGCTGCACATTGGTGCGCTCGATGGCAGTCTTGGCAGCCCATTTATCTTCGTTGATGTTGGTGCCCAGGTCCTGCTGCTGCTTTTCCATGCAGACATGCAGGGTCCAGGGTTCGTCCACGACGGGCAGGCCTTCTACATGCACGCCCTCTGCGTCCACACCGTTTTCGGTGACTTCTTCTGTTGCTTCCGGAGCCTCTTCTTTCGGGGTCTCTGCCTTGGAGCAGCCGGCCAGAAGAGAGAGCATCATCATAACGGACAATACAAACGCAAGAACCTTTTTCATTGTTTTCCTCCTTGGATTTGGATCGTTGTTGCTTCTATACCATCGCCCGATACACGGACGAAGATTGCATCATCAGCGGCGCAGGCGATCATGGCCTTGCCGTGGAAAGCGTTGCACCAGGGTTCAGAGAAGGTGCGGGTATCGATGGGGTTGCCGTTGTCGGAGGCCAGATATTTTCCGGCGCCGGTCACTTCGAAATGCAGTGTGCAGGCGGCGTTTGGGCAAAGGTGGCCTTCCTGATCCAGGATCTGGGCTTCGACAAATACCAGCCCGTCCCGGTTCCAGTTTTCTATGAGCCTGAGCTTGGCGGGGGCACCTGCGGTGTGGACCACGTCCTCCATGACCTTCTGACCATCCTTATAACCGATGGCCTTCAGCTCACCAGCCTCGAAGGGGATCTGCTCGTAGATCCAGCGGAAGCCTTCCACCCGGCTTAAGGGGATTTGGCGGCCGTTTAGGAACAGTTCTACCTGCTCCAGGTTGGTGTAGCAGTGGACATCCACCGGCGTGCCGGGGGCCCAGTTCCAGTGGGGAAGCAGGTGCAGGACCGGAGTGTCGGTCCAGTTGGCGGCGTAGGCGTAGTAGCGGTCTTTTTTCATGCCGGCCAGGTCCAGGATCCCGAAGTAGGAGCTGCGGCCCAGGGCATCGGTACGGTAGGGGGTGGGCTCGCCCAGGTAGTCAAAACCGGTCCAGACGAAGCAGCCGCCGACGAAGGGTGCCTTCTTCTGCGCGTCGAACTCCATGTCCGGGATGTAGCAGAAGGGCGGTGCGCTCCAGTCATAGGAGTTGACCTGGTAGTTGTCGTGTTTGATCACGGGCATTTCCTTGACCGCCGGCTGGAAGTACTCGCCGCGGGAGGAGATGCAGGAGACGGTTTCCGACGCCATGATGACCCATTCGGGATGTGCGTCATGGTATTTCTGGTAGTTGCCCGGGTTGTAGTTGATGCCGATGACGTCCACCTCATCGGCCAGGCCGTTTTCGATGGCGGCGTCCGGCCGGTTGAACCCGCAGGTGACCGGGCGGCTGTCATCGGTCTCGTGGCAGATCCGGGTCAGGAAGCGGCAGGTTTCCTTGCCCTCCGGTGTGGTCTGATCCGGGATCTCGTTACCGATGGAGTAGATGACGATGCTGGGGTGGTTGCGGTCCCGCTCGATCATGTCGCGCAGGTCCCGTTCGGCCCATGCATCGAAGTCCAGGTGATACCCGTTGACTTCTTTGCCGATGTGCCATTCGTCGAAGGCTTCTTCCATGACCACGATGCCCATTTCATCGCACAGGTCCAGGAGGGTCGGCTGCGGTGGGTTGTGGGTGGTGCGCAGGCCGTTGCAGCCCATCTCTTTCAAGAGTTCCAGCTGACGCCTTGCGGCGGATTCATTCCAGGCGGCACCCAGCATCCCGAAATCATGATGCATGCAGACGCCGTTGATCTTCATCTGGCGGCCGTTCAGCAGGAAGCCGCAGTCCGCGGTGAACTGGGCCTTGCGGATGCCGAAGCGGGTCCGGACCTCGTCCCCCGCATCTGTAGAGGAGACCAGGGTGTACAAATGTGGGGTTTCTGTATTCCAAAGTTGTGGGTGCGGGATCAGTACCTGGGTTTCAGTGCCTTCGGCCTCCGCGATGAGGGCGCCGTTGGGGTCCAGGATCTTGTGCTGCACTGTGGCAGGTGCGTTGGTGCGGACCTGGATCTGCACCAGAGCCTCGTCCTTATCCAAGTCCACCTCCGGGCGGGCCCAGACACCGTTATAAAGAATGTGTTTTTCCGGTTTCATGACCAGGCGTACCGGCCGGTAGATGCCGGCGCCGGGGTACCAGCGGGAGGTCTTGGTCAGCGCGTTGACCTTGACGATGAGCTCGTTGGGCTGATCGAAGCGGACGTAGGGGGTCAGGTCCACGGAGAAGGAACTGTAGCCGTAGGGGCGCTGCCCGATGCAGACACCGTTGTACCAGATCTCGCCGCGGCTCATGATGCCGTCGAATTCGATGATGTAGGAGGCGTAGCCTTCCGGCAGGTCCAGGGCTATTTTGTACCAGCCCACACCGTAGACCGGAAGTCCGCCGCTGCGGCAAAGGTGGATCACGTTCGGGTGGTAGTCCAGGACGGAATCCTCCAGGGGCTGGGGGTCATGGTCCGGTGAAAAGCTGCCGGTGATGGCCCAGTCATGGGGGACGGTCACGGTCTGCCAGCCATCCGCGGGCATCTGGGTGGTGCCAAACTCTGTGCGGACGAACTGCCATCCGGTGGTCAGTTCGATGGTTTTACGCGCGTTTATTTTCATGTCGTACCTTTCTCAACTTGATCGTGGCCAGGGGAATGCTTGCGGCAAGGACTACGAGCAACAGTATTCCATAGAAGCTGTAGGGCAGTGCCTGTGTATAGGTGATCGGGGCGATGGCGCTTGCCAGTGTGCAGGCGGTCATGATGCCCGGGTTATGTGGCAGGAGGCTGCAGAGGCCAGTGCTGGTGCTGTCCATCAGCACGGCGATGCGACGGCGGTCCAGACCGAACCGGTCTTCCAGGTCTTCGGTGAGGGGGGCCAGCACCGTAACCGCGGGCACATCCGCACCCAGGACCAGGGTCACAAGGATCGTTGCCAGGCAGAGGATGGTCTCGGCTCCGGCAGGTCGCTTGCATCTACGGAAGAGGAAGCGGGACAGAACCTGCAGCAGGCCACTTTCTTTTACGATCCCGACGACTCCGAAGAGCAGCAGGCAGAAGACGATGAGCGACCGCATGCCGGAGATACCGGAAAGGATCGGGCCTTCTTCTGCCAGGATCTGGTTCAGCGCGATGCGCTTGGTGGCGAGCCCCAGACCTAAGGCGGTCACATCGCAGATCAAAAGCGTCTGGAAGAGGGAAGTCTTATGCAGCATCAGGAGGATCATCAACACCGGGACCAGAAGCATCACCAGGGTCTTGGCGGAGCCTTCGGTGGCGATGGCCTGGACGCCTTGGATCCGGCTGCCCAGGATCAGGAACAGACCAGCGGCCAGGATGCCGGCGCAGATGGTGTATTTCATGCGGAAGCCGATGACCTCCGGGATATCCAGATGGTGGCAGGCAGCGGAGATGATGGTGATGCTGCCGGCGGGGGACAACTGCACGCCGCAGAAGGTCCCGCTGATCACAGCGCCGAGGATCAGTGCCGGGGGGCAGCCCATGGCGACCGATGCGGGCATCAGCATGGGGATCACCGCGGCGATGGCGCCGTTGGTGGTGCCGCAGGAGGCGGCGATCAGGGCGCCCACCAGGAAGACGATGAGGGGCATCCAGCCGGCCGAGATCTTGAGGCGGCCGGTGAGCCAGATCAGGCCTTCCACCAGTCCGCTCTGGTTCAGGATCTGGGAAAGGATCCCGGCCAGGAGGAAGGTGAGGATGAGGGAGGAAAGTGTGGGGTCGGCCATGCTCTTCAGTACGGCGACTTCCCATTTCTTTCCGTTCCGGCCCAACAGGCAGATCCCGATGATCAGCAGCGTGGCTGCGCAGTAGAGCAGTAGTGACACGGTCCGTTCGTCCTCCTTTCGTTTTCTGGCTTTAGTATAAGCCCGGGACATGCAAAGAAAAAGCGCACGGTTTTATAATTAAATTGCGGCTTCTTCGCAAATTGGGTATAATAGAGTAAATATTTGTCGGGAGGTTCTTATGGATCATCTGGATCTGGAAGTCTTTTTGGCGATCGTCGGCTCCGGCACCGTGTCCGGTGCTGCAGGCAACCTGTTTTTATCACCCTCTACCGTCAGCGCCCGCCTGCGTTCCCTGGAGGAGGAACTGGGCTATGACCTGGTCCTGCGCCGGAAGGGGTACAAGGCGGTACAGTTGACACCGAAGGGAGAGCAGTTCGTGACCTATGCCCGGGAGTGGCTGGATATCTGGAACAAGTCCCAGGCGCTGAAGGACCAGCCGGACCGCGTCCGCCTGTCCATCGGCACCATCACCTCTATGCTGCATTCCACCGCGCTGGCGGTCCGTCAGTTTCAGCAGAACCACCCCCATTCCCACGTGGAGGTGGTGATCCTGGATTCCGACGTGTCCTGGGACCTGGTGCAGCACCACAAGATCGATGTGGCGCTGATCATGTATCCTTCGACGGCCTATCCACAGGTACATACAGAGGTATTGTTTGAAGAGGACGCGGTGATCATATACGGTCCGGCCTGGAGCGCGAAGGACGAGCTTCCGGCGGAGGACCAGATCCTTGTGGCCTGGACGGAGGGGCTGGAGCGGCTTACGTCGAGCGTGGGTCTGCGGGTGAATTCGATCACCCTCCTGTTAGAGCTTTTCAACGAGCGCTCCTGGGCTATCGTGCCCCGGTCCATCGGCAAGATCATGCAGGACCGCGGCCTGGGGCAGATCAAGGACTATGATGACCCCTCGCTGCACCGGACCATCTATGGCATCTGCCATAAACAAAACCAGAAAAACCCGGTGATCCGGGAATTCCTGGGACAGGTCATCGATGCGCAGGAAGCATAAAAAAAAGGCAATGTGCCTTTGGATCATAGCGGACTGCAGATCGCTTTCCAGTCCGCTAAAGACGTGCAATATACCACGATCTTGAAACTGAACAACCTTGTCTTAAGAATATAACGATCAAAACAGGAGGATCTGATCTATGCAGGAATATCTCAACCACTTCAAAACCTTGTTCGATCAAGTACCTCTGCCCGTTACTGTGACGGATGTCCGTAGGGAAGAAGTTATGCTGCCCTGCGTGGACGGTGTGCATCTGCGCACGCAATACTTTCTTCCTGAGGGGATCTGCCCCGCACCGACCGTCGTCATGCGCAGCTGCTATCCGCATCAGGAGCCGCTGTTGGTCATGGAGGCCGAAGAATATGCGAAACGCGGCTTCGGCTTCGTGCTGCAGTGGTGCCGCGGGACAGGCGGTTCTGAGGGCGAGTGGGAACCCAACGTCCATGACCGTGCTGATGGTCTCTGCCTGATGAACGCCCTGCAGCAGGACGAACGCATCGGTTCGATCGGCTACCTGGGCGATTCCTACCTGGCCTTTACGGGCTGGGTCATGGCCGACGCTGTGCCTGAAAAAGTGAAGACGATGATCCTGGGCGTGTATGGCTGCGACCGCCATACGTCCGCCTATAAAGACGGTCTGTTCCGCCAGGACATCCTCACCGCGTGGGCCATGGGCAATGCCGGCCGTAAGGTAGATGCGGATTATATGGAATCCGCCGCTTATCGTCCGCAGGTCGAAGTAGATGAAGCGTTATGGGGCGGCCGACTGTCCTGGTACCGGGATTGGATCACCAATACGGATCTGGACAGCGAATACTGGTCCTCCGGATTCTGGAAAGAACTGCGCGATATCCCCGGGAAGATCCGCATCCCGCTGTTCATCAAAGAAGGATGGTACGACCATCATCTGGGCAGCGCGCTGAACACGTACTACCATCTGTTATCAAAGGAGTCCAAGACACACACGACCGTACAGATCGGGCCGTGGAACCATGGATATCGTCCCGCTGTCACCCATCAGGACCTGTCGAACTTAAAAGATGACAGTGTCGAGACGCCGATGCTCTGGTTCGATCGGATCCTGCGCAAGGGCGAGCTGCCCGAGGCTGCCGTCCGCCAGTATGTGATCGGCGCGGACTGCTGGAGAGAATACAAAGTCGAAGATGCGCCTGCCGTCGAAACCGTACGTTTCTGGCTCGGCGACGCATCCTTGGCCGAGGCGCCTATGCAGGCAGACGGCAATGTTTCCTATGTATATGACCCGGCAGATCCGGTACTCTCCTTCGGTGCAGAATCCCTCTTCTCCACCATGTCAAAAGTCGGCAGTCTGGAGCAGCCGGAGCCCGACTGGCGGCCGGATGTGAAGACCTTCCTTTCCGCTCCGTTGGCAAATCCGCTGGAGATCCATGGCAGCATCAATGTGAAACTGTTCGTGCAGACCGACGTGGAGGATACGTCCTTCACCGCCAAACTGATGGAAGTCTTCCCGGACGGCAAAGCCGTAAATATCCGCGGCAGCATCACTACACTGGCCTACCGGAACGGGCGGCCGAAGCGTGGCACCTACACGCCCGGTGAGATCGTGGAGATCAATATCCAGATGTGGGACGTCGCCTGGAAAACGCAGGCAGGATCCCGCCTGCGCCTGGATGTCAGCTCGTCCGACTTCCCACAGTATGCCGTCCATCCCAACTATCCCGGCATTTGGTCCATGATCAAAGAGACCCGGACTGCCAATGAGACCGTATGGTTCGGAGCGGAGCATCCCTCCTGCGTTGAACTCCCGGTGATCACGGAATAAAAGGAGGCCCCTATGAAACTGAATATTGAAACCTACAAAGACAAGGTCAATGCCTGCTGGATCGGTAAGAATATCGGCGGGACCATGGGCACGCCCTATGAGGGCACCCGGGAAATGCTGGACATCCACGGATTTGTTACAAAGCCCGGCGAAGTGCTGCCAAACGATGATCTGGACCTGCAGATGGTCTGGCTCTACGCCTTGGAAAAAGAAGGCCCCTATCATATCACAGCATCGCTTCTGGGCGAATTCTGGCTCAGTTTCATCACACCGCACTGGAATGAGTACGGTCTTGGCAAGATCAATATGCGGCGCGGTCTTGCGGCTCCGATGTCCGGTGACTATGAAAACAACTGGAAGGATTCCAACGGAGCCTGGATCCGCACGGAGATCTGGGCCTGCGTTACTCCTGGCGCTCCGGAAGCTGCGGCACGATATGCCATGGAGGATGCCAAGGTCGATCACGGTGCCGGGGAAGGCACGATCGCGGCCGCCTTCGTTGGAGCGATGCAGTCCGCCGCCTTTGTTCTGCCCGATGTCCGTTCCTGCATAGAAGTTGCTTTGTCCGTCATCCCGGAATACTCACGCGTCGCACAAAGCGTACGATTCGTTCTGGAAGCTTACGATCAGGGTATGGACCCGAAAACAGCGCGCAATGCCATCCAGAAGATGAATGCCGACATCGGCGACGGCTGGTTCGAAGCGCCTTCCAACGTGGCCTACACCGTACTCGGCCTGGTCTATGGTAAAGGCGACTTCAAAAGATCCATGATCCTGGCGATCAACTGCGGCGACGATACAGACTGCACCGGCGCGACCGTCGGAGCGACCATGGGCATTCTTGGCGGAATGGCTGCCATCCCGACCGACTGGAAAGAATACCTGGGCGATGATATCGTTACGATCTCCATCGCGCGCGGTGATCGGGGCCGGAGCCTGCCTAACAGCTGCACAGAACTGACCAGCCGCGTCGTACGTCTGGCTGCGGGCACCTTGATCGCCAATGAAGCCGATATGGAGCTCTCCCCCGCCGAGCCGGATGAGATCCCCGGCAATGCCAAAGACCTCCTGATGCGCCGCATCCGTGAAGACCGCAGGCTGCAAGCCGCTTTGGCCGGTCTGAAACCTTACAGCCTGTATTTCGAAACCCCGCTGTATGAGGCTTTCATTACACTGAAAGAAGCACCGGACATCCGTCCCCTCGAGGAATGCAGCATACATATCGATTTTGTGAACAAAACGCATCGGCATGAAAACGAGCCTCTCAATCTGTCACTGCGTTGGCTGCTGCCTGAAGGTTTCCACGTAGTAAGCGGCAAGAGCGCGATCCGCATCAATCAGGAGAACAACCACTCGAAAGCGCATCTGGGCCGTGCTGATTTTGTCATCTCCGCCGGCGAGACTGTGCAGCCTGTCAACCGGCTGGTACTGGAAGCAGTTACAGACGGCCGTCCCACGATCCTGTACATACCGATCACGCTTTTAGGATAAGTGGGATAAAGAACAATAAATATCATTCCTGTAGAATCTTCCCGACGACCCACAGGTTTTCCTGTGGGTTCTCCTAATTGATATCGCCGTGCTATCACTTTACAATAGTAAACAACACTTGCTTAGGGGAGTTTTGCATATGAAGATCGTTGTAAAAGTCGGTACGTCAATGCCTCCACCCGTTTCACCGACGGGGGCGAATTTGGCCTGGGCTGCGAGATGGGCATCTCCACACAAAAACTGCACGCCCGAGGTCCCATGGGATTGAAAGAATTGACGACTTATAAATACGTGATCCGCGGTGACGGACAGATCCGCGAATGAAACCGATCCAAACAAAAGAGACAGTATACCCTGCTTAAGGTATGCTGTCTCTTATTTCTATCAATCCGTCAATAT
>CADBPG010000253.1 GCA_902796435.1 uncultured Eubacteriales bacterium | reverse complement strand
TTCGTACGAGCATCTGTGCTGTCACGCAATACAACCATCCATCATCTTTATCCCCTCTTCCAGAAACTATACCTAATCGAATTCTGCTCCAAGAAACCCCTGTCTGGAAGGAATGCGTAAAAGTCTCATATGGAATAAAGAAGGAGTTCCCCATATCCGGTGTGCGCATTTTGAGCACATAGTGCGAAGTAAGCGCACTTAGGATATGGGGGACTATCTTTTATTCCATAGAGACCTTCTCTCGGATTGCCTTCAAGAACTCTTCGCTATCCACAACCTGGATACTTCCGTCATTGTCGGCCAGCAGGGCCAGGTCTTTGGTCATGATGCCGGCTTCGATTGTGTCCAGGCAGGCCTGTTCCAGTTTGTTGGCGAAGGTGACGAGGGTGTCGATGCCGTCCAGTTCGCCGCGCTTGCGGAGGGCGCCGGTCCAGGCGAAGATCGTGGCGACCGGGTTGGTGGAGGTCTTCTCCCCTTTCAGGTAACGGTAGTAGTGGCGGGTGACCGTGCCGTGGGCAGCTTCGTATTCATAGATCCCGTCCGGGCTGACCAGGACAGAGGTCATCATCGCAAGGGAGCCGAAGGCTGTGGAGACCATGTCGCTCATGACGTCGCCGTCATAGTTCTTGCAGGCCCAGATGAAGCCGCCCTTGGAGCGGATCACGCGGGCGACTGCGTCGTCGATCAGGGTGTAGAAGTATTCGATGCCGGCGGCGTCGAACCGGTCTTTGTATTCTTCGAAGACCTCTGCCATGATCTCTTTGAAGGCGCCGTCATAGATCTTGGAGATGGTATCTTTGGTTCCGAACCACAGGTCCTGTTTCTGGCTTAAGGCGAACTGGAAGCAGGAATGGGCAAAGGAGCGGATGGAAGCTTCCTTGTTGTGCATGCCCTGGAGGACGCCAGGGCCATCCAGTTTCTGGACCAGCTGGCGGGTCACTTTTCCGCTGTCACCGGTGAAGACCAGTTCTGCGGTACCGCCTTCCGTGGTGCGGATCTCGGTGTTCTTATATACATCGCCGTAGGCGTGACGGGCGATGGTGATGGGCTTTTCCCAGCTGCGGACCGCCGGATGGATGCGGCTGACCGTGATGGGGGTGCGGAACACCGTACCATCCAGGATAGCGCGGATCGTGCCATTCGGGCTCTTCCACATCTCGTGCAGGTCGTACTCGCTCATACGCTGTACGTTCGGTGTGATGGTCGCGCATTTGACCGCGACGCCGTACTTCTTCGTGGCTTCCGCGGAGTCGATCGTGACCTGGTCACGGGTCTCGTCACGGTGTTTTAAACCCAGATCATAGTATTCGGTCTTCAGATCGACAAAGGGCAGGATCAGCTCATCCTTGATCATCTGCCACAGGATGCGGGTCATTTCATCGCCGTCCATTTCGACCAGCGGTGTCTTCATTTGGATCTTATCAGCCATAGTTATGCCCTCTCTTTCTGAAAACGATAATAGTTCATCAGGCAGCCGTCCAGAAGGATCTGCCGCTCCTCGGCGGTCAGCCCCTGCATGTACAGGGTGATCTCCTGTCTGGAGTCACCGGTTATGACATAGCCAGTGATCTGCTCTGCGCCGGTCTCCAGTGCCTTGCGGATCCCAGGTACGAACAGGAGCGCGCCAGTCTCGTAGGGGAAGGCCTCTGTGGTGAACGGGACCATGCCCCAGTTGATGCAGTTGGAACGATAACGCTTGGTCGCGTACTCGATGGCGATGTTGGCGGCGCCGCCCAGTACACGCTGGCAGGAGGCCGCCTGCTCACGGGCGGAACCATCGCCCGGCTTATTGGCGAAGATAGCGGATCCTAAAGAGGTGGTTGCATTGTTGAAACCATAGTCCTCCGGCGTTTTCGCGTGGATCGCTTTTGCGCGGCCCACGTAGGCCGGCTCTCTGCGGGACAGGGCGAATTCTGCCAGACGCAGCGGATTGGAACGATAGGAGGAGGTCTCGCCTGAAGGAATCAGTTCGTCTGTAGTGGTGACCGGATCCCGGATGACCGCCGCCAGTTCTACAAGCAGGTCTTCCTTCATCGGCTCGATGGCGGGCCAGTCTGTGATGTTCGGTCCAAAGACGAGTTCCGCAGCTGGATCCGGCTGGCCGAAACCATTGTAGATACGCTTCTCGTAGATCGCACTGTCAAAATGATAAGGCTGCTTATCTACGGTATATTCGATCTCATCCGCGCCGGTCAGGATACCGCCGTTGGCCGCGGTGGCCGCGATGGAACGGGTGTCCATCAGTGCCACATAACAGGACTGCCCTTCTCCAGGTTTGGAACCTTCACGGTTGGGGAAATTACGGGTCGTATGGCGGATCGAGAAAGCACCGTTCGCAGGTACATCGCCCGCGCCGAAGCAGGGACCGCAAAAGCAGGGCTTGATCACAGCGCCTGCAAGAAGCAGGTCGGAAAGGATCCCGTTCTTCATGGTCTGCTGCTGGATCGGCGTGGAGGCCGGATATACGGAAAGGCCGAAGGCGCCAGTGCCCACACTCTGATCCTTCAGGATGGCGGCGGCTTCCTGGATATTCTCATACAGGCCGCCTGCGCAGCCGGCGATGACGCCCTGGTCGACCCAGATCTGACCATCGTGGATCTTGTCGGTCAGTCCTAAAGGTGCCAGATACTTTTCCGGATCTTTCTTGAGTTCCCGGATCGGCAGCGCGTTGGAAGGATGGAACGGCAGTGCAATCATCGGCTCGATCTTGGCAAGATCCAGGTCGATCCAATGATCATACCATGCGCCCTCTTCCGGCTCCAGCTGTGCATAAGCGTCCGGGCGGCCATGGTCAGCGTAGAATGCTGCTACTTTCTCATCCGTCTGCCAAAT
>CADBPG010000252.1 GCA_902796435.1 uncultured Eubacteriales bacterium | reverse complement strand
GGCACCGGTCAGGCGACA
The DNA here is from genome assembly GCA_902796435.1 of uncultured Eubacteriales bacterium. Classification (GTDB taxonomy): domain Bacteria; phylum Bacillota; class Clostridia; order Lachnospirales; family Bianqueaceae; genus RUG159. The sequence continues at coordinate 2,413 of CADBPG010000252.1, read as the reverse complement.
GATCCTGTTTTGGCGACGGGCTGCGATTATCTCGCGATCGAGCTGGGACCGCATCTGGCGGCCAAAATGCAGGAGAAATACGGCGCGTGCCCGAATTTCCACATCATCAACGATGATTTCATCACGCACGATTTTGGTGATCAGAAGTTCGACATGATCTACTCCGCGGCGACGATCCAGTGGATCCCAGAGGAGGTCGCCTATAGCAAAACCTTTGAACTGCTCAAGCCCGGCGGGATGCTGGCCATGATGCTGACGAGCGGCGAATACAGGTCATCCAATGAAGCGCTGTATCAGAAGATCCAGCAGGTCTACGATCAGTACTATAAGCCGGAGATCCCGTATCGCCAGAAGTTCGACTATAGGAACGGACCGGCCTACGGCTATGTGGATCTTGAGAAGCACGAGTTTTATGGAGAGCGGCGGCTGACGGCCGACGAGTACGTCGCATACTGCGGCACCCATTCCGACCATCTGACGATCGCCGAACCAGATCGGACCGCATTCTTTGAAGGCCTGCGCAGGACCGTACGCGAGAACGGCGACCTGGTCGTGTTCAAAGACACGTATGTGCTGTATACACTGAGAAAGCCGGAATAATGAATACGCCTATTTATGATTTTGTTCGGACTTACGACGCTTCATCCCCCATCCGTCTGCATATGCCAGGCCATAAAGGCCATGGCCCTTTAGGTGCAGAGCCGTTGGACATCACGGAAGTCGACGGGGCGGACAGCCTGTACGAGGCTTCCGGTATCATAGCCGAGAGCGAGGCCAATGCTTCGCTCTTGTTTGGGTGCCCGACGTTCTATTCTACGGAAGGGTCCTCGTTGGCGATCCGGGCGATGCTCTATCTGGCGACGCTGGGCCGTGGCAAAAAGGTGCTGGCGGGCCGCAATGCGCATAAAGTGTTTTTGAGCGCGGCGGCGCTGTTGGATCTGGATGTGTCCTGGCTGTATCCTCTGCCGGGAGAATCCTATCAGGCATGTACGATACTGCCGGAAGCGCTGGAAGAAGCGATCTGCCGTGAACAGCCGGACGTCGTGTATATCACAAGTCCGGATTACCTGGGTCATGTCGCGGACATTGGAAACCTGGCAGAAGTCTGCCACCGCCATAACGTATTGCTTGCGGTCGATAACGCCCACGGGGCGTACCTGCGTTTTCTCACACCATCACAGCATCCCATGGACCTCGGCGCAGATCTGTGCTGCGATTCCGCGCATAAGACATTGCCCGTGCTGACCGGAGGGGCATATTTGCACGTGCAGCCGGGACTCGCCGATAGCGCAAAACAGGCACTGGCTCTGTTCGGGTCCACGAGTCCGTCATATCTGATCATGCAGTCTCTGGATCTGGCCAATCCGTATCTGGAAACACTGCAGAGTTCGATGCAGGAGTTTCTTCCGCTTATCTCACGGATCAAGGAGCAATTGAAAGGACATGGCTATACACTGTGCGGTGATGAGTCACTAAAGATCACCATCGATGCTTCGGCCTTCGGCTATACGGGTGATCAGCTGGCCGAGATCCTGCTGGAAAAAGGGGTCATTTCCGAGTTTCACGACCCGGACTATCTGGTGCTCATGTGTACGCCGGAAAATACCGAGGAAGAAATGATGAGGGTCTGCCAGGCGCTGTGCAGTATAGAGTGCAGACCTTCGATCACAGGGCAGCATCCTGATTGTAAAAGACCGGAAAAGGCCATGTCCGTTCGGGAAGCGGTCTTCAGCCCAACGGAAACGATCCCGATCGTTGCAGCGGAGGGACGCATTCTGGCACAGAGCACAGTCGGCTGCCCACCTGCGATCCCCATCGTGATGAGCGGTGAGAGGATCGGCGCAGATGCCGTACGACTGATGCAGTATTATGGAATCGAAACATGTAGTGTGGTAAAGTGATGAAAGCGACTTTTGACAAAGAATTCACCTCCGGCCTGCGCCGGCTGGCGATCCCCATCATCGCGCAGAGCCTGTTGTCCACGGCCATCGGTACGGCGGACACCCTCATGCTGAATGCCATCGGACAGACGGAACTGTCGGCAGTCTCCTTGGCCAACAATCTGAGCCGCATCCTGAGCAATCTTTTCCTGGGACTGATCGTGGGGACCAGTGTGCTGCTGGCCCAGTATCTGAGCAGTGCGCACCGCGAGAAGATCAACAATGTGTTCAGCATTTCCTGCCTGGTGGCGGGCATCGCCTGCAGTACCTTTTTCCTGCTGGCCACCTTGGCACCGGGCTTTATCATGCAGCTTTTCACCAATGATCAAGCGCTGATCCGGATCGGCATGCAGTACCTGCGCATCGTTGGATTTTCATTCTTGTTCATGACCTTTACGCAGCCGTATCTGGTCATGCTGAAGGCCATGCGGAAACCGACCAAGAGCATGATCATCTCTACGACCGCACTGGTC
>CADBPG010000251.1 GCA_902796435.1 uncultured Eubacteriales bacterium | reverse complement strand
GTGTTGGTGCAGGCACCCGCCTTGCACTGGAACCGGTCATAAAAATCAGGTTTCAGGATCATGCTTCTTTACTCTCAGGGGAAACACGCAGTTTCCACCGTCCACTGACCAGATAGATGCTGCCGATGACGAAGGGCATGAGTCCGGCGAAGGCGTTGCCGTACCAGAAGCCTTTGATGCCCCAGTTCAGATATACGCCAAGCAGAAGCGCGAAACCGATACGGCAGATGATACCGTCCAGGATGGCGACCATCAGGTTCAGCGTGGAATTGCTGGAACCATTGATCAGAGCGAAGTTCGCAGGCCTGAGAGACGCGCCGGCGTACTGGATCAATGCCACCGGGATATAGGTCAGCGCCAGTGTCAGGACTGCCTTATCTGTCGTAAAGAGCCCGAACAGCCACTCCGGTTTGAAGATGGTCAGAAGGGCCATGACGACCGCCGGGACCAGGACCACGAAAAAGGCAGTGAACACGACCTTCGGCACACGTTCGACCTTGCGGCGGCCCAGGGCCTGCGCGATCATCGCACCGCCCGCGGAAGATACCGCCTGCGATACGATATTGATGACGCTTTCCAGTTTACGCGCCACGCCCGTGACCGCAACGGCCTCGACGCCGTAGCTGTTGACGTAGCTGTTGACGAACAGCATGGAAAAGTGGACCGCTGCCGACTGGATGACCATGGGGATGCCCAGAGACATCAGCGGCCGGAAGGCCTCTCCATAGATCCGGAAACTATGCGGTTTGAAATCAAACCGGATCTCCGCCCGGTTTTTATACAAAAGCCGCAGGGCAAAGATAAAACTCACGGCCTGGCCGATGACAGTGCCCAGGGCAGCGCCGAAGGCACCCATCCCCAAACCGGCCACGAAGACCAGGTCCAGAATGATGTTGATGACGGACGCGATCGCGATGAATATGAAAGGATGGCGGGAATCGCCCATGCCGCGCAGGATCGCGGAGACCAGATTGTACCCGTAGATGAAGACCAGACCCGCCGCGCAGGTGACCACATAGTCCCGGGTCATCTTCCAGGAAGTCTGGGGCGTGTTCATCCAGCGCAGGATCGGCTGATGCAGGCCAAAAACGAGGACCATCATCACGAGGGCAGCTGCGATCAACAAAGTAAACAAGGTGCCCACCATCTTGCCGACGCGGTCATACCGCTCTTCCCCGATGAAACGGGAAATGGTGATCTGGCCCGCGTTGGAAAGGCCCATGGCGATGAAGGTCATCATCATGAGCAGGTCGCCGCCGATGGAGACCGCCGCCAGTCCGTCCGAGCCGACGAAGCGGCCGACCACCATCATGTCGACCATGTTGTAGACCGTCTGCAAAAGCCCGGACAAGAACAGAGGCATTGCGAATCTCAGCAAAGTCCCGGGTACCGATCCGCTGGTCAAGTCACGGATCAGTTCATTCTTTTTTGTTTCTGCCATTGATATCCCCTTCTATAATTAAGTCTTTAACTATTATAGCAGAGTCTCCCCGTTTTGTGAACAGGAAAAATCAGCCCATGGACACTGTTGTAACTGATCAAGCCTTCGTCAATTGACTTTTCCGTGAACTATGATATGATGAATCCAAGACTACATCTCTAGAAAGGGAGTACACGTGATGACTTATTATGTTGACATTCATGCGCCTTTTGAAGGCGATGGAAGCAAAGAACGTCCTTTCCGTCATATCAACGACGCGGCCAAGGTCGCCGTTGCGGGTGACGAGATCCTGGTCGCTCCCGGTATCTACCGCGAGCAGGTCGTGCCGCGGCACGCGGGCACAGAAGAAGCCCGGATCACCTATAAGTCCATCGAACCGCTGGGTGCTGTGATCACCGGCGCAGAGGTCCTTTCCGACTGGACGCCCTATCAGGGCGATGTCTGGACGGCCCGGGTCGACAACGGCGTCTTCGGCGACTATAACCCCTACACCACCCGCGTCTGCGGTGACTGGTATTTCGCTCCGACCATCCGTCACACCGGCTGTGTGGTCCTGAATGATGTGATGATGTACGAGGCTGATTCCCTAGAGGATTGCGAGAAGGGCGAGGCTGATCCCTGCGCCTGGAACCAGGAAGAATCCACCTACAAATGGTGCTGCGCCCAGGAAGGCAACGAGACCGTCTTCTATGCCAACTTCAAGGGCAAGGACCCGCGCAAGGAAAAGGTCGAGATCCTGGTCCGCCGCAACTGCTTCATGCCTGAAGAAAACGGCATCAGCTACATCACGGTCTCCGGTTTTGATATCAACAAAGGCGCAACGACCTGGGCACCGCCGGCCGCCTATCAGGACGGTCTGATCGGCCCCCACTGGTCCAAGGGCTGGATCATCGAGGACTGCAAGGTCTGGGCCAGCCGCTGCTGCGGTATCTCCCTGGGCAAATACCGGGATCCGGAAAACGACATGTACTTCTACACCAAGCATGTCAAGAGCCCCACGCAGATGGAGCGTGACGCGGTCTGCCGCGGTCAGTACCACGGCTGGCTGAAGGAAAAGGTGGGCAGCCACATCGTCCGCCGCTGCGAGATCCACCACTGCGAGCAGACCGGTATCGTCGGCCGCATGGGCGGTGTCTTCTCCATCATCGAAGACAACCACATCCATCATGTCTGCAATACCCAGCAGCTGGGCGGCGCTGAGACCGCTGGTATCAAGCTGCATGCCGCCATCGACGTCACCATCCGCCGCAACCATATCCACAACTGCATCATGGGTGTATGGCTGGATTGGCAGGCACAGGGCGCGCGCATCAGCCAGAACCTGATGCACGACAACATGAAG
>CADBPG010000250.1 GCA_902796435.1 uncultured Eubacteriales bacterium | reverse complement strand
ATTGGCGTAATCCGGTGCCAGCTTCTTCTGCACATTGACCAGGACCACAGGTACGTCCAGATCACGAACGGCGGGCAGCATATTGTAGCTGGTGGCATAGGTCAGCAGCTGCAGGATGACCAAGTCGACGTCTGCCGCACGGAACTTGTCGCCGGCTGCCATGGCCTGCTCCTTGGTCGTGACGATGCCTCCATCGATCAGCTCGACAGAATCCGGGATGCGGGTCTTAAAATCAGCAAACTGTGCGTCGAATTCGGGTACAAGAGAAGGGAACTGGGGCAGATAGGCGCCCAGCGCGATTGCGAATACACCAACACGTGCTTTGGTTTCCACTAACATGACGGTTTTCCTCCTAGTGAAAGATTTCAAACTGTAAGCATCATACCATTTTTCAAGGTAAAAAACAAGACCATCAGTTAGCCCGGAAGGGACTTCTGATGGTCTTATCCTATTATCCTACGTATTCAGCGCCGGCCTTGATCGCGGCCATGTTGGCGTCGAACAGATCGGCCTTGCGGGCAGGGATGACCTTTTTCAGGGCTGCCGGCAGACCTTCCTCGCTGATGCATCCGGTCTTTTTGATGACGGCGCCCAGCAGGATCATGTTGGCCAGACCCGGGAAGCCCATTTCATTGGCCATCTGGGTCGCGGGGACATAATAAGCTTCTACATCGGTACGCTCGACCTTGCGGGCGATCAGGGTGGAGTCCACGAAGATCTTGCCGCCGGTCACAACATCAGCCTCATACTTGTCCAGAGAAGGCAGGTTCATGACCATAAGGACGTTGGGATGCTGGACGATCGGAGAGCCGACCGGTGTGTCGGAAAGAATGACGTTGCAGTTGGCGGTACCGCCGCGCATTTCCGGACCGTAAGAGGGCAGCCAGGAAAGCTCGCGGCCTTCCAGAAGGCCGGCATAGGCCAGTACCTTACCGGAGAACAGAAGACCCTGACCGCCGAAACCGGCGATGATGATTTCACTATTGACCATGAGATCAGTCCTCCTTCTTTGCTTCGGCGTCTTTATCACGGTAGACACCCAGCGGGTAGCGGGGCAGCATGTCGGTCTCGATCCAGTCCAGTGCCTTCTGCGGCGTCATGCCCCAGTTGGTCGGGCAGGCGGAGACGACCTCGATCAGAGAGTAGCCCTTGCCTTCGACCTGGTTCTGGAAAGCCTTTTTGATGGCCTTCTTGGCCTGGCGTACATGCTGTACGTTGTTGACGGTGACACGTTCCAGATAATAGGGAGCGTCCAGAGTCGCCAGAAGCTCGCAGATGTTGATCGGGTAGCCCTGGGTCTTCGGGTCACGGCCATAGGGAGAGGTCTGGGTGACCTGGCCGATCAGGGAGGTCGGCGCCATCTGGCCGCCAGTCATACCGTAGATCGCGTTGTTGATGAAGATGATGGTGACGTTCTCGCCGCGGGCGGCGGTGCTGACGGTCTCACAAAGACCGATGGATGCCAGGTCACCGTCGCCCTGATAGGCGAAGACGATGTTGTCCGGCAGCGCACGCTTGACACCGGTCGCCACAGCCGGAGCACGGCCGTGGGAGGCTTCGATCATGTCACAGGCAAAATAATCATAGGCCATAACGGAGCAGCCGACCGGCGCGACGCCGATGGTCTTTCCTTCGATGCCCAGTTCGTCGATGGCTTCTGCCACCAGACGGTGTACGATACCATGGGTGCAGCCCGGGCAATAATGCAGGACCGCATCCGTCAATGCTTTCGGTTTTTCAAATACGACCATGATGTCAGACCTCCTTCTTAATGGCTTCGAGCACTTCGTCCGGGGACGGGATCATACCGCCGACGCGGCTGCACAGCGCGACCGGCTTCTTGCAGCGGATCGCCAGCTCGATATCTTCCTTCATCTGACCCATGTTCAGCTCGACCGCGATGAAGGATTTGACCTTGTCAGCGGCTTCGATGAGCGGCTTCTTCGGGAAGGGCCACAGGGTGATCGGACGGATCATACCGACTTTGATGCCCTGCTTGCGGGCTTCGACGATGGCGTTGCGGGAGACACGGGCGGTGATACCGGTGGAAACGACGCAGACTTCCGCGTCTTCCATCATGAATTCTTCCCACATGCACTCGGTCTCTTCAATGATCTTATAGCGGGCGAAGCGGTCCAGGTTGGTCTGCTCCAGTTCCGCGGGCTTCAGATACAGGGAGTTGATGATGTTGTGCTCACGCTCTCCCTTGGTACCGGTCACAGCCCAGGGCTTTTCCTCGACCTTTTCGATGGGCTCCGGCAGAACGACGGGCTCCATCATCTGGCCCATGGTACCGTCGGCCAGCAGCATGGCGGGCATGCGGTATTTCTCGGCCAGCTCGAAGGCCTTGCTGGTCAGGTCGGCCATTTCCTGCACGCTGGAGGGTGCGAAGACCAATACGTGGAAATCACCATGTCCGGGACCGCGGGTCGCCAGGAAATAATCGGACTGGGATGGCTGGATACCGCCCAGACCCGGGCCGCCACGCTGGACGTTGACGATCAGCGCCGGCAGATCCGCACCTGCCAGATAGGAGATACCCTCGGTCTTCAGGGAGATTCCGGGGCTGGAAGAAGAGGTCATGGCACGTTTACCGGTGGAGGCTACACCATAGACCATGTTGATCGCTGCTATTTCACTTTCTGCCTGCAGGAAGGTGCCGCCGATCTTGGGCATCTTCTTGGACATGTAGGCGGCGACTTCCGTCTGCGGGGTGATGGGGTAGCCGAAATAATGGCGGCAGCCCGCAAGGATCGCGGCCTCGGCAATGGCTTCATTGCCTTTCATCAATACTTTTTCGCTCATAAGCTCTCCTTAAGATAGTCTTCTTATTCTCTGATTACCGTGATCACGCAGTCCGGGCACATCATGGCGCAGAAGGCGCAGCCGATGCATTTGTCCGGGTCGATCTGTTCCACAGGTGTGTGGCCTTTGCCGTTCAGACGTGTCTTGCTGAGCGCAAGGATCTGCTTGGGACAGGCATTGACGCACAGTCCACAGCCCTTGCAAAGCTCTTCATTAAAGATAACTTTTGACATGTTCTCCTCCTATAATATCATTTATGATTGGATCATATAATACAGTTTTTGCAGGTCGATCGGGAACAGGTCCGGGATCTGGCCTTCCAGAGCCGGATATAAATCGCGGCGGACGCAAGTCATCTTGACCGGAAGTCCAGTGCGCCGTGACAGCTCCTCGATATATTGTACACTATCCAACACATCCTGTACAGTGGTATCCGGGCCTAGATTGGTATTGTTGACCAGCGCTGTGCAGGGCAGACCGCAGGCTTCTTCGATCTCCCTGAGGACCACGATCGTATCTTCCACCGTACGGGTCAGCGGCCTTGCCTTGTTGGCGACAAGAAGCATTTCATAGTCGTTTTCTTCCAGGATCTCCGGAACATAGCGGCCTAACGCCAGGGCGCCTCTGTCATCCCCACCGACGTCGATCACACCATACATGCTGGGGTCGGATACAAGCCCGTAGGCTTCCTTCGGCATGGCCGGCGCGTCCAGGTTGGTGCCCGCGTATTCCGAAACGATCAGGGGAATACCGGTCTCCTGCAATAGCTTTTCGCTGTCCTGCACGCGGAAGTAGGGGTTGACGATGTCCAGATCCGCGATGGTGACGGGCAGGCCTTGTTCCTTTAACCAGACCGCGTAGTTGATGGCGATGTTGGTCTTGCCGCTGCCGTAATGGCCGGCGAAAAGTGTCAGTCGTTTCTTT
>CADBPG010000249.1 GCA_902796435.1 uncultured Eubacteriales bacterium | reverse complement strand
TATTATGGAGCGAGAAGCGGATTGATCGATACAGTGGCGCCAGAGTATCTGGTGCCACTTTTTTGTTTGGCGTACCAGGGCCTCTGAAATCACGCAGACGCAGTTGAATCACCTCTCATTGGCTTGAATCCGAAAGGAAAATAGGCTATACTTAAATCACATCGATTCGTGCTTCAAAAGATCTTATCAATAAGGAGAAAGCCATGGCAAAACATAATGTAAAAAGCTTTGATGAAGCTCTGGGGATCATGGCCCAGGCGGGTGTTGTTCCGGTCACGAGTCCTGAAAGCAACCATGTGCCCTTAGCCAGGGAACTGGCTGCGGAGCTGACGGGGCAGATGACGCTGAAAGAAAAGGTTCATATGCTCAGCGGACACTGGGCTGTGCTGAATGGTCTGGCCCATGGCCGGATCTACAATTATGACCCCATCGCCGGGGGCGGCTGCAAGCGGCTGGGTGTACCGCCGATCCTGTTTTCCGATGGACCGCGGGGCGTTGTGATGAAGAAAGCGACCTGCTTCCCGACGTCGAATAGCCGGGCTGCAGCATTTGATACCGCCCTGGAGGAAGAAGTGGGTGAGGCGATCGCGAAAGAATGCATCGCCCTGGGCGCCAACTATTTTGCCGGTGTCTGCATCAATCTGCTGCGCCATCCGGCCTGGGGCCGTGCGCAGGAGGCCTATGGTGAGGACCAGTTCATGACCGGTAAATACGGCGTGGCCTTGACTCGAGGCCTGCAGAAGTACGGTGTCATCTCCTGCCCGAAGCATTATTATATGAACTCCATCGAAAACCTGAGATTCTCTGTCTCCGCCAATGCGGACGAGGAGACGCTGCGCGATGTATATCTTTATCATTTTGAGGAATGCTTCCGCGCCGGCGCCGGTTCCGTCATGTCCGCCTATAATAAGGTCAATGGTACCTATTGCGGTGAGAACAAAGAAGTCTTCGATCATTTGAAGGACCTGGGCTTTGAAGGCTTCTCCATCTCCGACTTTGTCTGGGGTGTCCACGATGGGCCGGAAAGCGTCAAGGCGGGTCTGGACATCGAGATGCCCATGACCATGAAACGCGGCAAGAAACTGATCAAGGCAGTGCAGGAGGGGACCCTCAAAGAGGAAGAACTGGATGTGCACTGCGTCAATATCATCGCGACGCTGCTGAGGTTCCAGAATCTTTATCGGGCTCAGGGCTACAGGAAGGATGTCGTTGCCTGCGCGGCACATACACAGCTGGCCCGCAAAGCGCTGGAAGAGGGTATCGTACTGTTGAAGAACAACGGCTTACTGCCCATCGAGGATCCTGCAAAGAAGATCGCTCTGGTCGGCCGGTTCGCTGATGAAGAAGTCATCGGCGATCATGGCTCTTCCATGGTGCATCCGCCCTATATCGTCACCCCGGCCGAAGGAATCAGCAAGGCATTCCGGAAGGTCTACATCGCGCCGAACGATGAGATCGACGCCTGCACGAAGGCGGCGGAAGAGGCAGATGTGATCGTCTGCGTGCTGGGCAATGATTATCGGGATGAGGGTGAATTCGTCACCAATTCCGATCCGAAGGGGGTGACCGGCGGTGACCGTAAGTCCCTGCGCCTGCATGATGACGAAGTTGCACTGATCCACGCCATGAAGCAGACCGGCAAGCCAGTGGTCGTCATCTTCTATTCCGGCTCCGCCGTGATCACGGAGGAGTGGGCTGAGGATGCGGATGCCATTTTGTACGCGGGGTATCCGGGCATGGAAGGCGGTCACGTGTTGGCTGACGTCCTGACCGGCAAGGTCAACCCCTCCGGCAAGCTGCCCTTCACCGTCGCGCGCAAGGAAGAGGATTATCCGGACTTCCCCTACAGTGACGCGAAGGATCAGTCCGTGGACTATGGATATTATCATGGATATGCCCTGTTTGAAAAAGAGGGGCTCGAACCGGAGTATCCCTTCGGATTCGGACTTTCCTACACGACCTTCGCCTATGCGGACGCCGAGGCGCACAGGGAAGCGGACAAGATCCGCGTCAGCTGCAAGGTCAAAAATACGGGCGACCGCTACGGCGAGGAAGCGGTCCTGGTCTTCGTGGGTTCCAACATCCCTGGAAAACCGCATAAACTGTTGAAGGGCTTCACCCGTGTTGCCATGGCACCGGGCGAGGAAAAGGAAGCGGTCGTCATGATCGACCGGCAGGATCTGCGCCTGTATGATCCCGAGAGCGGAACCATGATCATTCCGGAAGATTTGACCATCTATGTAGGTAAAAACGTGCAGGATGCGGAGCAGACCATGCTGCGTGTAGAATAAAGGAGGCATCACTATGAAAAAACTGGATTTTAACCGCGGCTGGACCGTAGAAAAAGCGGGCAGCACGCTCGTCAAGACGGTCGACCTGCCCCATGACGCGATGCTCTTTGAGGAGCGTAGCAAAGAGGCGAAGACGGCCGGAGCCAGCGCATATTTCGAGCCGGGCAAATATATCTACAGAAAAGTATTTGCGATGGAGGAGGCCTGGCAGGGGCAGAAGGTGGTCCTGGAGTGTGAGGGCGTCTACCAGAACGCCACGGTCACGCTCAATGGCAAACTGCTGGCCAAGCGCCCCTATGGTTATACTGATTTCTACGTCGACCTGACAGCGGATCTGCAGCAGGAGAACGAATTGGTCATCGTCGCGGACAATGCCGAGGCACCCAACAGCCGCTGGTATTCCGGCAGTGGTATCTACCGGCCGGTCTGGCTGCATGTGGGCGGCCCTGTCTGCATCGCACCTCAGGGCATCTGCGTCAAGGTGCAGGATGCGTCCACTGTGCAGGTGGCCGTACGGCTTACCGGCGCCGCGGCGGAAGCGGTCGTCAAGACGCAGATCTTCGATGGCACGACTCTGGTGGCAGAGGGCGTCGGCAACCCTGTCACGCTGACGGTCCCGGAGGCGAAGTCCTGGAGCGAGAAGACTCCGAACCTGTATCGCTGCCTTGTCACTGTGGAAAAGGATGGCGCGGCCGCAGACTGCGACGAGACATCCTTTGGTTTCCGCACTTTGACCTGGGATGGCACGGGCCTGAAGGTCAATGGCAAAGAGGTGCTGCTGCGCGGTGCCTGCATCCATCACGACAACGGGATCCTGGGCGCCTGCGCCTTTGCGGATGCAGAAGAGCGTCGGGTGCGCATCCTGAAGGAAGCGGGCTTCAATGCCATCCGTTCCGCCCACAACCCCATGTCCAAGGCCATGCTGGATGCCTGCGACCGTCTGGGTATGTACGTCATGGACGAGACCTTCGACATGTGGCTGATCCACAAGAATCCTTTCGATTATGGCAAAGAGAAGTTTACCGCATGGTGGCAGAAGGATACCCAGGCCATGATCGAAAAAGACTATAACCATCCTTCCGTGATCCTGTACTCCATCGGCAACGAGATCTCCGATCTGGGCCTAGAGGAAGGACAGAAGCTTTGCAAAGAAATGGCCGACTTCGTCCGCAGTCTGGACCCGTCCCGTGCGGTGACCCTGGGCATCAACCTGATGCTGGCGACCATGGTCGCGAAGGGCAAGGGCCTGTACGGCAACGGTAAAGAGAATGAAAAAGAAAAGAAGACCGGCAGCCAGTCCATGGATTCTCTGCCCACCAGCAGCTTCTTCAATATGCTGATGAACAAAATGGGAGGCTTGATGGAGCTGGCCGCCAAAGGCAAAGGCGCGGACAAGATCGTGGAAAAGGTCGGCGATTCTCTGGATATGCCGGGCTACAACTATGCAGCACCCCGGTACGTAAAAGAAGCGAAGACCTGGCCACAGCGCCCCTTCGTCGGCTCCGAGACCCTGCCCAAAGCTTTGTATAAGAACTGGCAGCTGGTCAAGAAGATCCCCCAGTTGACGGGTGATTTCATGTGGACCGGCTGGGATTATCTGGGCGAGTCCGGCATCGGTACGGTGCAGTACAAGGACAAGAAGACCAAGAAGGACGTGGAAGAGGGACTGATCATCTCCGGCGGCCCGGGCGTGATCGATATCTGCGGTAAGATGCGGCCGGAAGTGGGCTGGAACCGGATCATCTGGGGTCTGGAAAAGCTCCCGGTGATCGGCGTAGATCCCCTGGATCATGCGGATGATTTCGCCGCGGTCTCCATGTGGCGCGGCACCGATGCGGTGGAAAGCTGGTCCTGGCCCGGCTGTGAAGGGAAGAAGACCAATGTAGTGGTCTACAGCGGCGCGGCCCAGGTGGAATTGTTGGTGGGCAACAAGTCCTACGGCAAGAAGAAGGTGCACGAGGCTCAGGCGCATTTCAAGAACGTCGTCTACGTGCCCGGCAAGATCACGGCCGTCGCCTATGACGCCAAGGGCAAGCGGGTCGGCGCGTCCACGCTGGTCACAGCGGAAGGCGAGACGAAGCTTACCGTCACACCGGACAAAACCGTGCTGCGGGCCAACGGTCAGGATCTGTGCTTCCTCGATCTGCGTCTGACAGACGCCCAGGACACCGTGGTGTCCTCCGATGACCGGAAACTTACGATCACCGTGGAAGGTGCGGGCACCCTGCAGGGCTTTGGCTCTGCGCGTCCGCATATGGCAGAGACCTTTGTCGATACCGCTCATACGACCTACCGCGGCTACGCTCTGGCGGCCATCCGCGCAGGGTACGAAGCTGGCGAGATCAAGGTAACGATCTGTGGCGAAGGGCTGGAAGCCCAGACCATCACCCTGCAGGTCGAAGCATAAGGAGCAGTACATATGAAATTAACACTGGAACGAGCAACAGAACTGAATCAGCAGATGGTCACCGAGGACCATCTGCTGCTGCATGCAAAGAATGTCTGCTACGCCATGGGCGCCATGGCAGAGCATTTTGGTGCGGACGTGGAGCACTGGCAGGCTGTGGGCATGCTGCACGATTATGACTTTGAAAAGTATCCGGAGGAGCATCTGCAGCACACAGAGGAACCCTTGCGCGCCGCCGGTGTGGATGAGGAAGATATCCGCGCGATCCTGGCGCATGGCTACGACATTCTGAACGATGTCAAGCCGGAGACCGATATGGAAAAGAGCCTCTTCATGGTCGATGAACTGACCGGCATCGTCCAGGCAGCCGCCCGCATGCGGCCGAACGGGATCACGGACATGGAAGTCAAGAGCTTCATGAAAAAGTTCAAGGACAAACGCTTCGCCGCCAAGTGCGACCGTGCTTTGATCCTTAAAGGCTGTGAGATGCTGGGCATGGACATCAAAGAGGCCGCGGCCATCGTCATCGAAGGCATGAAAGCACACGCAGAAGAGCTGGAGCTTGCAGGGACCGGTGATTGACGGACTTCATGGCATCGTATATGGGAGTCTCCAAAAAAACTGTAGATGCCTGGGAGAGTGGAAAGAATAAACCATCAGGTACTGCCTGCCGACTGCTTCAGATTCTGGAAGCAGGAAATCTGGCACGGGTGCCATTCGTAACTATTTCGGCATAAAAAGAAGGCTGGGAGATCGATCTTAATCAGTGGCGTATATCGTTTGGTTACGTCGTGCATGATGATTTCTTGCGCTAAGGCAGTAAGCTTATTTTGTTTACCCCGTGCGGAGAAAAGAGAATTGTCAAAGCAGTAATTGATCGTTGCATCGATCAAGGTAGAACTAATTTTTACTTCGCCAAGATATAGTTTTTTTCCACATGAAGTAATCATAAATCAATTTGAAGCAAAATTACGCCGTAGGCCAGATTAAAAACTGCCTGCGGCGTAATTGTTTAAGAACTACTTGGTCAGATTAAT
>CADBPG010000248.1 GCA_902796435.1 uncultured Eubacteriales bacterium | reverse complement strand
TTGCTGTTCAGCTATACACTTCCCACTACCTGGGCGTGTTCGGGACTTTCACCCGTTAGAGCGCGCCCATGGCGCGCATACCACAAGGCCTGCCTTTTAAAGGGCAGGCCTTTTTTACGCCACGAGAAGGACGACGAACGCGGCTATGGCACATCCAATGCATCCATAGTACAGAAGCCGAAATAGGGGCCTTTCCGCGCTTCTGCGGGGCATGTATACGCCGACTGTGGCAAGGACCAGTGCGCAGGCAGCCAGGATGATCGTGCCCAAAGGCAGTTTCCGTCCTACCACGGCAACCAGTAGGATGAATATAAGATCAGAGACTATGACCGTTGCCTGATCTTTATTGATCTTATGCATGTTTTAGTACCACCCCTCCACTTTCTTTAGGGTCGAAAAGTTGCCACGGCAGTATTCCTTTCCATATACTGAGGATGCCTTGCCATCCCAGGACTCGTAGGAATTGACACAGCCGCCCCGCACCGTATCCGTGACTGTGATCTTGAGCCCTGTGGTGTAGTTTTTAGTCTTCTTGACCACGTCCTCCAGGACCACCGCCTTGATGTCCGGAACGAGGGAGATGCCGCCCAGCCCGGTGACCAGCGTCTTCGCCACATCGGCCAGCTTGCTGCGGGAGATGGACATGATGGCTCGTCCTAAAGCGCTGGTTTCCTTGAGGCCTGCGGCCGCGATCAGCGCCGTGGCCCGCACCGAGGTATCCAGCACTCTCAGGTACAGGTTCTTGTCCAGATTCATGGCGTAGATGACGGCCTCCTCCCGGGTCAGATACGCGATCTGCCGGATGCAGGTGCCACTCATCAGATAGGGCTGGTAACTGTTCTCCTTAGGCTTCCAGCTGACGCCCCGCCCCATTTTTCCAGTCTGTTTGGACGCATACCTGTCCAGGTTTTTCTTGAGCCGGCAGGTGGGCTTGGCCGTACCCTTGACCTTCACATAGTACGTCTTCTTTTCCAGACTGCATTCCAACTTGTATCCGGAAGAGGTCTTGACACACCGAACGCCTGATTGCAGTTGTTTTTGCTTGCCCTGCCAGTTTTTATAGTAGACCTGGGGCTTTGAACTCATTTTCCCGCTGGTGAGGGTGATGTTGTATTCCCCCATGGAACCGGGTTTAACCGTAAACGTATAATTCTTGACACTTGTTTTTGCATACAGGGGCTTCTGGAGGCAAAGCCAGAGACCCAGTACGAGAACCACCGATAAGGATACTCTTTTCCACTTCAATTGCATCCCTCCAGTAAAAGCATATCCGGTAGCTGCCGGACACAGGTAAAAACAAACTTCCCTCGCAAAGCGAAGGAAGTTTTATTATTAGCAGCATATGCTTTTTCAAAGGTACCGGTACTTGGAAAAGCGTACCCGTATCGTACCGTATTAAGGACGGTCCTGTCAACGGTTTTCGGGGAACTTTTAATAAAGAGACAGCCGTTTCACTTTATAACCAGTTCCACCGGACAATGGTCTGAACCAAAGACCTCATTGTGGATCCCGGCGCTGACCAACCGGTCTTTCAACGCTTCTGAGACCAGGAAATAATCGATCCGCCATCCGGCGTTCTTCTCTCTGGCGTGGAAGCGGTAGGACCACCAGGAATAGGCTCCTTCCAGATCCGGATAGAAGTACCGGAAGGTGTCGATGAAACCATTCTCCTGAAGCCGCGTCATCTTCGCACGCTCCTCATCGGAAAAGCCCGCATTATGATGATTGGTCTTCGGATTCTTCAGATCGATCTCCTGATGGGCTACATTCAGGTCCCCACAGAAGATGACCGGTTTCTTCTCTTCCAGCTTCTTCAGATAAGCATAGAAAGCGTCCTCCCAGGCCATACGGTAATCCAGGCGCTTCAAACCATCCTGTGCATTGGGTGTATAACAGGTGATGAAGTAAAAGTCCGGATACTCCAAGGTGATCAGGCGGCCTTCATGATCGTGCTCCTCGATGCCCATGCCGTACATGACCTGCAAAGGCTCCTGCTTCGCGAAGATGGCGGTGCCGGAATATCCCTTTTTCTCTGCATAGTTCCAGTACTGATGGTAACCGGAAAGATCCAGATCGATCTGGCCTTCCTGCAGTTTGGTTTCCTGCAGGCAGAACAGGTCCGCGTCTGCTTCCTGGAAATACTCCATGAAGTTTTTACCCATGCAGGCCCGCAGTCCGTTCACGTTCCAAGAAATAAACTTCATCATTTCAGATGCTCCACCGCAGCCTTCTCGATGGCAAGGCCCTTGGCGTACTGATCGATATAAGCGTCAAATCCAGCAACGTCCACCGGATCCGGCTCCACGGTGACGCAGGCGGCTTCTTTGAAGATGCGGTCGTTGAGGAACTGTTCAAGAGTCTCTCCCTCATGCTTCTGCAGCATGTAGGAGGCCAGGATCGCGATACCATAGGCACCGCCCTCACCAGCTGTGGCCATGACAGAGACCGGCGCGTTCATCGCGGCCGCCAGGATCTTCTGGCCCACCTTTTCGGTCTTAAAGAATCCACCGTGTCCGTAGATTCGGTCGACCTCCACCTTTTCTTCTTTGAAAAGGATATCCAGGCCCGTCTTCAGAGCGCCGACCGCGCTGTAGAGGTTGGCACGCATGAAGTTGGCAAGAGAGAAATCAGCATCCGGCTTGCGGACCAGCAGCGGTCTTCCCTCTTCCAGACCGGTGACATGCTCACCAGAGAAGTAATTGTAGGACAAAAGGCCGCCACAGTTCGGATCACCCGCCAGGGCTGCCTTGAACAGGGTCTCGTAGAGGTTGTTCGTCTTGACTTCCATGCCGAAGCTCTCGAACAGTTCGCGGAACAGATGGACCCAGGCATTGATGTCGGAGGTGCAGTTGTTGCAGTGCACCATCGCTACCGCTTCACCCGAAGGTGTGGTGACCAGGTCGATCTCCGGATGCGGACGGGACAGCGGCTTCTCCAGAACGATCATCGCGAACACAGAGGTGCCGGCGGAAACGTTGCCCGTACGGACCGCCACAGAGTTGGTGGCCGTCATACCGGTACCTGCGTCACCTTCCGGTGGGCACAGCGGAATGCCCGGTTGCAGGTCCCCGGACGGATCCAAAAGCAGTGCGCCAGTTTCCGTCAGACAGCCCGCATCATCACCCGCCAGCAGGATCTGCGGCAGGATGTCCCGGATGTTCCAGGGGCAGGCAGCGACTTCAGGAATGGCCGCAAACTGGTCCAGCATGCGGGCATTGTACTGCTTCGTCGCGGAATCGATGGGGAACATACCGGATGCCTCACCGATACCGATGACCTTCTTGCCCGTCAGCTTCCAGTGTACATAGCCTTCCAGTGTGGTGATGAAGGTGATATCCGGCACATGGGGCTCCTTGTTCAGGATCGCCTGATACAGGTGGGCGATACTCCAACGCTGGGGGATCGGGTACTGGAAGAGCTCCATCAGCGCTTCCGAAGCCTGCGCAGTGATGGTGTTGCGCCAGGTCCGGAAAGGTACCATCAGCTCGCCTTCCGCGTTAAAGGGCATATATCCATGCATCATGGCGGACATACCGATGGCTCCCAAGCGGGTCAGCGTGACGCCATAACGCGCTTTGACTTCTTCTTTCAGTTTACGATAGGCATCCTGCAGGCCATTCCACACATCTTCCATGGAATAGGTCCAGATCCCGTTCTCCAGCCGGTTTTCCCAATCATGGTCGCCGCTGGCCAGTTCCTGATGGTTCTCGTCCAATAATACAGCCTTGATACGTGTAGAACCGAATTCTACACCTAAAACTGCACGTTCCTGTTGCATGTTCATGGCTTCCTCCTAAAGAAAACTTGATCTGACAATATTGTAAGCTTGTTTGCTGTGCCTGTCAATTCCTGGATTCTATCTTGCGTCAGAAAAGAAACAGTGTTATAGTTTAGTTAGTATATATACTTTTAGTAAAGGAGATTCTGTCATGGAAAGAGTCTGTAAATTCCTGAAGGATGCCGGAACGTATTATCTGGCTACTGTCGAAGGCGATCAGCCTCGTGTCCGCCCCTTTGGTACTGCACATATCTATAACGGTAAACTGTACATCCAGACCGGCAATTCCAAAAACGTTGCCAAGCAGCTGAAGGCCAACCCGAAGGCTGAGATCTGCGCCTTTATGAAGGGCGAATGGATCCGCATCGCGGGCGAACTGGTCGAGGACGATACCGAAGAAGAACGGATCGCCGCGCAGACCAGCATGCTGGAAGCCTATCCGAGCCTGGCCGGCATGTACAAGGTCGGAGACGG
>CADBPG010000247.1 GCA_902796435.1 uncultured Eubacteriales bacterium | reverse complement strand
CTCCATCAGGCAGCGGGCTGCCGCCTCGCGCACACGTACCTGTCCCATGTTAGGCTCCCAGGATCTGCTGATCCGGATGGTTGCCCAGCAGGAAGGCCTTGGCTTCCATGCATTTCTTGCCCTGCAGCTGCAGGCGCAGCACACGGATCATGGCATCTGCTGTTTCGATATACATGCAGTTCTGCTCCACATGAACTTTGCCGGGGCAGACACTGTCTGAAGTCTTCTGTGTTCCTTCCGCTTCCACGATACTGAGCTTCTGCCCGTTCCAGAAAGTGTAGGTGCCGGGCCAGGGATAGAAGCCCCGGATCTGGTCCAGGATCTCTTTGGCCGAACGGTTCCAGTCGATCAGGCCGTCCTCCCGGCGCAGCATGGGCGCGTAGGTGGCCTCATCATCGTTCTGCGGCACTAAAGGCAGGATCTCCCCCGCTTCCAGCATCTTCAGGACGCAGGTGGTCAGGGAGCCTGCGGCTTCCGCCAGCTTGTCATGCAGCGTCTCCGCCGTATCCTCGGGCGTGATCTCCACCTCGACTTTGCGGATCATCGCACCGGTATCCATGCCCGCGTCCATCTGCATGGCCGTGATCCCGGTAACGGTCTCGCCGGCCACGATCGCCCGCTGGATCGGCGCGGCGCCGCGGAACTTCGGCAGCAGGGAGGCGTGCATGTTGATGCAGCCATGGGGCGGAATATCCAGGATCCGCTGGGACAGGATCTGCCCGTAGGCGGCCACCAGGATCAGGTCCGGCTGAAGGGCTTCCAGTGCTTCGACCTCCGCCTTACGCTTGATGCGCTCCGGCTGGAATACCGGGAAACCCTGCTCCAGGGCATACACCTTGACCGGAGAGGGCGTCAAGATCTGCTTGCGGCCCACCGGCCGGTCCGGCTGGGTATAGACACCGATGATCTCGGCACCCGTGTCTGCCGCGGCCTTGAGCACCGGTACCGCAAAGTCCGGCGTACCCATAAATACAATGCGCATATGATAAGCTCCTGTCTTATTCTTCGTCCATGATCTGCTGGACGGATTCTGCCTTGTCGGTATACAGGACACCGGACAGATGGTCGATCTCATGGCAGAAGGCCCGGGCCAAAAGATCCTCACCGGTCTTCTCGAAAACCCTGCCCTCCCGGTCCAGCGCACGGACCGTGACCTTCTGGGGTCTTGTGACGATGCCGTTCTTGCCGGGGATGCTCAGGCAGCCTTCACCGCCCGTCTGCTCACCTTCCGTGGCGATGATCTCCGGATTGATCAGGACCAGCTTTTCGCCCTCCTCACCGGTATCGATCACGATGACCTGCTTCAGGACACCGACCTGTACCGCCGCCAGGCCTACGCCGTTGGCATCGTACATGGTATCGAACATATCGTCGATCAGCATTTCCAGCCGCTGGTCGAACGCTTCTACTTTGCGGGAATTCTTGCGCAGGATCGGATCATCATCCACGCGGATATTACGTAAAGCCATAGGTTTACCTCTTTCTTAAAACTAAATCAGATTCATGGGGTCTATATCCAGCTGCACCCGGGCCCGGGGATGCCGTTCCAGGAACTTGTCCCGGCAATAGGTCCCGAAGGCCATCAGCCGGTCACGATCCTCCAGCTTGACCAGGATCCTTCTGCGGAAAACGTTGTTGACACGTTCCAGGGAAGCCGGTGCGCTGTCCAGGATCAGGAAGCCCCGCTTCTGGCCATAGGCCAGCAGCAGCTGGTGGAATTCCTCTGACAGGCGGATCAGACGCTCTTCGTTCTCACCAGTCAAGAGGAACTGCAATATATGTGTAAACGGCGGTGCACCGATCAGGTGGCGGGCCGTACACTCGCTTTTATAGAAGGACGCATAATCATGATGGGCCGCGTCCTGGATCGCATAATGCTCAGGAGCATAGGTCTGGATCAGGACTTCGCCGCGGATCCCGGAACGTCCGGCCCGGCCGGCGACCTGGGTCAGCAGCTGGAAGGTGCGCTCCGTACTATGGAAATCCTCACTGTAGAGGATCATGTCGGCGGACAGCACGCCTACCAGGGAAACACCCGGAAAATCAAAACCCTTCGCGACGATCTGGGTCCCGATCAGGATGTCTGCCTGCTGATCCCGGAACTGTTCGTACACGTCCCGGTAGGTTTCTTCCCCGCGGATGACGGAGGTATCCAGCCGAAGGACCCGGGCTTCCGGGAACAGCTGACGGATCTCCTCCTCGACCCGCTGGGTGCCTGTACCAAAGTGCTTGATATAGGGCGATCCACAGGAGGGACAGGTATCCACCGGGCGGACTTCCTTGCCGCAATGATGGCAGATCAGGAGACCTCTGTCCTTGTGCCAGGTATAGGGCAGATTGCAGCGCGGGCATTTCAGTACGAAGCCGCAGCTGCGGCAATTGACGAAGGTGGAATAGCCCTTGCGGTTCAGGAACAGGATCGTCTGCTCCCCCTTTGCAAGGCGCGTCCGGATGCCCTGCGTCAACTCGCTGCAGAAGATCGAAAGATTGCCTGCGGCCATTTCCTCCCGCATGTCGATGATCTTCATTTCCGGCAGCAAGGCACCGGGAACGGCCCGATGCTTCAAAGGCAGATAGGCGTAGGTGCCCTGCTCCGCTTTATAGAAGGTCTCCACCCGGGGCGTGGCTGAACCCAGCACCACCGGGATCTGCCACAGCTGCCCCATTTTCTCCGCCACTTCCGCCGCATGGTAGCGGGGACTCTGCTCGGACTTGTAGGTGGTCTCGTGCTCCTCATCCAGGATGATGAGGCCCGGATCCTGAAACGGCGTGAACAAGGCGGACCGCGGTCCGATCATGATATCGATCTCTCCCGCGCGGGCAGCTCTCCACAGCTTGGCCCGCTCCGCGTCCGTCAGCCGGCTGTGGGTCACACCGACCCTGTGGCCGAACCTGCGGGTGAAGATATCGATCAACTGCGGTGTCAGACTG
>CADBPG010000246.1 GCA_902796435.1 uncultured Eubacteriales bacterium | reverse complement strand
GCTGTTCAGCTATACACTTCCCACTACCTGGGCGTGTTCGGGACTTTCACCCGTTAGAGCGCGCCCATGGCGCGCATACCACAAAAACAGACCGTAACGCACGGTCTGTTTTTTCTTAAATCTACCTTATCCCAGGAATTCTTCCATGATGCTGCGCAGGGTGCCTTCCTCGCCCACGTTGCCTGGGAAGATGACGTAGGGGACGCCGGGGAAGCGGCTTTCCTGGCCGCACTGCCAGACGGGGATGCCGGGCCGGATCTGGCCCAGGACCCAGGCGCGGCGGACGTGCAGGGCCTTGACGCCCACGTCGCTGGAGGTGATGCCGCCCTTGGCCACGATGAAGGCCGGGGTCTCTGCAAGGTCCGCGACGATGCGGGTCACCGCGTTGGAGATCTTGACGGAGCGCTCCAGCGCTGCTTCTTTTGTATCATCCGGCAGGACAAGAACGGAGCGGCCGGTGTAGACGACCGGGGTGATCCCCTGGCGCATGTCGGCCTCTGCCAGTGCCCGTACACGGTCCGTCTCCTCATCCAGGGCGTCATCCAGAACGCGGTCTGAATCAAAGGGGATCAGGTGCAGGCCCGGCAGGTCTTTCAACTGCTCCAGCTGGGCAGTGGTCTTTTTCGTGTGGGAACCTACGATCACGATACCGGCGCCGGCCGTGGTCGTCATTTCCGCCCGGGTCAGCAGCGGCCGGGTGGAGATCCCGCCCACCGCCTTCACGAAATCTGCGGCGGTACGATATACGAAGGAGTACCCCTTGTCGATCACTTCATGCAGGACCTTGGCAAAGGTCTCCAGGTCGGAAGGTTCCGTCGCGTTCACGATGATATAGCGGCCCTGGGCTTCCTCCAGGATCCTCCGGACGGCCTCGGTATCCTTGTTCTTCAGCATCTCCAGCGTGACAGATAATACGTCCTGGGGCTGGCCGGTCTTTTCGGCGATGTATTCCTTCAGGTTTGAATGGGTGTAACCGAAGGTCGCGTCCTTCGCGAATTCGGTCTCCGCTGCCGGCACCAGGGTACCGCCCTGCTTGACATAATGGACATCGCCCATCGTCAGGCGGCCGCCGGCTTCGAAAAACGGTGCCATGATGATACCGTCTGTCGCAAGGCCCAGATGCTTTGCCAGAGCGTCCCGCAGAAGATCGGTCTCCAGCGGGAAATGCCCTCGCAGCGTAGAATCACTGCGGGAGATGACCTGGATCCTGGCCCCGGTCTCGTGACAGGCGGCCGCCAGGTTCTCCATCAGCTCCGTATGCAATGCAGCCGACTCCGCCGCGGTCAGGCCGCGGGAATTGGTCAGCACGTAGAACAGATCCTCCTCCGCCTGCAGGGCGGTCAGAAAGGTTTCCTTCGTCCAATCCGTGTACACGGCAATGTCATGCACTGTCTGTACGCCGGTGGGATCATCATCTAAAACGACCCATTTGATGTTCATTTTCCTATCCTCAGGCAGGCTCTGGCCTCGGCCGCCGTCATGGGACTGGCCCCTGTGGCCTGCACCAGATCAGCCGCACGCTGCACGATCGGCGCATTGGTCTCGACCCGTGTATCTGCGTCCAGATAATCCGAATCCTCGAAACCGACGCGGATCGAATCCGCACCCAGTTCCAGGGCATACCGCATCATATCCCAGTCTTTCCGTGCGGACTGGGTATAACCCCACAGCGGACGCACTTCCTTGTCCGCGAAGGTGACATTCAAAAAGCTCAGCATATGGTCCAGGGCTGCCCGTGTCGCAGGCATTTCACCCTCGTGGCCGAAGACCAATGCGAACAGCAGGGGGTCCGGCAGACCGAACTTATCCTGCAGCTGGCGCACCGTATGGATCATGCCCAGTTCAAAAACTTCGATCTCGGGCACCTTGTGGCCTGCCATCAGGCTCTGCACGCAGTATTCCACGTCCTGGATCGGGTTCTGATAGACTGCCTTACCCAGGTTGACGGAGCCCACATTCAGGCTGACCGCTTCCACCAGGTCCTCATGACAGGGGACGCAGCGTTCCTCGATGTTCAGGTTGGAAACGCCACCGGTGGAGACCTCGATGACGATATCACACAGGTCCCGAATGCGGCGGAGCGTCTCGTTCAGCAGGGTCGGATCCGGGGTCAGACCGCCGTTTTCGTCCCGCACATGCAGGTGGACCATGGCCGCACCGGCCTGGTAGCAGCGGAACACATCCTCCGCGATCTCTGCCGGAATGATGGGATGGGGCGTTGCCTGTACCGGAGCCACAGAGATCAGCACCTGATGCTGGCCGCTCATGCGATGACTCCCTTCCGGACCAGGGCTTCCTTCAGCGCCGCCGCACCAAAGCGGGGGCTGGAAAGGACGACCTTTCCGGTCTTTTCGGCGATATAGGTTTCACAATAGGCCATGCTGCCCTGGGCGAATACGATCACGTCGACCTTGTCGGCGATGGTCTGGGCGCAGGCAAGCATCCGCTCGCGGAAGGCATCCTGATCCAGGCCAAAAGCACCATCCACCAGGCACTCGGTGATCTCCACAGCCTTGCCCATTTCCCGGGCGACACGGCGCACCGTGCCACAGGTCGGAGCTAAAGTGGTAGGTAAGGTAGCCATCACGCCGATCCGCACGCCTTTGCGCACGGCCTCACGGCACATCTCCTCGTCGATCCGGACGATGGGCACGCCCAGATACCGGGCCGCGTCCTGGGCGCTGTCCGCCACTTCGCCTACAGAGGAGCACACGTTCAGGATCGCGTCACAGCCTTCTGTCACCGCGTTCATAAACATGCGGATCAGCCGGGCTGCCGGCGCCGCAGTCACATAGCCTGCTGCCCGCACATCCGCAAGGATGCTGGGATCCTGCTGCTCATACACTTCTACATCTGCACCCAGCTGCTCGCGCACCACGCGGTTGACATCCTCGATCAGCTCCGGTGTCGTACTGGTATAAACGATTCCGACCTTCATAGTTCATTCTCCTTAATATAATTGTCCAGATCCAGGGAACGGGCCCACAGGATCTGCTCCAGCGGTACATGGCAGTAGCCGCCGGGACGCTTGTCCAGATACTTCTGATGATCTTCCTCTGCCGGATAGAAGTTCTTGCACGGTTCCACCGCCAGCGCCAGCGGCGCCTCATACTGGGTCTGGAGCCAGTCCACCATGGTCCGGATCACAGGCAGATCCTCTGGATCCTGGTAAAAGATACCGGTCCGGTACTGATAGCCCACGTCATGCCCCTGCCGGTTGACCTGGGTCGGATCGATGATCCGGAAGAACAGGTGCAGCAGGACCTTCAGGCTGAGCACAGTCTCATCATACACAACGCGGCAGGTTTCGGTATGACCAGTGTCCCCACCACAGACTTCCTGATACGTCGGCGCCTCCACGGTTCCGTTGGCGAAGCCGACCTGCGTTTCCAGAATGCCCGGCAGCTGGTCGATGTACTTCTGCACACCCCAGTAGCAGCCGCCTGCCAGATAGATCGTTTTGCTCATTTTTACACCTTTTCTATGCCTAATTACGTTTTTTCTCAACCTTGGAGAAGACCATCGGATAGACACCGATCGCCACAAAGCTCACGATGCAGTAGCGGGCCGTGCGCACCAGGAAGGCACCCAGTGTGGCGGATTCCAGGAAGCTCTCGGAAAAGGGCAGCTTCAGGATGGAGTTCAGGACGAAATAGACCGCAGCGCCGCCCACAAGCCTCAGCAGGCACCAGAGGATGCCCTTCGGATCATCAAAATCCACGTTCTTGAAGTTGACATATCGCTTGTCGAAAGCGATGGCCAGGAAGAAGCCGATCATCAGGCCCAGGCCTGTGAAATAGTCATTCGTCCGGCAGAAGAAGACGCCGGGCAGCATCAGCAGCACCAGCAGAAGACCGAACAGGCTTCTGCTGCGGAACTTGGCCTGCAGCCAGGGCAGCAGAAAGACCACCAGCGCACCGACAGCCCATCCGGCGATGACGTCCGTCGGATAGTGCACGCCCAGCATGACGCGGGACAGGCCCACCAGGAAGGGCAGCACCACCGCCAGTACATGCATGAGTTTGCCCGTCTTACGGCAGTGGGCGATGGATCCATACACGATGGTACTGTTCATACTATGGCCGCTGGGGAAGGAATACCCCTGGGCACTGACATCATAGATATCCGCCGTGGAGTCCACCGGCTTCAGACAGCGGATCTCCTCGTGATCAAAATAGGGGCGGCGTCTAAGTACCACGCTCTTCAGCATGGCGTTCAGGGTGATACCGGCAATGATGCTGATCCCCACCGTGGTCCCATATTCCTTATCATAGCACCAATACAGGAAACCCATGACGATGATCAGGATCAGTTCCTCGCCGAACATGGTGACAAAAGAAGCGATCTGCGTCAGCAATGGACCCATGATACTCTGCAGCCACACCATAAGGGCCGGTTCCCAGGTAAAATACATTGTGTTGCCCATAGATCAACCTCCTACATTGCAGATCATCACGACCAAAGGTACCGTCAGGATCGAGATCAGCGTGGTAAAGAATACGTTCTTCGCCGCGGTCTTCTCACTGATCCCATATTCCGTCGCGAACAGAACACTGGTGTTGGCCACAGGCATGGCCATCAGGATCAGCATGATGCCCTGGATCAAAGGATCCGCCGTAGCCAGCCGGATCAGCGGCCAGGAAGCCAGTGGCAGCAGGATCTGCTTGACCACCGCGAAGGGGTACATGTGCCAGTCATTGAAGACTTCTTTGACATTCATCTGCCCCAGGGTGGCGCCGATCAAAAGCATGGCCAGGGGCGTGGTCAGTTCACCGATGGTCCCGATCAGTTGGGACACGGGCTCCGGCAGGCGGACATGCAGCAGATAGAAGGCGACCGCCAGCAGGGAGAACAGGATGCCCGGTGACAGCAGTTTTTTCATGTTGAACCTGGCCATCGCTCCGGTACCCCTGTGGATGAGCCAGATGCCCATGGTGAAGCCGGACACGTTGAACATGATATTGAAGATGGACGCATAGAAGACCGCCAGGTCCCCATAGGCCGCCCGGATGACCGGATAGCCCATGAATCCGATGTTGGAATAGACCATCATGAAGGCGTACAGACCTTCTTCGTGCCGGGGCACGTGCAGCAGCTTTGTAAGCCCCATGGCGATGAAGGGCATGATCAGGTACAAGGCCACCGCCAGGCCGAACAGGTACAGGACCAGTTCCGGGTCCCCGCCCTCCGCGCCCAGCACGGAATGCAGGATCAACGCCGGCAGCGTGATATTGACTACGATCTTGTTCATTCTGCGGGTAAAGTCCGCGTTCATGATATCGCGCTTGCAAAGGATGTATCCAATGATCAGAATGGAGAACAACTGCACCATCTGACTGAAGATCGGACCGATCATACAAAAACCTCTTTCAATAAAATACCAAGATTCATTATAGTGCGGAGAATTTGGCCCGTCAATTGATTTTTCCTGCAAATCGTGGTACTATAAAGCATCATACATGTAAAGGACTCTGATCGAAATGTCACTTATCGTATTTTTGATCGTTTTCTTCCTGCTGCGTGGTGCCACCCCGCGGGATCAGCGCCGCAGTGATATCATCAAATGGTTGATCGGATTGTACATCCTCTCGGCTGTGCTCTCCCCGCTTCTGCCGGCTTTGACCAGTGTCGCAGGCCTCGCTTTCATCGGTTTCATCATCTACCGGCTGGTCCGCCGCAGTCAGCAGAAAACCCGGGACTATCAGAACCAGCAACAGCAGACCTACAACGACCGGCACGGATATCAGGAACCTACCTCCGGCTACCGCCAGGCTAAGGAAAGCACCGGCAGCTACAATTACACGAACGGTACCGCCCGTACCCACAGCTCCATTCTGCCCCGGCAGGCCAACCGCCGTCTGAAGATCGTCCGCAACTTCAACAAGAAGTTCGCACTGGCCCTCACCGACGAGCAAATGGACCGGATCGTCAATTCCTCCTACATGTCCGAGACCTGGAAGCGTGAGGTCGAGGCCATGACGGTCAAGTACAATTCCATCTATGAATGGTTCCAGGGCGAGACCCGCTACCTGCGCGCCTATCTCTACGCTTTCAATGTGCAGGAAGTCTCTTCCGATATTTTCCAGCAGGAGCAGATCTGCATGCACGCTTTCGAGCAGGTCTGGAGCTATGCGGACTCTTTGAGCCACCTGTCCATGGAGGAGCGGATCCGCAAGGTCAATGATACCTACTACACCAAGTTCGACAATAACACCTTCATGATCGCCTACCGTTTCCTGGAGGCCCGGGGCCGCAAGCACAAGCTGGATACGCTGGATCCCATCCAGACCGGTGATGACATGGAGGATTTGAAAAAGAAATATGATCAGGCCGACACGCCCGGCGCCGGTCAGGCCATGGGGCATTGAGCCTCCGGCCGGAGTACTTTGAGCATGAAAGAAGCGTGAGCAGTCATCCGGCCGCTCACGCTTTTCTATTTTAATCTGAGGTTTTTCATGAATACATTTCGTAAAGGCATTGCCGGCGGGATCCCCATCGCGCTAGGCTACTTTGCCGTTTCCTTTTCCTTCGGCATCCTTGCCGTAAAAGGCGGGATCCATCCACTCACGGCCGCGCTGATCTCCCTGACCAACGTTACTTCCGCCGGCCAGTTCGCGGGTCTGACCATCATCCTGGCCTCCGGCAGTCTGTGGGAGATGGCACTGACGCAGTTCATCATCAATCTGCGCTATTCGCTGATGTCCTTGTCCATCTCGCAGAAGCTGGACGCCAAGCTGCCGCTGTGGCACCGCTTCCTGATGGCCTTCGGCATGACCGACGAGATTTTCGGGATCAGCGCCGTGCAGAAAAACCCGCTGGCACCCTCCTTCATGTACGGGGCCATGGCCGTGGCGATCCCGGGCTGGGTCCTGGGTACACTGGTAGGTGGACTGGCAGGCTCTGTCCTGCCCGCTTTTCTTCTGAGTGCCCTGGGTGTGGCGTTGTATGGGATGTTCATCGCCATCATCATCCCGCCGGCCAAGGCCGATCCCGCGGTTCTTGCCGTCGTGCTGCTTTCGATGGGCCTCTCCTGTCTGTTCTATTTCCTGCCCTTGCTCAAGCAGGTCTCCTCCGGCTTTGTGATCATCATCGTGACTGTGGTCGTGGCCGGCTTGATGGCCTGGCTCAAACCTGTAGAGGAGGAACCGTCCGATGTCTGATCTCTACCTGTATATCCTGGTCATGTCTGTGGTGACCTACCTGGTGCGCATGCTGCCGCTGGTGCTGATGCGCCGCGAGATCCACAACCGGTTCATCCGCTCATTCCTGTACTATGTGCCCTACGCCTGTCTGGCTGCCATGACGGTCCCCGCGATCTTCTTCGCGACGGACCACCTGATCTCCGCAGCCTTGGGCTTTGCCTGCGCCCTGTTCCTGGCATACAAGGAGCAGAGCCTGATCCGCGTGGCGCTAGGCGCTTGTATCGTGGTCTTTCTGGCGGAACGGGTGCTGGTGTTTGTGGGGATGCTGTGAAAAAAGATCTGGCCATTGGGTCAGATTTTTTTCTTGTTGATTGCCACATGCTGGCTCTTCAGGAAGGTTTCTTTGGCCTGTGTTCTTCCTGCATCCTTAATTCAAACTCCAGGTCCGGACTGCCTTCCGATACAAAGTACACGATCTCCAGACCCGCGCTTGTCTTGCGGATCTCCGGCTTTCCGGCGTTGGTCTCTATCTGGAAGGTCATGCCAGGGAAACTCCAGAGGCCTTCCTGCACCATGGCCGGCTCCAAATCTGCCCCGATGACATCAAAATAGACTTCGATGTCCCGGTCTACCGCAGGCCGTACCCGCATGGTGGCCGCATCCCCATCCACAGTCCCATCGAAATAGACAGTCCACAGATGCTCGCCCGGCTGACGGCCCGGCATGCGCCTAAGCAGGCTCAGGCTGTCGACACTGCCAGAGGGACTTTTCCAGAAGGCGACCAGGCTGCGCAGCTGGCCGCTGGTATTGCGGGAGCCGGACATGGCGCCGATCATCCAGTTTTCTTCAAACTGGGCCTTGACCGTGCACAGACTGGTGTCGTCTCCAGGGCGGCCCCGCTCCATCAGTTCCCGGAAGGTCTTGCGTACCTTACGCGGTCCCTGGAAGACGCGCATCGCTTCCTTTATATCCTCCGGGATCAAGGTCCCGTTCAAAGCCAGGTCGATATACCCCGCGGTCTCCACGTTAAAGAGAGGCCGCGGTTTTTCTTCGCCATAAGCCAGATACAGAAAGGCCGGGATCATGGAATGCACAGCCATGTCGTTGTCATAGTTCCGGCTGTAGGGTCCGCTGACATTGTTCAGGCCCGGATGGTACATCTCGCAGATATTGCGCCAGAGATGTGCCTCCAGGAACCGGCCGGTCTCCACAAGCGCAGCGTCCTTCAGGCACAGACGCCACATGGCCAGGGCACACAGGTCCACCGAATTATAGGTGGTGGAATTGTACTCCGCGAAGCTCATGGTCTCCTCATAGCGGGCACGGATGTCCGCCGCGGCGACGCGTGCCTGCGCCACAAACCCGGGCTCATCCAGCCATTCCCCGAAGAAGCCGCAGATGAAGACGTGCATCAGTTCCACGTTGGTATTCATAGGGATGAAATGCTGCTGCCACCGACGGATGGAGTTCTCCACCGCGGCCCGGCCGGCGACTTCCACACGGGCCGTAAGCTCCGGCCCCAGATCCGCACCGACACTTACGATCATGGCCAGCTCCGTGGCGATGAAATCCGGCCAGTTGGCATCGAAATTGCCCCAGACCACCGGCACCGTCTCCAGAAGGGACTGGCGGAACAGGTCCTCGATCTCGTAGCGGGCGGCCTGGTCATACCCGTGGGCCTCCAGTTTTTTCAGGAGATGGCCGCGGATCTGCTCCTGCCATTTTTCCAGATAATACCGGCTTTCCGCGTCAAAATGCTTTCCAGGGAAGGGTTCCTGGGGCGGTTCCTTCTGCCGGTCATCAAAGGGAAAGCCGCCATAATAGGCCATGGAGGGATCGCTCAAGAACTGCGCATCCAGCACGTGGGACAGGACCTGGCAGGCCTTATCCCGATCGCCCGCCTCATCCCGCACAAAAAGGCCCAGCGCGTAATGGCTGGACCCTCGTATGTCGTGCATGATACGCGTCCCGAGTTTGCGTGTCAGCAGGCCGCAGGCATCATCGTACTGTGCGTCCAGCCTGTGCATCGTTTCCTCGAACAACCAGACCTGACGGTCGTTCATACGGACTCGTATTTCTTCTTTCATAATTGCCTCATTTTACTTGCAGATAATGGTAAAGCTGTGGGGCTTGAGCATGATGGTACCCTCCACTTCCTCCAGGGTGTGCACCGGCACAACCTTCTCAGGCTCGACAAGGGAATTGCGGTCGGTAAGCTGGTAGGCCATCTCGATCCGCTCCACGGCGCCGGACATATCCAGGCCTTCGATGGTGACGGCCTTCATCTCCGGAGTATTGTTGACCACCTTAAGGAAGGTGTGGCTGCCCGTCGTCACAGAAGCGAAGATGCCCTCGCCCTCGGTGCATACGCCCAGGGACTGCTCCGCCGTATACAGGCTGTAGAGCTTCTGCACGTAGTAGCTGGG
>CADBPG010000245.1 GCA_902796435.1 uncultured Eubacteriales bacterium | reverse complement strand
TTCGGTCAAATCTATATCTCAGCAAATGGTGACGATCACCTGGGCATAATGTGTCAGGTGCAGATGTCCGCCATCCTGTGCTTTGATAATGACATGGATCTTATCACCCGGCATGGCAGAAGCAGGTACATGCAGATCCAGACCCTCCAGAACCGCCTCTTTGGCTGCAGGGCAGCTGGCTTCTTCATAGATCCTGCTGCTTACGGTTCCGTTGGATACTGCTTCGATCTTGACCAGAGCGCCGGGCGCCGCGGTCATGTCGAGGCCTGTGGGTACCGTCAGGGCAGGTGCATGTTCAGCGTCCTCATAGGCAGGCGCACCGCACCAGGCCACACGGGCTGCGAAATCACGCTGGATATCACAGACATAGGGCCACATGGATTCGGTCAGTGCGGTGTTGCCATCCCGGTCTGTGTAATTGTCATAGACGATATCCCACACATTGACCGGTTCTCCCTTGGAGTTGCACTGATCGCTGACACGGGCGTACCGGCCGGCAATGCCGCCGTAGGAGAAATCCTCCAAAGTGCGGAAGCCCCAGTTGAACAGCAGGAAGAAGGTGGGAGAATCGCCCTCGGAAAGGAAATCAAAAGGCGCTGCTTTTGGGATCCTGCCAGCCAGGAACCATTCATCCTGGATACTTGGATTAGTACCGAACTGGCAATCAGCACCTTCACCTTCATAGTAATGGCCGTCCATCCAGACACAGTAACCGTTAGCCAGGGCGCTCTTGCCATTCAGGATCTCTTGCTTCATGAATGGCGCACGCAATGTATCCTTGCTGTCACCCTCCGGCATGGCCATCCAGCCATAGGCGTAGGAACCCATCTGCAAGGTCTTGACGAACTGGATATCCGGCCAGTTTTCCGCGATATAGGAACGATAGGTGGGATCCTGTTCACCGCAGGCCGTCATGATGACCTTTTGGCTGATCTTCTCATGGAGCGCGGGCCATTCGGGCGTATGCTCATATTCGTTCTGAATGTCCAGAAGCGCGCGGGCGATGGTATTGGTGCCGCCCCAGACCTGCAGATACAACGGGCGGGGGTCATCATCCAGGATTTTGCTCCGGATCAGTTCAGAGCCTTCCGTGGGTCGTTCCATTTCTCCCTCATAGCCGATGTTGCCGATCTTGGTGATGGAACGCAGATAGTCTGGTGTCGGATAGCCGTCGGAATGGACGCATAGGTTGGGATAGTCCTTTTCATAATCATCGATCACGCGCCACATCCAGTCTGTTCCGGGCCAGCGGTAGGGACGGTCATAGGGGCCGTTCAAGTCCGCATCCCCGCCAAAAGCGTAGGCGTTCTTTTCCCGCTTGGGTTTGACGGCGCCGGGCACACCGATCCAGTGAAACTTGGAAGAAGTCTGAACGATGCCCTGCAGTTCTACCTCGTTTGTATAGAACAGAAAATGGCGGAGCGAGTTCTGATCATCGACTTCCGCGTCCTGCGTAATGATCGTACGTATTTTTTCCATAGAAGATCCGTTCCTTTCTATTGTGGATGTACAAAGTATAACACCTTTTGTATATAAAAGAAACACTATAGATTTTTTCACGTTTTATGGTACAATAGAAAAAAACCTAGGAGGTTCCTATGAACAAGATCCCTGTCGGTGTTCAGGTATATTCCGTGCGTAACGAAGCGCAAAATGACCTGAAAGGTACGATCCAGCAACTGAAGGATATGGGTTATGACGGCGTTGAGCTGGCTGGTCTGTACGGTCATACTGCAGAAGAAGTACGCCAGATCCTGGACGAAGTCGGTATTCCCGCGATCTCCGCACATGTTCCGTATCTGGAACTGGTCGAGGACATGGAAGGCACTGTCCGTAAGTACAAGGAGATCGGTGTTGAATATATCGCTGTGCCGTATCTGACGGAAGAATACCGCCCTGGTACGGACCGTTTCCCGGAAGTCGTGGAGAACATCCGCAAGATCGGTCAGGTCTGCAAAGATAACGGGATCGTGCTCCTGTATCATAATCACGATTTTGAGTTCGCCAAAATGGAAGATGGCTCCTACGCTCTGGACTATCTGTACGCCACTGTGCCTGCGGACATCCTGCAGACGGAACTGGATACCTGCTGGGTCAACGTTGGTGGTGAGGATCCGGCGGCCTATGTCCGCAAATATGCCGGCAGATGCCCGGTCGTCCATCTTAAGGACTTCGTCGGTACCCGCAGTGCCAACATGTACGAGCTGATCGGCATCGAGTCCAAAGAAGAAGCGAAGAGTGAGGAGTTCGGTTTCCGTCCGGTCGGCTACGGCGTGCAGGATATGCCCGCCATCGTAACGGCTGCCCTTGAGTCCGGTGCCAAATGGGTCATCGTGGAGCAGGATCAGTCGAAGGAGCGCCCGCCGATGGAAGCGGTCCGGATGAGCATCGACTATATCCGCGCCCTATAAGAATATTCTTCATCAATACAAAAACTGCTTTTCATGAGAAAGGCGGTTTTTTTATGTTCATTTGCGGGAAAACGGCCTAATACACTGAGAGAGGAGTGATTCTTATGATCATCCAGATCACCAGGAAGACCTGGCGTGTTGCGGGCATCATCACCGCCATTGTCCTGGCCGGGCTGATCTATCTGCATCCCCAGGTCCTGGACCCTGTATTCTCTAAAAAAGAAGCCGTGGAAGACAATGTGGAGCCTGAAGAAGAAGTATCCGAACCATTGAAAAGTGTGCCAGAGGAGGTTCCCGTAGAAGAGGAAGAAAGTACTTTGTACGCGGTGCATGTCAGCGGTGCGGTAAAGAACCCGGATCAGATCTGGTATCTGCCGGAGGGCAGCAGGGTGGGTGACGCGGTCGAGGCCGCGGGTGGAGCTACAAAAAAGGCGGACCTTGCCATGCTGAATCTGGCAGAGCGGGTGTATGATGGGCAGAAGATCTATGTACCGCGCAAGGGCGAGTATAGTGAGAGTGCAGCATCCTCAGCGGGCAAGGCACCAGCGCAGACAAGTCCAGGATTGATCAATATCAATACCGCAGGCAGGGAAGAGTTGATGGAGCTTTCGGGGATCGGCGGGGTCTATGCGGACCGGATCCTGCAGTACAGAAAGGACCACGGGCCCTTTTCATCCATCGAGGAGATCTGCAATGTACAGGGCATCGGAGAGAAGACTTTTGAAAAGCTTAAAGATCAGATCTGCGTCTGAGATACCGGGCGTCTGCAAACGGCCGGCTTTCTTCCTGTGCACGACTTTCCTGGTGGGCCTGCTTTCCGCCATGTGGCAGGGCGGTGTTTTATGGTTTCCACTGGTTTTGTGCCTTTGTGGAGGCTGCCTGGTCTTTTTCGGGGTCAAAGAACGTGCCGCCTGGATCCTGATGCTTCTCATGGTAGGTTCCCTGTGTTTGGGAGGGATCCGCGGACGCCAGGCCTTTCGTCCATTCCGTGCAGTGTACGATGAGAGAACCAGTTTAGAAGGTACCGTTTTACAGGTGCAGCCGGGGAAGGACAGGGTCACCTTTATTGTGCGGACACAGCAGGGGATCCGGGTCCGTGCGGGCAGTACCGAGGCAGTTGTGCAGGAGGGGGACAGGGTCCGGCTCACAGGCCGTCTGCAGGGGCTTGCACCACCGGAGAATCCCGGAGGTTTCAATCTTCTGGTCTATGATGGTGCCCGGGGGATCCGGCAGGAGATGCAGGTGGACACTTGTACCGTCCTTTCCAGAGGGCATTTTCCCTATTATCTGCGCAGTCTGTTCCTTACACGGGTCCGTGCAACGTTGGCACGATTGCTGCCGCAAGAACAGGCTGGCGCGATCCTGGCGATCCTGACCGGGGACAGGTCTGCCATGGACAAGGACATGACATCGGTATTTCAGGATTGTGGGATCGCCCATATCATCGCGGTATCAGGCCTGCATATCCAGGTCCTGTGTGATTTCCTTGAAAAGATTCTGCAGAGGATCTGTGCCCGCAGGAAAGCCTTGTTTTTAACGGCCTGTATCGTATGGTTCTATTGCTTTCTGACAGGAGGACAGGTCTCCACATGGCGGGCCGCCCTCATGCTGACAATCCGGATCGGGGCCGTGTTTGCGGGCCGCAAGGAAGATGCCCTCAATTCTCTGGGGCTCAGCGCCCTTGTCATCCTGGTAGTACGACCCCTGTATATTTTTGACGCCGCCTTCCAGCTGTCCTTCATGGCCTCCCTTGC
Source organism: uncultured Eubacteriales bacterium (assembly GCA_902796435.1). Classification (GTDB taxonomy): domain Bacteria; phylum Bacillota; class Clostridia; order Lachnospirales; family Bianqueaceae; genus RUG159. The sequence goes on along the minus strand of CADBPG010000245.1, from coordinate 233 downwards.
GTTGATCATTGCCCAAAGGCCTTGGCTCAGGTGCTTTTCGATCCCCAAAGGGATCCGAACTCGATGCGCGGCCTCGCTGGCCGTCGTTACCTGGTGCGCGCCGGTCACACTGCAGCACTTTCATCAGATCAGTCTGCATGCGGTCGTGCTGAATCTGGTGGTCGTTCCCTTGATGAGCGTCGTGATCACCGCATCGCTCCTGTCGGTCCTGTTGTCTGTGGTCTCCGCAGGTG
>CADBPG010000244.1 GCA_902796435.1 uncultured Eubacteriales bacterium | reverse complement strand
GTGCTGAAGATGCCCGTCCTTCTGGAGAGACTCCATGATGGCGGCTTCACCAGTGATGAGGTCGAAAAGATCGCCTATAAAAACGCAGAGCGCGTCCTGAAAGACACGCTCCGCTAAATATCTGTTCGTTCGTAAATATATGCTTTTCCTTGTGAGCCGGTGTGTTCGATCGCACCGGCTCTTTCCATGACCTTGACCGCCTTGCTGACCGCCATGCCTCTCAGGTGCAGGGCTTTGCCAAATTCCTTCACCGTGAAAGGGGCCGTAAGCTGGTCCTCCAGGACCGCCAGGTAGTCCTCCGTCATTTCCAAGAGGAAACCCTCCTCGATCCGGAAGGGAATGCGCTCCAGCCGATGGGAGCCATGCTTACCGTCCCGGCTCTTGCGGCCGTCCTTAAGCCGGTACTCATTCAGGTCCATGAAGACGGGCAGGAAGGAAAGGCCCGGCCGGGTCTGGTGGTCCGGCAGCCGGTAGATCTCCGGCAGGATCTCCGCCGCGGTGCCCCTTTTGGGGGATTTCTTGCCTCCGGTGGCCTCGCCCGTCTCCGGATCGATCCAGAAGATGTGCTTTTCCCGGGCGATGGGATAGATCACCGTGACCTTGTATTCCGGCAGGAAGGCGTCCAGTTTCTGGCGCAGCCGGCCGAAATCCCGGGTCTGGATCTCCAGGATGCGGTTGTCCTGGGGCCGGTAGATGTCGGCGATGTGCCGACCGATCCGCATCTCCTGCAGGCTCTCATCCGGCTCGAAATAGTATTTCAGGACACAGTGCAGCATGCGTTCGGACTGCGTGCCGATACCGCGGTTCATCTCGGCCTTCGCTGCCAGCGCCGCTTCCGCCCGGCGGATCGCGTACTGCAAGCGTTCGTTCTGCTCATCCATCATGACTGCACCTCCCTTCATGCTTCTATCTACTGTACCACGGATTTTGGGTCGATTCAATTCTTTCTGATGGAAATTGCTTTTTACAGGCGCAGAAGGTATAATGAGAATAACGAAAACCAAGGAGATTTCCGCATATGTTTTACATTCCGCATGGCGCAGAAAAATATGTGAAGAAAAGGGTAGCATTTCTGCTCAAAGCTCTGCCAACAGGCACGCAGCAACATATATACCGGGCATTAGATGAGATGGATCTTAATGTTGAATACCTTGCAGAAAAAGACATCGGCTATCCCTCTTTCAAGAACGATGATTTCAGCGAAGCGTATATAAAACTGGCAGAAGAAGATTTTGCCAGCGCCTGCAGCTGCTGATTGTATCGAAGTGGAGAAATAACATGGAACAAGTGATCCTGACCAATATGTGCATGGTCTATGATGGGGACCGCATCCTGGTCGAGAACAAAGTCACCGGACGTTATACCGGCATCGTCTTCCCGGGCGGCCATGTGGAAGCCGGTGAGCCCTTGGCTGAAGCCATCATCCGTGAAGTGCGGGAAGAGACGGGCCTAGTGATCGAAAAGCCACAGCTCTGCGGCATCTACAACTGGATGCGGAAGGACGGGATCCGGTACATGGTCTTCATCTACAAGGCCAGTATTTTCAGCGGAACCCTGCAGGCATCAGAGGAAGGGCCGGTCTTCTGGACCACCCGCGAAGAATTCCTGCAGATGGACCTGTCGGACGGTATGCGGGAAGTACTGCTGTTATGTGACACGGATGAGCTTTCGGAAAACATGCCCTACCTAGAGGACGGGTCCTGGCATGACCGCTTATTATAGGAGGATCTCTGATGGATACTTTGACCCTGGCCGCCCATGGCCGCACCGACTGGCAGATCGTTCTGCCCCCTGCCCCAACGGCTTCTGAGCAATATGCCGCAGAAGAACTGGCCCGTTTTCTGAAGGAAAGCACCGGCGCCACGTTCCGCATCGTGGCTTTGAGCGAGACCGCGGACCGGCATCGCATTTTCCTGGGATTCCCCCTGTGGAATGCCCCTGGCGGTCTGAACCCTGTGCAGCGCGGGATGGGCAAGGAAGAATTCTACATCCAGACGTTGGATGACGACCTGATCCTCACGGGCGGACGTCC
>CADBPG010000243.1 GCA_902796435.1 uncultured Eubacteriales bacterium | reverse complement strand
GTACCTGGCACCTCCGGAAGGCACCACCGGCAGCCGTACCGGATTTACCAGCATCAAGATCAGCTGGCAGAAGAACCCCTGGGCCACAGGGTATGAAGTCCAATATGCCACGGACGATGCCTTCTCCAAAGATCTGCAATCTGTGCTGATCTCCGATCCGGACACCTTGACCACTGCGATCGAAGGCCTGACGAATGGCAAGATCTACTCGGTCCGTGTCCGTACCCGTGGTTCTCTGCAAGGTGCAGAAGTCTGGTCTTGCTGGAGCCCTGTCCTTTCTGTCGACACCTTGCTGAATCCTACAGTCACCGGCCTAAGCAAGTCGATCGTCCGGAAAGCCTCTTCCACCATCAAGGACACGATTCTGGTCAAGAACGCGGCCGCAGGCAAACTCAAGCTTCAGTACTTTGATGCCGCAAATAAAAAATGGGTCACCAAGACCACCTATGAACTGACCGGCGGCGCGAAGCAGAAGATCACGATCCAGTACCCGGGTGACTGGAAAAAGAAGATCAACACCAAGTGGCGGCTCTACATCTCCAAGACCTCCAGTTCCCGCGCCTACACCTCCCCCACCGTCAAGATCACCGCGCAGAACGTCAAGACACTCTCGCTGGCTTCTCCCAGCGCCGTGATCGTCCGCGGCAGTGACGGCAAGGTCCTGTATAATAAAAACGCGTACCAGGCCCGGGAAATGGCCAGTACGACCAAGATGATGACTGCGCTTTTGACGTTGGAAAACGTCAAACTGACTGCCAAGGTCACCTATACGAAGGAAGCGGACAATACCGGCTGGGGCTGCCTCTATCCTGAGGTGGGCAGCAAATTCTACTGCAAGGACCTGCTGCACGCTCTGATGATCGAGTCCTCCAATGACGCGGCCACCGCCCTGGCGCAGCACATTTCCGGTTCCGTTTCCAAGTTCGCGAAGAAGATGACCAAACGGGCCGCGGAGCTGGGCTGCAAGGATACGAACTATAACAACCCCCATGGGCTGCATGGCAAAACCCACCACTCCACCGCCTACGATCTTTGCCTGATCCAGCGTGCCTGCTACGCCCACAAGACCTACCGGTCCATCATCAAAAAGAAGAAGTATACCTTCTCCACAGTCGATGGAAACTATACCCATACCGCCTATACTTCCGATGATCTGCTTTATGAAGACATCTCCGGATTCAAGGGTGGAAAGACGGGCTGGATCGAAGAGGCCGGCTGCTGCTTCTCCGGTGTCTTTGAATACAAGGGCGAGACCTATTACTTCACCGTGCTCGGCAGCGAATTCTCCGATCCCCGGTGGAAGGACTGCCGTAAACTGATGTCCTATATCAAAAAATACGCATGATTTGCACTATACGAAAATCCCGCGGTTTTGAGGCCGCGGGGTCTTTTTTATGAGGTTGCAGCTGCTGTTGCTGCTTCTTTATTGCGCACGATCTGCCTGATCAAGATCTGCAGACACAGTTCCAGCGGAAGTTCCGGAGCGCCCAAGGCTGCCGCAGCGATCAGCGCGGCGTGCATCAAGCCTGTTTTCTTGCTCATATCCCAGCTCTTATACTTATGTGCGACCAGGTACTGGTGCACTTCTTCGATGGCTGCTTCCAACGTCTGAGGATTCTGTCCACACTGCACCAGCAGCGCAAGGGCCGATATCTCCTCGTGCTTACTGTAGTGCAGCCCACGCTGCCGGAGCAGGTCATAGAGGCTGCGCAGCCTCTGGGCTGTCTGTCCTGCCGGTTCTTCGGACAGGGAGAGGACCAGCGCGGCACCTCGGCCGCCCTCACCCTTGGAGAACAGTTCGCCCAGGATCTGGTACTGTGTCCGGATTCTCTCCAATGCGGTCTCTTTTGAACCAAGTCCTACCAATGGATACAAGAAAGACGGTCCGTCACTCAAGGAAAAGCGCATCGGGTTCTCCCGCTTGATCTGCTTGAAGATCTGCTTGGATTCCTGCACCATGTCTTCCATCTGCCAGGACTGGATCTGGTCCGCCAGCTGCATGGCGGCCAAGGCCGTATGACTGTTGCGGCCGTAGGCCTTTTTCATGATATCGTAGGCGTGCTTGGCCGCATCCATGTGGCTTTCCGGGGTCTCGGAGGCCGCCAGTGCCAGGATGCAGGCATTCTGCGCATATCCACGGAAACCGGAGAAAATGCCCGTCTCATGCTTCAGGATCCGCTTGCTCTCCTTGAGCAGCTCCTCATCCAGGACCAACATATCCAGGAACCGGACCGCATACAGACCGGTGATACTGTGTTCCCGGGTGTGCAGGGTCTGTTCGATCATCTGCCGGTTCTCCAGAAACCTGTCACAGGCGCGTTGGATCGCATCATTCATTTTCAGACCTCCTTAAGTTTCATGATTCCCAGTTCATTGAGCATGCCCTGTGCTGTCAGGCCACGGCAATAGGCCAGAAGCAGGCTGCCATCTTTTGTTTCAAAAACAGCGGTATAGCAATAGCCGCGGTCCGGATCCTCTTCCAAAAGCACCGGATCCGACCAGGTCGTACCATCATCCACCGACCAGCGCAGCGCCAGAGGTGTCCGCCGCTTATCCGGATCCGGATTATAGACGGCACACAGGCTGCCATCTTCCCGCCGGTACACCGACATGGGTGACAGTGGCGATGTGAAGATCGTTGGCTCCGGCTGTGTAAAGGTGTTCCCGCCGTCTGTGGAGCTGCACTGATATTGACAGCCCAGGGCGGTACGGGCCCACAGCCACAGGCTGCCATCCTGTTTCTCGATGATCCCCGGTTCCTGCAAAAAACTGCGGCTGCCGGACAGGGCGATCCGCGCATCGGTCATGTGGAAGGAAGCACCGTCATCCTTGGATACCAGAAGATACACCGTGCTGTTGAAGTTGACCGCTTCATACCGGTCGTAGACCCGAAGCCAGACGTAGCCCGCCTTGAGGGTCCTGTCCATTTCCGCCACCAGCGGACCATTCTCGTGCCGGGCGATGGGCACCATGATCCGGCCGTCCTGCAGCCGGATGAACCGCTGATTGTTGATCACGAAATACCCGGCGGGCAGGTCCAGGGCACAGCGCTGCGTTGTGAAACCCTCCTCTGTCCACACCGTGCGGCCGATCCCGGCGCTGCCGTCCATCTCCTTGATCAGGAAATAGAAGCATGGCGTGCCGTCCGCGAGGGGCATGCTTGAGACACTCATGATGTTCCAGGTCCCGAAATTCTCCGCGTGGGCGATGCACTGCGGCTGGCTCCAGGTCTCGCCCTCATCATTGGAGCGGATCATGTAAACGTCGGAAGGGCCGTCATCCGCACTGTCCGCGGTGATGAACCGGCTGTAGGCAAACCAGATCTCTCCTTCAGGCGTCCGCAGGAAATCGCCCTCACTGTTGCGGCCATTCTCTCCCTGCGGCAGCAAAGAACAAACAAGCCTGGCCTGCATCTTCAGTCCACCCAGGTCACAGGATTGCCGGTACGTGGCAACGCGTTACGATCCGGAAGACCCGCCTTCGCGTAGCCCACCGACAGCGCGCCATAGACACGCTCTCCCTCCGCAAGGCCCAGGGGGCGCAGATATTCTGTGATGACCGCATTCTCGTTCAGCCACTTCAGCTGGTTGATCCAGCAGGTGCCCAGATCCAGCGCATTTGCCTGGATCATCATGTTTTCCAGGCTGCAGGCGCAGTCTGCGATATTGTTGCCATAGTCGATCCGGTTGGCCGTCAGGATCAGGACCGGGGCGTTGTAATGGAAAATGTAGGTCTCCCCCTTGGAACGGCGGATCGCTCCAGCCAGGGACTTGTACATGCCCGGCGTCTCTTCCATCTTGGAGAACTCCTGCTTCACCAGCCTGGCCAGTTCTGCCAGGACCTCCTGGTTCCGGATCACGATGAAGTGGGTCGTCTGGTTGTTGCCGCCGCTAGGCGCGTACCGTCCGGCCTCGATCACCTGCTCCAGTTTCTCCTGTTCCACCAGTCTGTCACTATAGACACGCGTGCTGCGGCGTGTCAGGATCGCTTCACTCGTTTTCATTTGTGTACTCCATTCTTTTTAGCAGCCAGGCAAACCCTTTGGC
>CADBPG010000242.1 GCA_902796435.1 uncultured Eubacteriales bacterium | reverse complement strand
GCACCCAGTTCGATGACGTCCCTGATCTCGGAGGTACCATCGGGCATCAGGACCGGCTCCTTATGCAGTGTGCCGATCGTGATCATCATGCTGTTGGTACCATAGTTGTTCAGATGGTGATAGACGGCAGGGCACTTGATGCTGCCCAGGTTGCTTAAAAAGATGCTGGTATAGTTGGGGTCCCCATCCGTCAGGAAACGGGGATTGATGCCCCAGAAATCCAGATAGCGGATGATGCGGACGATCAAAGCCAGCAGCAGACGGGGCATCTTGGCCAGGAAGTCCAGGATCGCGTCGATCCCGCCGGTGGAGGTTTCGGACTTGCGCGTTTCATGCACGTCGCCGACGATCTTGCGGCTGACCGTATCCAGCGTGTCCGTATCCTTGGGCACCAGGACCATCAGGGATTCCTCACCATTTTCAGCGAACCGCCGTTTGACGACGAAGCTGACGGAAACATCGTTGCGCTCGTACATGCGCCAGCCTTGGATATACCGGTTCATCTTCGGACGTTCCAGTACCATACGGGTCAGCGCGACCACGATGCAGTGGAAGATCGTCGTCTTGAATTCCGGATGCGCGGCATTCTTTTCCTCCAAGTAGCGGACGACCTTGGTCGCGTCGATCGTTTCGTTGAGGTAGACCTCGCAGTCGGTGCGCTTGGGCATCAGATAGCTCATGATCGTCTGCAGACCGGGTGCTTTTACGCGACGCGCGTCTCTACGGTCGCCCCAGCGACGCTTGATCTTCTTGGTTTCATTAGTTGCCATAAGATATAACCACCTATCATTTATTTGCAGGAATTATATCATAATTCCGCAGGGTTGACTATAAGATTCTTTGTAATTATAAGGAAAGCTCTTGAAAGAGAAGCGCAGACAGGACCTCCGGACTCTCCGGGCAGCCCGCGTCCAGCCAGGTGCGGACCAGGGCGGTGAGACCGGCCCGGAAGAATGCCCGCAGGTAGCGGCTGGTCCGGCCCTCGGAGCCTTCTTCTTCGGCATCCGGGACCAGACTGTCCAGGAAGCGGCTCTGCGGAACCGCGTTCAGGTAGGTGCGGAAGAACCCCTGGTACTGCTGGATGAAGGCAAAATACCGGGCAAAACGGGCCTCTTCGGTCTCCGATGCCGCGCCTGAGGAAGCCAGGTGTTCCGCGTTGCGGATCAGCACAAGCTCGGTCTTCTGCATCAGGTCGGAAAGATCCTGAAAATGCAGATAGAAGGAAGAACGGTTCAGTCCGCAGGCATCGCAGAGGGTCCGCACATGGATCTGCTTCAGAGGCATGCGCCTAAGAAGATCCAGAAAGGTCTCGATGATCTGCTGCTCAGTTTTCTGATAACGTTGATTGGTCTTGGTATTCATATTTAAAGATTAAGGATGATCTGGAACAGGCAGCAGGCGGTAAACACCAGCATGCCCACGCTGGTCCAGGTGAGAATGAACCCTTTTTTGTTGGTTTGCTGCAGCTGTGCCTGACGGTAGGTGATGAACCGGCTGCGCAGGATGAACAGCAGCAGGCCCAGATAGGACAAGGCGCATAGGAGCAGCAGATAGATGACTGCCGGTACAGGCACACTCTCCGCTGCCAGGTCCAGGGAGCTCAGAAGCTCCGGCGCCAGGATGCTGCCCATGAAATTGATCAAGGCGTGCAGGATGATGGAATAGCGGAGCTTGCCGGTCCTCAGATAGACATAGCCAAAGACCAGGCCCAGGACCCCGGCATAGAACATCTGGGAAAGGTTGCCGTGGAAGAGGCCGAACATGACGGCGGAGACCAGGATCGCCCGCCGCTCGCCATAGACCCGGATCCGGTCGATGATCTGCCGGCGGAACAGAAACTCTTCGATGACAGGCGCCAGGATGACCATGAAGAGGATGCGCCAGATCAAGGAATCAGACAGGTCGATCATTTCGGCGACGGGGTTGGCACCCTGCGCTGTGGGAATGAGCAGCCCCACCAGCCAGTTGATGAAGACGCCGAAAAGGCTGCCGCAGTACATCAGGAACAGGCAGATGGGAAAGACCGCGGCCAGCCGGGCCAGATTCCAACGCTCCGGATCCTGCGGACGTACCGCGGGGATCTTCTTCAGCAGCAGTATCCCGATGGGCACAGCGACCAGGTACATGGGTACGAAGGATACGAGCCAGGGCATCCACCCCGCGTTGCTCCAGGAGGGTTCCAGGACTTTTACGAGGACCATCAGCAGGATCTGCAGGCCAAATGTGACCAGGAAGATCGTGGCAAAGCTGAAACCGACCCGGGAAAAGGTGCGGCGGGCCTGTTTCAGTTCTTCTTTGGACAGTTCGACCGGCTGCAGGAAGACCTTGTCGGTCGGCTCCAGACAACGGACGGTCAAGGCCAGGAAGATGGTGCCCAGCAGGAGATTCACCACAAAGGTGATCGCCGTACCGGCAAGGAAATGCCCGTTCCGATGGAAGGCGAAGAGAATGCCCGCATCCGGGATCAGGCCGAAATAGATGAACAGGACCTGGACCAGCTGCTTGACGAGCTTGCCCGAGGAGAAGGGGATGGAGAGGTCGATGAAGGTACCGACCGTGGTGGCGTACAGGTCGACAGAGATGGTGAAGACCAGCCACCCCAGGACCGTGGCGGGATCCGACTTAAGGATCACAGCCGCGGGAATCAGGCCGATCAGGACGTCCAGCATACAGTTGGTGGTGCCGCCCAGTACGGAATAGCCCAGTTTTTTCCAGGAGGGTTCAGGCACCAGCCGGAACCAGGGCATATTGGTATCTTCCGACAAGGGGTTGCCCATGGCGCGGAAGAAGGCCAAAGCGGCCAAGGACAGCCCGACCATGGTGAAGTCCATCCGCTGCATCGAGTAACGGCTGAACAGCGCCGTGGCGATGCCGGCCACCAGATAGGTTTCCGCCGTCTTGGTCAGGAAGCCTAAGTGGGCAAAACGGAAGCGGTTGTAGAGGGAGCGATGGAAGAACATGGCCGCACCCTGGCCTTTCAGCCCGTCACGGCGCAGACGGTCACTGCGGTCCTTTTTACGCTTGAGCAGTACCGTGCCGGTGGACTGGCTGTCCTCGATGGCCTGCAGACGCTCGGCGGTCTCCTGCGTATGGGACAGGGCTTCTTCATAGAAGTCGGCCCGGCTGCGGCGCAGCAGCACGGCAAGGCCTGCGATCACCCCGAGGGACAGGCAGAGGCACAGGAAAAGAAGGGGCAGGTTTCCTGCAAGAGCAAAGCAGCCGATGCCCTTAAGCCAGCCCCAGACCGGAATGAAGCGGGACCAGGGGGCGTTGAAGAAGGCAAAAGCCGCAGGCATCCAGGAAAGACCGGACTTGCGCTGATATACGATGAAGCCCACGGTCAGGACCAGCAGCAGTCCATAGACCACACGGGAAATGTAGGGCTTGAGCCGGGCATGGGTGGTGCAATAGGAGTAGAGAAAGGTCTGCAGCAGCATGGCAGTGACCAAAGTCAGGATCCACACACCAAGGAAGATCAGAACGGTGCCCAAAGGGATCCCCATTTCGGACGTCAGGACCGGGATCTCGAACAGGAAATAGATGCTGGCCAGGACTGCCATGCCCAGCTTGGTGACCAGGCGGAAGAGCAGGACGGCCTGGGGCCTGAGCGGTGATGCGAAGAGGATGGGCACATCGGCCGGCAGGAAGATCTTGCTGCCGCTTTTATCGGCCCCCAGGGTCGTGACGACCAGAGTGGCCAGGATGATACCGCCAAGGACCAGTTCTATCAATGCCGCAGGATCTGCCGCAAAGCCGGCCTCTGATGGATCCTCGTCTGCCGGAGCCGCATCCTCTGCGGCCGTCTCTTCCTCGGTTCCTTCCTCGACCACAGCGTCCTCGGAATCGGTCATGGTGCCGATGAAGTATCCGATCAGTCCACCGCCGAGGGCACAGACCAGAATGAAGGCAATGACCCAGGTCTTGAACAGCTTGCGGACCTGATTGATAAAAGAGTGGAGCGCGTAATAGGCAAAGAGTTTCATTCGGCGCCTCCCGCAGTCTGATCGGGCTTGAGCCCCTCGGTCACTGAGAAGAAAAGCTCTTCCAGCGTCTGGCCGGACCCTTCCAGCGCGTCCCGGGTGATATCCGCCTTCAGGATACCGTTCTGCAGGATGAGGGTGCGGTCCCAAAGCATGTCGACACTGTCGATGATGTGGGTGCTGACCAGAAGCGTGCGGCCTTCCGCCCGCATTTCCTCGAACAGTTCCTTGACCTGACGGATGGCGTGGGGATCCAGACCGATCATCGGCTCGTCCATCAGAAGAATCTGCGGCTCCGGCAACAGGCCGAGGCAGATGTTGAGCTTCTGCTGCATGCCCTTGGAGAGCTCATCTCCGAATTTACGTTTTTTATCGCTGAGTTCAAAACGGTCCAGCAGTGCGTCGGCCCGTTCTTTATAATTACGCAGACGGTAGGCCCGCGCCAGGAATTCCAGATGCTCGGAGACGGTCAGATTCGGGTAGAGAGCCGGGATCTCCGGAATGTAGCCGACCAGACGGCGGGCTTCCGGGGATTTGTTGGGCAGTCCATTGACCGTGATGTTGCCCTGATAGCGCAGAAAACCGATGATGGACTTGATGAGTGTACTTTTTCCGGCACCGTTCGGGCCTAAAAGCACAGTGACGCTGCCCTGGGGCAAAGTGAAACTGATATCATTGCAGGCCAAAACTTTTCCGTATTCTTTGGTGACATGTTGAACCTGAAGCATGGTTTCGCTCCTCCTTGTAGAAATCTTCTTGATTATAACGCAGATCCTCTGAGATTGCAAGACAGAGACAAGAACAAATGTTCGTATTTTGGCTTGACCTGCGGACTTGTTTCGGATATAATAGAAGCAGAAAAGAATAGGAGTGCAACAGAGTCCATGCGGTATTATGCAGCGATCGATCTCAAGTCCTTCTACGCCTCTGTCGAGTGCGTGGAGCGGGGCCTGGATCCTATGTCCACCAACCTGGTAGTCGCCGATGAGAGCCGGACAGAAAAAACCATCTGTCTGGCTGTTTCGCCGACCTTAAAAGCCCTGGGGATCAGTGGCAGAGCCCGGTTGTTCGAGGTCGTGCAGCGTGTGGGCGAGATCAATCGAGCACGCAAAAAGCAAGGCCAGGAGGAGGTCACCTATATCACCGCGGTGCCCCGCATGGCCCTGTACATGGAATACAGTGCCAGGATCTACAACATCTATCTGCAGTACATCGCGCCGGAGGATATCCACGTATACTCGGTGGACGAAGTCTTCATCGATCTGACACCCTATCTCAATACTTATCACACCACGCCCCTCATGCTGACAAAAAAACTGATCCGCGAGGTCTACACGGCCACGGGGATCACGGCGACCGGCGGCATCGGTACGAACCTGTACCTGTGCAAGGTCGCCATGGACATCATGGCCAAGCACGAGGAGGCCGACGAGGACGGGGTCCGGGTGGCTTTCCTGGACGAGGACCTGTACCGCAGAAAGCTTTGGAACCACCGGCCGATCACGGATTTCTGGCGGGTCGGCGGCGGTTACGCGAGAAGGCTGGAGGGCTTAGGCCTGTACACCATGGGCGACATCGCCCGGTGCTCCCTGGGCAAGGATTCAGAGCATTATAACGAGGAACTGTTGTACAAGACCTTCGGGATCAATGCGGAGCTTCTGATCGATCATGCCTGGGGGTGGGAGCCCTGCACCATGGAAGCCGTCAAGGCATACAAGCCGGCCGTCCACAGCCTGGAGTCCGGGCAGGTCCTCAAAGAACCTTATACGTCGGAAAAGGCCAAGATCGTCATCAAAGAAATGGCGGACATGCTTTCACTGGATCTGGTGGAGAAGCAGGTGGTATGTTCCGGCATCGGCATCTACGTGGCCTATGACAACAGCAACCTGCAGGATCCGGAGATCCGCAAAGCCTACCGGGGCCCTGTCAAGAAGGACTATTACGGCCGCATGGCGCCGAAAAGTGTCCACGGTTCGGTCCGGTTCGAACGCCCCACTGCGTCCTCCCGCCAGATCATGCAGGCGGTCTCGGATCTGTACGATAAGTTGGTGGATCCGATCCTCTTGGTGCGCAGGCTCTCCATCGGGGCCGCAAGCATCATGACGGAAGCGGAGGCAAAACAGCAGTATGCGGCGCAGCAGCTGGATCTGTTCATGGAGGATCCTTTGGTCACGGAGGAGATCCGGGAGGCGGACGAGGCAAAGGAGAAAAAACTGCAGCAGGCCCTTCTGTCCATCAAGGACCGGTACGGGCGCAATGCGGTATTACGAGGTATGAATTATGAAGAAGGAGCCACAGCCCGGGAACGCAATGGGCAGATCGGCGGACATAGAGCCTGATTTCCCCTATGCGGATATCCTGGACCAGCCCAGGCACCGGTCGGTCCGGCATGCGCCAATGCCTTTGGAGGAGCGGGCGGCACAGTTTTCCCCCTTCGCCGCGCTGAGTGGTCATGGCAAGATCATCGAGGATACCCGACGCACCGCGCTGGAAAAGGCGGAGCACGAGGTCATCCGGACGTGGATGGAGGGCGATGAACCCTGGTTTGCAGGGCAGGAGGAATCAAACGAATGGCAGAATATATAGCGACTTTTCCCGCGGGATTTGCCCCGGTGGTGGAGGCAGAGTTGAAAAAAGCTTTGCCGGACTGCCGGATCCTGCATTTGTACGAAGCGCTGGTGCATTTCCGGCATGGTGCGAGCCCCGAGGCTTTGCGCAGGCTGATCTTTTTCAACAATGTGTTTTATGTCATGAAAGCCTATAAAGAGCCGGGCAGTTTTGACGCCATGGTGCGGGAAGCATCCGCAGGCGCCGTCCCGCCCTTGGTGCGCAAGGGCACGGTACGGGTCCGGTTTTCTGATGCCGGCCGGTTCGCATCTGTACCGGCGGAGGTCATGAAAAAAGCGGAGCAGAAGGTGCTGAGCAGGACCCAGCTCACCATCGACCGGTTGTCGCCGCGGACCGAGGTCTGGTATATCCGCAGGCAGGAGGGGACCGGGTATTATGCGCAGCTGCTGTGGCACCGGCGTGTCACCGAGAAGAACCTGGCCCAGGGCGCGTTGCGGCCGGAGTTTGCCTATCTTTTGTGCCGCGTGCTGCCGCTTCAGCCGCAGGACGTGGTCTGTGATCCCTTTGCGGGCTCTGGCGCCATCCCGGAGCAGCTGAGCCGCATGGTGCAGTGCGTATATGCTTCGGACATGGACCCGGAAAAGGCACAAGCCCTTAAGGACAGGCTGCCGGAGACGGTCTGTGTCCAAAGGGCCGATGCAAGGCAGCTGACCTATCTTGCGGATGGGGCGCTGGACGCGATCATCACCGATCCGCCCTGGGGCCAGTTTCAGACGGACCTGGATCCGGACCAGCTCTACAGCGCGTTTTTGCAGGAGGCCCGCCGGGTGCTCCGTCCGGACGGCAAACTGGTGCTGCTGACCGCCCGCAAGCAGGAACTGGAGCAACTGGCAGCATCTTCCGCTTGGCAAATCGAGCGGCGCATCGACACACTGGTCAACGGCAAAAAAGCCGCGGTCTTCATCCTGGTATAAAAAATAAGAGACAGCATACCTTTTGAGCAGGGTATACTGTCTCTTTTTAATTTGCAAAAATTATAGCAGGAAGATCCAGTAGGGCACGCTGATCATCCGCACATAGGATAGCCATGGCGCATAGGCGGTGATGTCCCAGAACAGTGGGCAGAGGACCAGGCTGAGGGAGGCATCCAGCGCGATGATGCAGATCAGCACATGGTCGGAGAGCGGCGTCTCACACAGCAGCAGGAGCAGGACCGTCAGGATCAGAAAATACAGGACGGCCTTCAGAAGCACGCGGCCCAGGGCGAAGGGCAGAAGGAGCCGGCCCAGCAGGATACCTGCCAGCACGCTGATGCAGAAGCACAGACCTGTGCCCAGCATCTGGGGAATCTGTACCTTCTGGACACGCTGCCAACGGCCGAAGCGCAGTGTGATGCTGCGGGCCCGCCGGCGCAATACTCCGATGCTGTAGAAACCGAAGGCGATCCAGGATGCGATGGCGATCAGGCTGAGGGGCAGGTCGATGCCCGGGGCCTCATTGACCGGAGCTCCATCGATGTCCGTGATGGTGAAGGTCAACGGCGTGATCTCCTCGCGGATGTTCAGGAAGTATTCCTTAACAGAACTGAGCGTAATGGAATAACCGTAGTCAGAAAAGGCGCGGATCGTCAGATAAGGCGCGAATTCATTGTAGATGCGGCTGGAGACGAGCAGGCCGTACATCCGCTCCAGAGAAGTCCTGGGGGATACCCACATCTCGGCGCAATCGGTCAGATCCATGGACTCCATGCGCTCGTCCAGACCTGCCTTTAAAATGATGCCGCAGTCCGCCTTGCCCCGCCGGATGGCATCCATGAAGGCCTCCCGGCTGTCGGTGATCAGGTATTCATCGGACTGCATACCGTCCATGATATGCCGGGCCGTTTCGCTGTCGTCCTCCGCAAAGACTGCGCAGGGCAGGTTGTGATGCACGTTGGAATATCCGAAGCTGATGGCACTCAGTGCGGTCAGGACCACCAGCAGGAGCCAGGTCAGAGGCATGCGCAGTGTATGCGCGAGAAAAAGTGTAAAGTTTCTCATAAGGCCTCCTTTCCCGTGCGGATCCCGTTGATCCTACGATAGCACAGGTACCAGGCAGCCGGCAGATAGATCAGGCTGAGCACAAAGGGCCAGACGGTCAGACGTTCTCCGGCCAGAGGGGCCAGGGCGTGATAGACGGCCCCCAGAGGCGTCACGTCACCGATCGAAAGCACGAAGGGCGACAGCCGCGCGTAGGGGATGATGCCGCCGCAGAAGAACAGTCCGACGATGTGGATGGTGAACAGCACAGCGCCGGAAATGCGGCCCAGTCCGATGGACAGGAAGGTGCCGAACAAAGCGGTGAAAAGCAAGCCATACAAGGCATAGAGGATCGTGGCAGGCGTCAGCGTCAGTGCCTTGAAACGGGGCACGACCAGGACAAATGCCAACAGGAACAGGCAGGAGAACAGGAAGGGGAAGATCCACTTCCAACGCAGGAAACGGCGGTCAGAGAGACCGGAGGAGCGCAGCATCAGAAGGCGGCCACGTTCCAGGTCCGTCTGGTACAGGTGGAAATATCCTAAGATCATCAGACTGAGGAAGAATACCGTGTAGATGATCAGGTAGTGCCCGGACTGGGTCAGGCCACCGTTGGTATAGGGCACCTGTTTGACCATGAAATACTGGTCCCGGGCGTTTTCGAACTCGCGGAAAGCGTAGAGGTTCATGTATGTATTGAAGGAGACGGCTTCCTCCGGGGGGATGCCGGCATCCTCGGCGAAATAGTCCCCGGTGAAGACGATCAGCTGGCCGGAGGTGAGCACCTCGGAACCGATGGAAGCGTAGCTTTGGATCACGGCCCGTGCGCCTTCACCCGAACTGTTGAGGATCATCCGGCAGGGGGCGCCTTCGCCATGGGCGATCTGATGGAAGAACCCCGGCGGGATCACCACCGCCGCCACGGCGCCTTCACGCACACGTTCTTCCGCCTGTTCCTCGGTATCGCACATCTCCAGTTCGACGACGGACTGCACCAGATCATGATTGGAGGCAAGGCCCAGCAGCATCGAACCGTAGTTGCTTTCGGTGTCCAGGTTACATAAAACCAGAGAAAGGCGGACCGTGGTCGGATCATCGGCGCCGGAAACGGCGAACAAAAGACCGATGCAGCCGCAGGCCAAGAGCGCGATCAATAAGATCAGAGTACGCAGACTGTGCAGGAACAAACGCAGGTCTCTGCGGAACATACGACACGCCTCCTTTCAGAAAAATAAGGGTACTGTGATCTTCACAGTACCCTTATTATAATGTTTTTTTGATGCGGATTCAATACCCGTATTACCACATTAGCCCATGAAACCGGCCAGGGCACCCAGGTTGCTCTGCAGCTCGGTCATGATGCTCTGGATATCGGAATCCGTCAGCTTGAAGATGTTCTTGGCGCTGCCAGAAGGCTTCTCCAGTTTCGCGTCGCCATCCACAGCGATCTGGATCGCGGACAGATCGACACTCTGGCCCATGGCGGAGACCTGACCCAGAGACAGGGTCAGCTTGCTGCCTTCGACCTTGGCAGTACCATTGATGGTGACCATGCCCATGGCATCCAGATAGAAAGCACCAGTGGTCTTGTCCCAGTC
>CADBPG010000241.1 GCA_902796435.1 uncultured Eubacteriales bacterium | reverse complement strand
TGTTCCTTTAACCAGACCGCGTAGTTGATGGCGATGTTGGTCTTGCCGCTGCCGTAATGGCCGGCGAAAAGTGTCAGTCGTTTCTTTTCCATGGCTTACAGCAGGTTGCGGATGATCTTGCCGGAGATGGTCTTCGGCAGTTCATCGCGGAAGACGATGATACGCGGATACTTATAAGGCGCGGTGTGGCTCTTGACGTAGTTCTGGATCTCTTTCTTGAGTTCCTCGGTGCCTTCTTTGCCGGGCACCAGTACGATGGAAGCCTTGACGACCTGGCCGCGGACCTCATCCGGTGCGGCGGAGACGCCACATTCCAGAACGTAGGGCAGTTCCATCAGCACGTTTTCGATCTCGAACGGTCCGATGCGGTAGCCAGAGGACTTGATGACATCGTCCGCGCGGCCCACGTACCAGTAGTAGCCGTCCTCATCACGCCAGGCAAGATCACCGGTATGATAATAGCCGTCGTGCCAGGCGGAATTCGTCAGCTCTTCGTCGCCATAATAGCCCAGATACAGGCCGGGACGCGGGTTATTGCGGTCTGCCTTGATGCAGATCTCGCCGTTTTCACCCACCGGAACCTCGTGGCCGTCCATCATCAGTGTGATGCCGTAATCCGGGATCGGCTTGCCCATGGAACCGGGCTTGAGCTTGGTGCCGTTCAGGTTGCCGATGGTCAGAGTGGTCTCGGTCTGGCCGAAGCCTTCGGCGATGCGCAGGCCGGTCAGCTTCTCGAACTGATAGAAGACTTCCGGGTTCAGGGCTTCACCGGCGGTGGTCGCATGGTGGATGGAACTTAAGTCATACTGGCTCAGATCCTGCTTGATCAGCATGCGGTACATCGTAGGCGGTGCACAGAAGGTGGTGATATTGTATTTCTTGAACATGGGCAGGATCTTGGCGGCGTCAAAACGATCGAAATCGTAGACGAAGATGGCGCCTTCACACAGCCACTGGCCGTAGAGCTTGCCCCAGAGAGCCTTGCCCCAGCCGGTTTCGGAAATGGTGAAGTGCAGGCCGTCTTTTTCGACCCAGTGCCAGTATTTCGCGGTGACATAATGGCCCAGAGCGTAGTTGTAGCTGTGGGTCGCAAGCTTCGGATATCCGGTCGTGCCGGAGGAGAAGAAGGCGACCATCGGGTCCATGCCGGCAGGCGCGTCCTCGTGGCGGATGAAGCGGCGGGAGAAGAAACCATACTCTTCGTTGAAGTCATGCCAGCTGTCCTGGACACCGCCGACCATGATCTTGACCAGTGGTACTCCGTAGTCGGCCTCGGCCTGTTCGACCTGCTTCCAGGTGTCGCCATCCGCCGTGCAGACGATGGCCTTGACACCGGCCTTCTCGAAACGATAGGAGAAGTCGTGGGATTTCAACTGGTTGGTCGCCGGGATGGCCACGGCGCCGATCTTGTGCAGCGCCAGGATCGAGAACCAAAACTGGTAATGGCGCTTCAGCACCAGCATGACCCGGTCGCCGCGCTTGATGCCCAGAGAAGAGAAGTAGTTGGCCGTCTGGCTGGAGGCATCCTTGATGTCCTTGAATGTGAAGCGGCGCTCGGTCATGTCGTTCGCGACATGGACCATGGCCAGCTTGTCCGGATCCTTCCGGCCGATGGCATCGACTATGTCGAAGGCGAAGTTGAAACGATCGGTATTCTTGAAATTCAGATGCTGGAGGACACCGTTCTCATCTTCTTCCGCATCGATGAAGTCCTTGGCGACTTCGGATTCGGCGATCAGATGCGGTGCGCGCTGTTCGGTCACGCCTGGCTTGGCATCCGTTTCCTGGGTAGCCATGATCATGGCCAGGAAGGTGCAGTCCGCACCGTCCACAGCAATCATGCCATGAGGAGTGGAACTGTTGTAGTAGATACTGTCGCCCTCCTGCAGGATCTCTTCATGGTCACCGACCTTGACCTTCAGTGTACCCTTGAGGATCAGGTCGAATTCCTGACCGGCATGGGTCGTGGTGTGGATCGGCTGGTCCAGCAGCGCTTCATCATAATTATAGGTGACCCAGTAGGGTGTCGCCAGTTTGCCACGGAACATGGAAGCCATGTTCTGGATGGTGATGCCTTCCTCACTGGCGGTGAGGGCGCCGGTGCCACGGCGTGTCAGCGTGTAGCTGGACAGCTTGGCCGTATGACCTTCTACCAGCTGGGTAACGTCCATACCGAAGACCAAGGCGCACTTGTGAAGAAAAGTAAAGGGAAGATCCGCCTCGCCGGTCTCGTACGCATTGTACTGATCCAGCGAAACCTCGGTCAGACCGGCCATTTCTTCCGGAGTGTGTCCGGTGATCCAGCGCATCTCCCGGATACGCCGGGCGATCTCGTGCAGCTGGCTGGTAGTTTCTGTAGGCATGTTGTATGTCCTCCATAAAGTAAGATTCGTGATGGAGATGAAGTGAACGGGGTCTGCCATGCAAACTCGAACACCTGCGGTGTTCTCGTTACGGCATTCGCCGTATATGTCTTCGGTAAAATCTGCAGCAAATCCTGCAAGCAGTTTTGCTGCCGTTTTACCTCAGCCATGCATGGCTCATTTTCAATAAAAAAGACTCATCTCAAATGTATTGAGACGAGTCGTATTATACCCGCGGTACCACTCAATTTGCAGTCGGTGCCATAGGCACACGCATCTGCCGCTTCAGGTCCCATCAGACCCTATCCCGTAACGTGGTCAGACGTGAGGCGCTTACTTTCGTGTGGGTTCAGCCCTCCGGCTCGGAAGTGATAGGCTTCTGAAGTGCGTGCTGACGGTTCACACCAGCCACCGTCTCTCTGAAAGCAGTTCCTTCTGCCGTCTTCGTCAAAGCTTTTCTTGTGCAACTATAGTAGCACAGGCGTCAAAGTTTGTCAACGGAAAAAGCAACAATAATTTAGAGGTTTAAAGCGATTGGATTGGGGAAAAATATAGTTTTATACCAGTGACCTGTAAATATGGAGTTTGGCGATGGTCTACAGGTACGCAAAGCTATCAGGATCAAGCATTTCGTAAAGTCTACAGGTACAGTGAGCTATCAGGATCAAGCATTTTGTAAAGTCTACAGGTACAGTGAGCTATCAGGATCGAGCATTTCATAAATCCTACATGTACATGAAGCCCAAGACAGGGCAGATCGTACTGTAGAATTCACTGTTTTGATCCATCGTACATGTACGGCCGGCCGCTTTTCGCGCAAAATGTACCTGTAGAGTAAGGGGATAAAGCGATTCTGCAAGCTCGCTGTACCTGTAGAGTAAGGGTATAAAGCGATTCTGCAAGCTCGCTGTACCTGTAGAGTAAGGGCATAAAGCGATTCTACAAGCCCGGTGTACCTGTAGCATCGCTGATTTCTCAATTCCTGATGGAAAAATCACCCTCAGGCATCAGACGATCACGAATTTTGGCCTCGAAGGTCTTGGCTTGAAACACATAACGCTCACTTTCAAAGCTGATCAGCAGATCATCGTCCAAAGTATATCCCGCGTTTTGATAATGGTCGATCTTTCTGTACGTGCGCGTAGAGTATTCGGCATCCAGCATCATGCCAAAATGCTCAATGATGAGCTCCCTTCGTTCACGGATATCGAGTATCGTGAAGTCCGCGTAAACCATGCCCAGACCCTTGATCGATACAGGAAACTCGTAACGATAGGGAATGCCGAGGGAAAACAGCTTATCCGCGATGATCTTTTCACTTTTAGACCGGACACGTTCGCCACGATCGGTCATGATCTCGGGATCTTGGGGCGAGAAGCCTAATCCTGCATAAGGGACAGAAAGCCACTGCTGGATGAACAGATCATCTGGAAGAACATAGGGCGAGACCAGTTGTTTTCTTGTCTCAGAAAGACTGTTGTACACCGCGGCCAATGGTTGAAACAAGTAAGAGGCGCTGCGTGCTCCATGAAGTGCAGATAGGGCATCCAGCTGTTCTTTAACATTGTAAGCAGCCTTTAGAAACTTTTGGTCGTAATCCTTCTGCGCAAGGGCTTTTATCAAGGCTTCCTCTTTTCGAGGCAGGTATACACGCGGCGTGATCGAATCCAGACGATGAAAGAATTGAATCATGCTATGTTTCGGCTGAATGTTAAGCGTGCCAGGCGGTTTGTCCAGCAGGGATCTTT
>CADBPG010000240.1 GCA_902796435.1 uncultured Eubacteriales bacterium | reverse complement strand
GCTTAAGCGATGAGGCAGACATAAAAACCTCCTTTTGCTATAATAGGAATGCAGCTGCCAACTGTATTCAAAAAAGCAAAAGGAGGGCCATTCAAAAGTGCCTTTGAATGACACCTATAGTTTATCGCATACGAAATGGAATTGCAAATACCATATAGTGTTTTGTCCGAAATAT
Organism: uncultured Eubacteriales bacterium; assembly: GCA_902796435.1. Lineage (GTDB taxonomy): Bacteria > Bacillota > Clostridia > Lachnospirales > Bianqueaceae > RUG159. The sequence continues at coordinate 15,648 of CADBPG010000240.1, read as the reverse complement.
AGAAGAAAAAGGTAGTGAATCGGAGAATCATGAAAAATCAATACTATGATAAAAGAAATAATTACTGCGGTTATAGTTTAGATGGAAAGATTTATAAGTTAGTGGACTCTGTACTTTTTAAGCATGAATGTATAGGGACTATTGATCATGATGGACAAGTGTACAATTCATTTGGGTGTATTGGATACGTACATCCTAATGGAGATGTTTATAAACATGAAAAATATGGAACTATTTTAAGATCTCCAGATGGAAAAATCCAAGGAAACATCATAGTTAAAAACAGGGAAAGTATTGGATATTTTGAGGGTAATGATAGCGAAGAAGCTGGAGCAGCATTGCTATTGGGCATGTTTGATTATTCTACTAAAATGGTCAATACCCCTCAAAATGCTGGTCAGAATAACACTGATTCATCAACGAACACATCATCTGCAAATAGTGGCTCTGGCAATCAACCGTCGACTGCATCCGATACAGCGCTTGTTTTTCTTGGTATGATAGAACTCGGTTGTGTGATTGCATTGTTTCTCCTTTTAAGGAAACTGGGATCCGGCGATTTTGAATACTATGTCTCCAAAGGTCTTGAAATATCTACAAAGTGGTTCCTTGTTGCAATAGCAGCCGGTGTAACAGTTTTCATAGTTTCCATGAAAAATGAATCAGGAACAGCGATAGCGATTAGTGAGGCAATAATTGCTGCGTGTGCTTATCATTTTATGTGCTTGCTTACACAGCCAGGCTTGGTTGGTAATGCCTTTAGTAGGCTTATATCATCTTCAAAGTGGATCGGTTTAGTGATACTTTTTTTCTTGTTTCTGCCTATGCTGATCGATACTATATTCTTATCTATCGGTTCTGCCAATAATAGAAAACTTAGAAACAGTTATATAAAAATGAATAAGGTCTTTCTTTATTTCTCAGCTGGTATCATAACAATTATTCTGTCTATCGAAGCTGCTAATGAAGGAGATCTCTGGAGTGGGTTCTGGATGATGTTTTTTGTTGGAGTATTCATGCTTATATGGGCATTCATATTTGCAAAGTTAGAGAAGTTGATCTTACCAAGCAGAGTATAGCATTCGACACAGAAAAGCGCAGAATCGACACAAATACGATTCTTTTAAAGAATAGCATGATAATATAAATCAGAGTTTTAAGCGTTATCTTTTCAAAAAATATTAAGAAAGGGTATTATTATCATGAGGAAAAGGTTCATCACGCTTTTACTAGTCATTTGCTTATGCTTCGGGCTGGTTCCGGCAACTACATATGCAGCCACCGCGCCTGCAAGTACTGCAAAGGTCTACAAATGGAAGCAAACGGACAGTCGTTGGAATAAGTACTATTCCGCTCAGTGGAGTCAGGGCTGTGCAGTTACAGCGATTGCAGTTCAAATCGCACGGACAGATTTAGTACGTGTAAATGAATCTGCTAGTTCCTTTAATACCAGTACAGGAATCGGGTTTAATCCTGGAACATTTGCAAAGGCGTTTGCGGCAGCTAAGGGAACTAATAAGTCTCTCTCGGTAACATGGGCATATACGAATAAAGTAGTTCCAGGTTTTAAAAATGTAACTACGAAAAATGTTTTAAAAAGCATCGATAGTAAGACTCCGAATCGATCTTCAGCCGGGTGGCATTATTTCAATGCCAGCAGTAAGAGCTGGATCTGTAAGTGCATGAAGTATTACTTAGATCATGGTTATTATCCTGTAATTGAAGGACCTGGAAGCCGTTGGAGTAAGGATAAAACCAGTGTACATTATGTGGCTGTTGTTAAAGCAACAACTTCAGATGTTAAAGTCGTTGATCCGGCAACCGGTACTGAAAAGAGTCTCTTTGATGTAAGTGTAGGCGGTAATCGATGGAACGTCACTAATATCGAAAAATGTGGTATTCCTAAGGGATATGGAAGTTGCAGACTGTATAGCGTCGATAAGTCGAAAACGCCTTCAAATCTTATAAGCACACCGACAGATCCGGCTTCTGTCTATCTTGCTAAATGCACAAAGACTGCCAACACCTGTGTTTCTATCAAGGTTTCCGGTTCTTCCAGCGATTATCTGAAGACCTTGCCTTGCGCCAAGAAAACATCCAGCGCCTCCAAGAGCGTGCGTAAACTGGTGGAGGGCGAGACTCTTATAGCGACTGCCATCTACAAGAATACTGCCGGCAATTACTGGTATAAAGTAAAAGCGGACTCCGATGGAAAGGTCGGATACGTTTATGGTGCGATCACGAAGCTGAATGGTACAAATGCACCAAAGGGTGCATGTACTGGAGGTCCGTCTCTTTCAACGACGACACCCAAATACGGAAATCCTTACACTATCTCTGGTACCATGAAAACCACGTATCTGACGATCATAGCGGTCAGCGCATCGCTCAGAGATTCCAATGATAAAATGCTTCAGTATAAGTTAGTGCAAAACCTCAACACCAAGTCTTACAAACTTGCTTCTTCTCCGATCGATAAGAACCTGAAGTTTGGAAAATTGCCCAGAGGCAGAGGAAACATTGCAATGACCGTTGCTCTTTCAGCAAAATATATTGATGGAAATACGGTCAAGAATACCACGATCAAGTATTATCCTGCCAGATACTATTATACGGTGAAATAAAGAAATTGATTTGTAAATAGTGATCAAAGCCCTGATTCTCAAAGAAGAGGACCAGGGCTTTTCTCTATGCAAAACTACTACTGATTGATGAAAATGAAAAACGTACAATACAACACAGAAACATGCCGATTTGACACAAACCGCCTTTTCCTTTTGGCTTTTAATATATAATCGATTGTATAAATAATATATCGCGAACGAATGATGAGCGATGTATTCGGAAAAGGAAGAGGAAAGGAAACAAGTATGAAACGCAAACTCCAAAAGATGCTCGTACTCTGCATGTGTTTGTTTTTGTGCGTGTCAGTTTTGACACCCATGACATCGTTTGCAGCAAGTGCTAATGGTACAGGCAAAATCTGCAAATGGAAGCAGACGGATGCACGTTGGGAGAAGGTGTATTCGGCAAAATGGTATCAAGGATGTGCGGTCACTGCCATCGCAATCCAAATTGCAAGAACTGATCTGGTTACTCCGAACAATAAGGCAACGTCTTTTAATAAGAAGACTGGTGAGGGGTTCAACCCTGGTACTTTTGCGAAAGCCTGGAACAAAGCTGGCGCACTGAAATCAAGCTTGAGCGTAACGTGGGCGAGCACTACCAAAGTAGTACCAGGCTTTGTCAATGTCACTACGAAAAATGTTCTGAAAAGCATCGACAAGAATACGCCAAATCGTTCCTCAGCGGGCTGGCATTACTATAATGCTACCAGTAAAAAACAAATATGTAAGTCGATGAAGTATTACCTGGACAAAGGTTATTATCCTATCATTGAAGGTCCAGGAAGCAAGTGGAAATCGAATAAATCAAGTGTGCATTATGTAGCGGTAATCAAAGCTACGAGCAGTGATGTACGCGTCATCGATCCGGCAGATGGCAAAGAGAAGAGCCTTTTTGCAGTAAATGTCGGCGGTGGAAAATGGACGTATTCCAATATCGATAAATGTGGCAAACCTAAAGGCTATGGATGCTGCAGACTGTACAAAGTGGATGCATCCAAGAAACCGACTCCTACCACTCCTACAACACCGACCACTCCTGCTGATCCGGCAGCAGAGTATATGGCAAAATGCTCGAAGGCAGCAGATACTTATATTTCACTCAAGGCAATCAACACTGGCGACTATATTAAGTCATTACCTTGTGCAAAGGGAACCTGCAGTGCGTCTGCAGATGTCCGCAAGCTGGTGACCGGTGAGATCCTGACCGCTACAGCGATCTATAAGAATACCGAAGGAAATTACTGGTATAAAGTGAAGGCTGATTCCGATGGCAAGACCGGATATATTTTCGGTGGCAGCGTCACACCCAATGGAACCAAGGCGCCTGCCGGTGCCGTGACCGGTAATATGGAGATACCTGCTACCGTCCCATATGGCAAACCTCGAACGATCTCTGGAACTCTGAAGGTTAAGAGCGGTAGTGGCTTAAAGCTCAATGTTGTCAAGGGATACCTGTTTGATAGTACATCTGAGCCCAATAATGAGGATGCTTTTGTCGATAAAGCGAAAGTGAAGGATCTGAACGTCACCTCATTTACGATCAAGGGGTCAGCCATCGATAATAACTTGAACTTTGCCAAACTGGCTAAAGGCAAGGGCAGAGGAAAACTGAAACTGCACCTTACCGCCAAGTTCACGCCTGATGGAAAGAGCCTGAGCTCGATGGAAGTGCTGTATTGGCCTGGAAACGTGTGGTTTACTGTGAAGTAAGTTAATCTTAAACCAAAAGACCGCTGTCTCATGAATGGAGACAGCGGTCTTTTATGATTTGTCCATGAGTCTTTTGCTTTTAATATCAGAAATATCTATATCGTCGGGAATGATTCCAACGAGACTTTCCAGAATGGTTTTCTTTTCAATCATAGGCTTTGTCAGTATAGCAACCATACGACCATCTTCAGTGATCATAATATCTTCCCTATTACAAAGATTGATGTATTTGCTTAGGTTTTTCTGGGCTTCAGATAGAGTAATGATCATAAGTCAATTCCTCCTTTCAAGCATATTATAAAAGGCAGAGCAGAATAATCAATATTGACGATGGTGCAATTTGTTTTTGACATTATTTGTCTAGACTAACTCCTCTCATCTTTTACCGAAAACGATTGACTTTCATATATCCAGTATGATAAAATAAACCTGTATGTAAATACTATAGAAAGAGGTATAGACCCATGGCTGTTGTTGATTTAACCAAATATGGTATCACCGGTACTACTGAACTGATCTATAATCCGTCTTTTGAAAAACTGTTCGAAGACGAGATGGATCCTAACCTGACTGGTTATGATAAAGGTCAGCTGACTGAGCTGGATACCGTCAATGTTATGACCGGTATTTACACCGGCCGTTCTCCTAAAGATAAATATATCGTTATGGATGAGAATTCCAAGGACACCGTATGGTGGACCACGCCGGAATATCCGAACGATAACCATCCGATGAGCGAGGAAGTCTGGGCGAAGGTCAAGGAGATGGCTGTTAAGGAGCTGTGCAACAAGAAGCTCTATGTCGTCGACACTTTCTGCGGCGCCAACAAGGACACCCGCATGGCCGTTCGTTTCATCATGGAAGTTGCCTGGCAGGCACACTTCGTAACCAACATGTTCATCATCCCCACCGCGGAAGAGCTCGAGACTTATGAGCCGAACTTCGTCTGCTACAACGCCTCCAAGGCGGAAGTCGAAGGTTGGAAAGAGCTGGGCCTGAATTCTTCTACCTGCGCTGCGTTCAACATCACCAGCCGTGAGCAGGTCATCCTGAACACCTGGTATGGCGGCGAGATGAAGAAGGGTATCTTCTCCATGATGAACTACTATCTGCCGCTGCAGGGCATCGCTTCCATGCATTGCTCCGCGAATACCGATATGAACGGTGAGAACACCGCCATCTTCTTCGGTCTGTCCGGTACCGGTAAGACCACGCTGTCCACCGACCCGAAGCGTCTGCTGATCGGCGACGACGAGCATGGTTGGGATGACAACGGTGTCTTCAACTTCGAAGGCGGCTGCTATGCTAAGGTCATCAACCTGGATAAAGAATCCGAGCCGGATATCTACAACGCCATCCGCCGCAATGCGCTGCTGGAGAACGTTACGGTCGACGAGAACGGCAAGATCGACTTTGCTGACAAGTCCGTTACCGAGAATACCCGTGTTTCCTATCCGATCGAGCATATCGACAAGATCGTCAAGAAGGTTCGTCCGATCTCTGCCGGTCCCGATGCGAAGGATGTCATCTTCCTGTCTGCTGACGCTTTCGGCGTTCTGCCGCCGGTCTCCATTCTGACTCCGGAGCAGACCAAGTACTACTTCCTGTCTGGTTTCACCGCGAAGCTGGCAGGTACCGAGCGTGGCATCACCGAGCCCACTCCGACCTTCTCCGCTTGCTTCGGACAGGCCTTCCTGGAACTGCATCCGACCAAGTACGCGGAAGAGCTGGTCAAGAAGATGGAAAAAGTCGGCGCAAAGGCATATCTGGTCAACACTGGCTGGAATGGTACCGGCAAGCGTATCTCCATCAAGGATACCCGTGGTATCATCGACGCGATCCTGGACGGTTCCATCAACAAGGCTCCGACTAAGGAGATCCCGTACTTCAACTTCGAAGTTCCGACCGAGCTTCCTGGTGTAGATCCTGCGATCCTTGACCCGCGTGACACCTATGCGGATGCCGAAGAGTGGGAAGAGAAGGCACGTGACCTGTCCAGCCGCTTCATCAAGAACTTCATGAAGTATCAGACCAACGAAGCTGGTAAGGCTCTTGTAGAAGCCGGCCCGCAGCTGTAAGTCTAACAAACTTCAAAATAACCGCAACCTCAGGATCTTACAACAAGGTCCTGAGGTTGTTCCATATCAAACCGTGAGGAAGAGTATTATGGCAGATTATGAGCAGCTGCTGCTGCAGGCCGAAGGGCTGCTGGACAGGAAGGACTGGTCCATCACCACGTTGAGCAACGCCGCGGCTTTATTGTATGACGCACTGGAGGACCTGAACTGGGCCGGCTTTTATCTCCTGCGCGAGGGCGAGCTGCAGCTGGGTCCTTTTCAGGGCAAGGTCGCCTGTACGCACATCGCCGTAGGCAAGGGTGTCTGCGGTACCGCCGTATCCACGGACCGTGTGCAGCGCGTATATGATGTACACGAGTTTCCCGGGCACATCGCCTGCGACAGTGCCTCCAATTCGGAGATCGTGCTGCCGCTGCATGTGGATGGCAAGATCTTTGGTGTCCTGGATATCGACAGTCCTTCCATCGGTCGTTTCACCGAGGAGGACGAGAAGGGTCTTCTGCAGTTTGCCGGGATCCTGGAAAGGAGTTTGTCCTAATGAAAGTCGTCTCCGTTTTGCCCATGGATGACCGCCAGAAAGCCTATCTGGAAAGCAAGATCCGGGCGGAGTTCGTATATACTTCCTATGATGATGTCTGCGAGGAGATGCTCGTAGATGCCGACGTGATCCTGGGCAATGTGCCGCCGAAAATGCTTAGCGTTTGCAAGCATCTGCAGCTGATGCAGTTGAACAGTGCCGGTACTGATGGGTATACCACGCCGGGTGTTTTAGCGCCGGAAACCAAGTTGGCCAATGCCACGGGTGCCTACGGCCTGGCTATTTCCGAGCACATGTTGGGCATGCTCTTGATGCTGCAGAAAAAGCTGGGCATCTACCATGACCAGCAGAAGGAAGCCTTTGGAAGGATGCAGGCACGGTGACATCCATCTATGGAGCCACCACACTGGTCCTGGGTCTGGGTGACATAGGCAGTGAATTCGCGAAGCGCGTCAAGGCTCTGGGCAGCAAGGTCATCGGCATCCGCCGCACCGGTGGAGAAAAGCCGAACTTTGTGGATGTGGTCGATACGACGGAAAACTTCCATAAGTATCTTCCCGAGGCGGATATCATCGCCATGAGCCTGCCGAAGACACCGGCCACCTATCATATCGTAAACGCGGAAGTATTCGCACAGATGAAGCCGGGTGCAATCCTGCTGAATGTGGGCCGTGGCACCGCCATCGACCAGGAAGCCTTGTATGAAGCACTTACTAAGGGGACGCTGGGCGGCTGCGGTATCGACGTAACAGACCCGGAGCCACTGCCTGCGGACAGCCCGCTGTGGCATTGCCCGAATCTGCTGATCACACCTCATATCTCCGGTGGCTTCCATCTGGTAGAGACTTTCGAACGTATCGTAAGGATCTGTGGAGACAATTTAGAGGCGTTGGCGAAAGGGACACCGCTCAAGAACGAGGTCGACTTCACAACAGGGTACAGACGGCGCAGCTGAGTACTTGCATTTCCGCGAAAACATTCATTAAAGCAAGTAGTTTTTGTGTTGTCTACTTGTTTGACCAAAATCATCTTGATGAATGTCAGTAAAATATAAGAAGAGTACTTGCACAAGAATGTATTCTTGATCAGAATGTCAGTATATGAGGCCATTAAAACGTTCATTTTTCTTTGGATTCTCGTTCAACAATCGATTTGAAGCTCCCTTTGTACTTGCATTTGAGATCGTTTTTGATTCTAAACAAGTACGGAGCGTCTAGATTACTTGCATTCTTCCTATGTTTTATATGAACTGCAAGTAGAGAGCATCATTTTTACTTGCATTATTGATTTCAATACTGTGGTCTACAAGTAATTTCAACACTGCAACTTGAAAGGATACAAACATTGAACTATTTGATTCGAAACGGCCGGATCCTGGATCCGTCGGCTGATCTGGATGCGGTCCTGAACCTGCGTGTCACTGATGGTGTGATCTCCGAGATCGGCAAGGATCTGGAGCCTAAGGGCGAGGAGATCCTTGATGCAGAGGGCCTGTGGGTCGCGCCGGGTCTGGTCGACCTACACGTCCATTTCCGTGATCCGGGCCTGACCTATAAGGAAACCATCGGGACAGGTATGCGTGCCGCTGCGGCCGGTGGCTTTACCTGCGTCTGTGCGATGCCGAATACCAAGCCGGTTGTCGATAGCCGGAAAGTGGTGCAGTACATCAAGAACGAGGCCGCGAAAACACCGGTCACGGATCTGCAGATCATCGGAGCCATCACCCAGGGGCAGGAAGGAAAAGAGCTGTCGGATATCCAGGGCATGGCGGAGGAAGGAATCTGCGCCTTGTCCGAGGACGGAAAGTCGGTCATGAACGCGGACCTGATGCTTAAGGCCATGCGCATCGCCAAGGACCTGGATCTTCCTATTTTCGACCATTGTGAAGACGCCAATCTGGCCCATGGCTGCGTCACGCCCTGTGCAGCACAAGAAGCGCTGGGATTGCCGGCTTTGGACCCAATCGCTGAAGAAGTCCTTACTGCCAGGGATATCCAGCTGGCCGGTCTTTCCGGGTGCCAGTTGCACATCTGCCATGTATCCACCGCCAACAGTGCGGAGATCATCCGGGTGGCGAAAGCCCATGGCGTGCCAGTTACAGCGGAAGTAGGGCCGCATCACTTTGCTCTGGATGATTCCAATATCTGGAAGAATGACGCGAATTACAAAATGAACCCACCGCTGCGGTCCAAGGAGGACGTGGAGGCCATGATCGAGGGTCTGCAGGATGGAACGCTGGATGCCATCGCGACGGACCACGCGCCGCACCATGAGAGTGAGAAGAACATAGGCCTGGAGAAGAGCGCCAACGGCATCGTTGGCCTGGAGACCTCTGTGCCGGTGTCCGTCACAACGCTGGTGAAAAGCGGGAAACTTTCGCCCCTGCAACTCATCGACCGGATGAGCACCACGCCCGGAAGGATCCTGGGTAAAGGCAAGGGCACGCTGCAGGTTGGCGCGCCGGCAGATATCGTTCTGATCGATGCAGAGACGCCCTATACCATCGATAAAGAAAAGTTTGAAACCATGGGCCGCAATACGCCCTTTGACGGCTGGAACGTGTACGGACGCGTCTGTACGACGATCTATCAAGGCCGCATCGTTTATCAGGAAGGAAACATTATACTATGATCGATCGACTGATTGAAAAAATCATCGCACTGAAGAATCCTACGGTCGTGGGTCTGGACCCTCGTCTGAACCTCATCCCGGACCATGTGAAGGAAGCTGCCTTCGCAGAATATGGGAAAACGCCGGAAGGCGCCGCGGCCGCGTTCCTGAAGTTCAACCAGGATATCATCGACGCGGTCTGTGACCTGGTACCCGCGGTGAAACCGCAGATCGCCATGTACGAGATGCTGGGTATACCGGGCGTCAAGGCGTTTGCGGATACGGTAAAGTATGCGAAGAAAAAGGGCCTCATCGTCATCGGTGATATCAAGCGCAGTGACATCGCTTCCACGGCGGAAGCCTATGCGGCAGCGCACATCGGCACCACGGACGTGGAGGGCGAGAGCTTTGCCGCCTTCGACGAGGACATGATCACTGTGAACCCCTACCTGGGATCTGACTCCATCGACCCCTTCTTCAAGGCGATGCAGGCCAGAGACCGTGGCATGTTCATCCTTTGCAAGACCTCCAACCCCGGCGGTGGAGAATTCCAGGACCTGATCGTCGACGGCATGCCTTTGTATGAGAAGGTCGGCCTGCGGATCGAGGACTGGGGTGCCGCTTTCCGCGGTTCCTACGGCTTCTCTGATATCGGCGCTGTTGTGGGTGCGACCTATCCGGAACAGGGTGTCCGCCTGCGCAAGCTTCTGCCGCATACCTTCTTCCTGGTACCCGGTTATGGTGCTCAGGGCGCGACCGCCAAGGATCTGGCCGGCTGCTTCAACGAGGATGGGATCGGCGCTATCGTCAATTCCTCCCGCGGCATCATCGGCGCGTGGAAGAGCGCGAAGTACAACACCCAGTTTACACCGGAAGAGTATGCACAGGCATCTCGTGCTGCCATCATCGACATGCAGCAGGACCTGTGGGGAGCACTGAACGCATGATGACCGACAGATTTCCTATAGTATCTCAGACAGAACTGGCCCCTGGGATCTTCCAGATGGTGCTTCAGACGCCGCAGATGGCCCAGGAAGCCCGCCCGGGGCAGCTCGTCGACTTATATTGCGCAGAGAAGGACAAGCTCCTTCCACGGCCCATCAGCCTGTTTGACGCGGATCCGGAAGAAGGGACCCTGTCCCTGATCTACGCGGTGGTCGGCAAGGGTACGGAGGAGTTCTCGACCTATGACGAGGGTGATACCGTCCGTGTGACAGGTCCTCTGGGCACTGGTTTCCCGCTGGACCGCGCAGCTGATATGAACGAGATCTTCCTGGTCGGCGGAGGCCTGGGTATCCCGCCCATGTTCTTCCTGGCCAAGTGCCTACACGCACTGTATCCCGAAAAGCCCATCAAGGTATTTCTGGGCTTCCGCAGCGAACCCTGGATCGGTGATATTTTCACACCTTACGCAGAAGTCCTTCCATCCAGTGATGACGGTGCCTGCGGTTTCAAGGGCACGGCCCTGGACCGGATGACTGCCTATCTGAACGAGGCGGGTGCCTGTGCGCGTATCTTGTATGCCTGCGGACCCATCCCCATGATGCGGGCCATCCAGCCTTTTGCTGAAGAGAAGGGCATCGAGACCTGGTTCTCTCTGGAAGAGCGGATGGGCTGCGGCTTCGGCGCCTGCTATGGCTGCCCGGCCAAGCTGAAGGCCGCTGACGGCACGACCGTGCTCAAGCGTGTCTGCAAAGACGGTCCCGTCTTTCCCGGAAAGGATGTGATCTTCTCATGAAAATGAATCTGGACTTTTGTGGGATCCCCATGAAGAATCCTCTGACCACAGCCTCCGGTACCTTCAACCCCAGAGCCCATGCGGATTTTTATGACCTGTCCATTTTAGGTGCGGTCACAGTAAAGGGCGTGGCATCCACACCTTGGGATGGCAATCCGACCCCGCGCATCGCCGAAGTCTACGGTGGTATGCTGAACTCCGTGGGTCTGCAGAACCCCGGCGCGAAAGCCTGGATCCGGGAGGAACTGCCTTTCCTGCAGCAGTACGATACGAAGATCATCGTCAACCTTTGCGGTCATACGATGGACGAGTACACCGAGGTGGCGCAGATGTTCCGCGGCGTTCCGGTCGATCTGCTGGAGCTGAATATTTCCTGTCCGAACGTGTCCGCCGGCGGCGTGACCTTCGGTACAGACCCGAAGATGGTCGAGAAGGTGGTTTCCGCCGTCAAAAAAGAAGTGGACAAGCCGCTGATCGTCAAGCTGACGCCTAACGTGACCGATATCACAGAGATCGCCCGGGCGGCAGAGGCTGGCGGCGCAGATGCCCTGTCTCTGATCAATACGCTTCTGGGCATGAAAATCGATATCTACCGCAGAAAACCTGTGCTGGCGCGCAGTGTAGGCGGATTTTCCGGCCCGGCTGTCAAACCGGTGGCCGTGCGCATGGTCTACCAGGTGTCGAAGGCCGTTGACTTGCCGATCATCGGTATGGGCGGCGTCATGACAGGAGAGGACGTGGCCGAGTTCATCATGGCCGGCGCCTCTATGGTCGCCATCGGTACTGCGGCACTTGTGGATCCCCAGGCACCTGTTCGGATCCTCCAGGAACTGGAAGAGTTCTGCGACAAGACCGGTGTCAAGGACATCCAGGAGATCCGCGGGATCATCTGAAGTTCTAAACAATAAAAATCACCCCGTAGTCGTTATGTTGATTACGGGGTGAAAGTATCTTTAGAAATAATGCCATGTAACAGGCTCATTCCAATAGTGTTGGATGCTTACGGAAGAACACGGCCAGTTGCCTCAGTACGATCCACAGCAAGAAAACCTCAATAGGCAGTGCTATAAGATTCTTCAAGATCCGAGGACCGATCATGCCGAAGAAGCCTTTGCCCAACAGGATGGACAGCCAGAGGGTGTTCAGCAGGATGTTGATGACCACGTTGGCCAGTGTCTTGGAGAAGACGCAGCGCATCACGGTGACCTTGTTCTTGTAGAAGAACAGACCATACAGAATGCCGCCCAGGATCGCGTTCAGGGTGAAGCCGAAGAAGAACGTGCCCGTGGGCTTGATGATAAAGCGGACGATATCGCCGACACCGCCCATGAGCCCGGCGCAGACCGGACCGTACAGCATACCGGAAAGACCGGTCACGATAAAACCAAACCCCACTTTTAAAGAGGGGGAGAGCTGCAGTGAAAACTGATCTATGATCACGCTGATGGCCAGCAACAATGCCATACCGGTGATCGTGCGCAGTTTTTTCAATTCCTGGAAGGATCGTACCCAAATCGAAAGCACAGCCAAGTACCTCCTTGTCCATTTTGCAATGCAAGTGCGCTCTTGATTTCCCGAAGGAAAAATAGTATAATAAGACTGTTATGCCCGGCTTTTTACCTCATCGATGGTGGCGTTCAGGATAGCGCCGATCAATTGGATCATGCTGATGAAATACAGCCAGATGATGATCACGATGATCTGAGAAATACCACCATAAATAGAAGTATACTGGGACATATCCGAAACTGAAGCCGACATCAGATAACTGACGACAAAACTGGCGATGGTCGCGAACAATGCGCCGACCCATACATTTCGGAATTTCAAAGGTTTTGTGGGAATGAAACGGTACAGGAACAGGTAGATGATGAACATCAGCAAGAATGGCAGAGCCAGGCGGATGATCGTGATCAGCTGTTCATAATACCGGTCCAGACCGAAGAAACCGAAGGCGGCCTTGCTCAGTGCTTCACCGAACAGGACCAGTGCCACAAATAAAACGATCATGAATGCAAAAGCGATCGTATAAAAGAAAGAAATCAGGAAGATGACCAGGATCGGACGGGTCTCCACGGTCTGATAGGCCATGTGGATGCCGTTCATGATGCCGCGGACGCTGCGGGAAGCCGCGTACAGTATGATGATGATATACATAAAGTACGAGCTGGTACCGCGGTCCAGGTTGTTGAATACCGACACGATGATCTCCCGCGCCATATCCGGTATGGCATGGTAGCTCTGGATCAGGCTGATGACGCCTTCCGCGGTTACCAGGTTCGTTCGTGTCAGCATCATGCCGACCAGCGTGATCAGGGGCACCAGGGACATGATCATGTAGAACGTGATCTGCGCCGCGTACGCGCTAACGCTTTCGCGAAACAGCCGGTATGTGAGCCGGTAGAAAAATGTGCGCAGCACCTGGCATCCCTCCTTCCTTTGCTGCCATTATACTCCATGATCCATAAACTCGTCAACCAAATCCAAAGGAGCCCTTATGCCCATCAACTTGACGCCCAATCTGCCGAACGCAGAACTTCTGGAGCAAGAGAACGTTTTCACCATGCCCATTGAGCGGGCCCTGCATCAGGACATCCGTCCTCTGGAAATCGCGATCCTCAACCTCATGCCTTTAAAGGAGCAGACGGAGCTGCAGATCCTCAGGATGCTCGGTAATTCACCGCTGCAGACGCATGTGACCTTTGTCAGCCTGGAGACCCATGAATCCACCCATGTTTCCAAGGAACACATGGAACAGCACTATGTTCCGTTCTCCGCGATCAAGCACCGCAAATTCGATGGTATGATCATTACCGGAGCACCGGTCGAGATGATCCCCTTCGAGGAAGTGGACTACTGGCCGGAGCTTTGCCAGATCATGGAGTGGACCAAGACCCACGTCACATCCACCTATCATATCTGCTGGGGTGCCCAGGCGGCCTTGTATTACCATTATGGGATCCCGAAGAAGATCCTGCCGCAGAAAATGTTCGGTGTCTTCAAACACAACCGTACCGAGGAGAAGATCGATCTCCTGCGTGGGTTTGATGATGAATTCCTGGCGCCTCATTCCCGCCATACCTATACGCCCATCGAGGAAGTGCGCAAGATCCCCAGTCTGAAGATCCTTTGCACCTCCGATATGGCCGGTGTCTATCTGGTGGTTTCCCGCGACAAGAAGCAGGTCTTCGTGACGGGCCACAGTGAATATGACGCCACGACCCTCAGGGATGAATACGAGCGGGACCTGGGCAAGGGTCTGGACATCCAGATGCCTTATAATTATTTCCCGGGAGATGATCCTTCCCGCACACCGAAGAAGACCTGGCGCAGCCACGCGAACCTTTTGTATTCCAACTGGCTCAACTACTGGGTCTATCAGGAAACCTTGTACGAATTAGAGTAAGGAGCATAAAGCAGCATGCCGAAAAAGCAAAGTTATGATGCCAGCAGTATCGAAGTCCTGGAGGGGCTGGAACCGGTCCGGAAACGTCCGGGTATGTACATCGGTTCCACCGGCACCCGAGGCCTGAACCACCTCATCTATGAGATCGTCGACAACTCTGTCGATGAGCATCTGGCCGGATACTGTGACGAGATCCAGATCACCCTCAATGCCGATGGTTCCTGCACGGTCAAGGACAATGGCCGTGGCATTCCCGTAGGCCTGCACAAGAAGGGCCTGCCGGCGGTCCGTGTCGCGCTGACCACGCTGCACGCGGGTGGTAAATTTGGTGACGGCGCCTACAAGACCAGTGGTGGTCTGCATGGTGTCGGTTCCTCCGCCGTCAACGCTCTGTCCGAGTGGCTGGACGTGGAGATCTCTCAGGATGGTTACGTGCATCACGACCGGTATCAGAAGGGCAAGCCTGTCGTCAAGCTGGAGGACAAGCTGCTGCCGAAGATCCGCAAGACCCGGGAGCATGGTACGAAGATCACCTTCAAGCCGGACCCGACCATCTTCGAGAAGACACGGTTCCGTGAAAGTGACGTGGAAAACCGTCTGCACGAGATCGCCTACCTCAATCCGGGGCTGACCATCACCTTCCAGGACAACCGTCCGGATGCCTTGGATCATGCTTTCAAGATCTTTTACGAGCCCGGTGGGATCGTGGATTATATCCGCCACCAGAACCGCAACACCCAGGCCATCTGTGAGCCCATCCATTTCAGTGGCTCTGCGGAGGGTATCGAGGTCGAGGCGGTGCTGCAGTACACGGAAGAGTTCCATGAGAATATCTCCGGATACTGCAATACCATCTACAACTCTGAGGGCGGCACCCACATCACCGGTTTCAAGACGGCACTGACCACGATCCTCAACCAATATGCCCGCGGCATCGGCGT
>CADBPG010000239.1 GCA_902796435.1 uncultured Eubacteriales bacterium | reverse complement strand
GAAGGATGGGATCCAAAGTAATATGTGTCCTGCAGGGCAAGACGCCGAATCAAGAGTTCCTGCTCATCCAGGAGTTGTCCAAAGGTGCACTCCTGAAAAGCGCCGGTTTTCATGTCGTTGTACAAAGTGCTGCCCGGTTCAGCGTGCAGCGTACCGGTAAAGACTACAGACGGCTGGACCGCGTTCAGAAGCTTTGCGGTGGCCTCTGCGTTTTCCCGCCACAGTCCTGCTCCACCACAGCCCAGGATCACGTTGATGGTATAGTCCATACCGGCTTTGTTCAGGCGCAGCAGCTGGCGGAGCGCTTCCTCCGATGTATAACCCTTGTTCATAAGCGCGAGGGCTTCATCCAGGCCGCTTTCCACGCCGATATCCAGCCAGTTGATGCCGCAGTCCCTAAGTCGGCGCAGTTCTGCGTCCGTTTTGTTGCGGATGTTGGGAATGGACGCGTACATGGCGATGGTTTCGACCTTTGGAAGCTTCCTGTGGATGGCCTCAGCGATCTGGATCAGTTTCTCCACTGAAAGCACAAAGGGGTCACCATGCTCCAGGAAAACGCGCTGCACATCCGGCCATTTCTGTGCTGCTTCAGTAAGGTCCTCTTCGACCTGCTCGATCGGGCGGACGGTGAAGGGGATGTCCGGATACATGTAGCAAAAACTGCATTTGTTATGACTGCAGCCGGTGGTCACTTCGAGCAGCAGGGAGTTTGCTTCAAAGGGCGGCCGGTAGACGACTCCTGTGTACTTCATTTAGATCCTTCTTTCATATGATCGATGTACTGGTTCCCGAAGGTGGCCATGGCCTCGATGACAGGATGGAACTGTTTGCCGATCTCCGTCAAAGAATACTCTACCTTCGGCGGGATAGACTCATACTGGACTCGTTGGACAAGGCCGTATTCTTCCAGCGATTTGAGCTGGACCGAAAGCGTCGCGTGTGTCATTTTCGGCATCTTGCGCAGAAGCTCGTTGAACCGGATCGGCCCCTCTTCCAGATAAAACAGGATCAGGACGGCCCATTTGCCCGAGATCAGGCTCTGCGCTGTGGCATAAGGGCACAGTCCAAAACGTTCTTCCAAAGAGGTCTGTTCTTCCATGGTTACACTCCTTTTTGTCAGTCACTTTTCTGAACTGATTCAATTATATGACCGCTTTCAAAAGAAAACAAGTACGATTTTTAAAGATACCTGGTATCTTCTTTGATACCTGGCCTCCTCCCCACAAAAATAGCCTGAGAGATGCTTATGATCTCCCAAGCTTTTGTCCTTCCGTGTTCAGCCGAATCCTTTCGGCCCGTTTTATCTTGGACCAGACCAGCGCCTGCTGCGGAACCCTATAAAACGATATGATTATACCGCCTACACTGCAAAAAGCAAACTGCCTGCTTGACAGAAAATCCTGTCGTCTTTTTCCGGTTTCATTATTGACACCGTGTCAATATCGTTCTATAATATAATTGTTGACACAATGTCAGCATTACTGTAGCACAAGGAGGAAGCATCATGATCAAGGGAACTCCGGAATTGATCGCCGGCCGGCGTGAGGAGATCATCAACGCCTGCGAGAAACTGTATGAGACGATGAGTTTTAAGGAGATCACGCTGAAAGAGATCGGGAACGTGGTGCCCTTTTCCCGTCCCACGATCTACAACTATTTTCAGACGAAGGAAGAGATCTTCCTGGCTCTGTTTGCCCGGGAATATGACCGTTGGAACGAGGATCTGACCACCATTCTGGAGAATCCGGAGATCCTGTCCCGGACACAGCTGGCGGAGGATGTCGCCAGTTCTTTGGCCCGACGCACGCAGCTCCTGAAACTGCTCTCCATGAACAATTTCGACATGGAAGCCAACAGCAGGCCTGAGATGCTTGCCGCGTTCAAGACTTCCTACGGCAGGTCCATGCATCTCATGTGTATGGTCTTGAACCGGCATTGTCCAGAGATGACGGTCGCGGAGGTGCAGGATTTCATCTACATCTTCTTCCCCTTCATGTTCGGGATCTACCCGTATACGGCGGTGACCGAAAAGCAGAAGGCGGCGATGCAGGAAGCCGGTGTGGACTATGTGTACCAGTCTGTTTATGAAATCACCTACAACTGCCTGATCCGGCTGTTGGACGTGCAATAAATGAGTAAAGGAGAAAATGACATGGCAAAAAAGGTTTTAGTGGCGGTCTTCTCCGCCAGTGGCGTAACGAAGAACGTAGGTCAGGCGATCGCGGAGGCCGCCGGCGCTGATTTTTATGAGATCGTACCGCAGGAACTGTATACTTCCGAGGATCTGAACTGGATGAACAAACAGAGCCGCAGCAGTGTGGAAATGAACGACCCTGCCGCACGGCCCGCCATCCGTGGCACCGTTGCCGATATGGCATCCTATGACACCGTGATCATCGGCTTCCCGATCTGGTGGGGCATCGCACCGCGCATCATCGAGACCTTCCTGGAAAGCTATGATTTCAACGGAAAGAAGATCCTCCCCTTCTGCACCTCCGGTGGCAGCGGTGTCGGCCACAGCGACGTGGCACTACAGAAAAACGTCAAAGGGAATGTACAGTGGGGCAAGGGCGTGCAGATCAACCGTGCTGACGCAAAACTGATCCGCAGCTGGCTCGACAAGGAACTGTGATATATCTGGACGTATTGGAAAGGCAGGAAACAACTTTGAAAAGAATCATTGCTTTACTGTGTATCGTAACATTGACCCTCGGTCTGACCGCCTGTGCGGGCAAGGCCCAGCCCCAGGCTGAAGAAAGCAACGCTTCCTCCAGTCAGGAAGAAGCAAGCTCTGTCGCAGAGCCGGAATCCTCTGTCGCTGAAGAAGCATCCTCCGAGGAGCCGCAGGAGTCCTCCTCTGAAGCCGAGGAACCGGAAGAAACCCCGGTCGCTGACAAGGTCCTGGTCGTGGTCTTCTCCGCCACTGGCACCACCAAGGGTGTCGCGGACAAGATCGCAGCGCTCACCGGTGCGGATCTTTATGAAATCAAGGCGGCGCAGGAATACACTGACGCGGACCTGAACTGGAACGACAGCAGCAGCCGGTCAACCCAGGAGCAGAATGATCCTGATGCCCGTCCCGAGATCGGCAGCGACCCCATCTCTCTGGAAGGCTATGGGACCATCTACATCGGCTTCCCGATCTGGTGGGGCGAGGAGCCGCGTATCATGGACACCTTCGTGGAAAGCTATGATTTTAACGGTATCACTATGATCCCCTTCTGCACCTCCAGCAGCAGTGGCATCGGCCGTAGTGGACAGAACCTTGCGGAGCACGCGGGCAGCGGCAACTGGCTGGACGGCCAGCGCTTCAGCGGCGGTGTCTCCGAAGAAGAGCTTCAGGACTGGATCAACAGCCTGCAGTAACGTATTTGAACTTCCATGCAAAAGAAAAACATTTTTAAAAGGATCGTCGATGCAGCATTGACCCTGCTTCTGCTTTGCCTCATGGCCTATCAGGTCACAGGCGAGGCACTGCATGAGTGGTGCGGCATCGGGATGACAGTCCTTCTGATCCTGCATCATATATTGAACATCCGTTGGTGTGCCACCCTGTTCAAGGGTCGGTATAATGGTTACCGCGCCGCCACCGTCCTGGTGAACACCCTGCTGCTCGCCTCCATCGCACTGACCGCGGTCTGCGGCATGTCGATGAGCGCACACGCGGTGCCCTTCCTGTACGGGCTGCTGCCCGTCTCCTTCGCCAGACGGTTCCACTTGGCGATGTCCTACTGGTCCTTCGTCCTGATGGGCCTGCATCTGGGGCTGCATATTCCGGCCATGACCGCGGGGCTTCGTTGGAACAAGCATGTGCAAGCGTGTCTGACAGTGGTATGCACTGTGATCGCCGGAGTCGGCTTCTGGCTGTTCGTCAAAAACCAGTTGCCGTCGTACATGTTCTTCCGCACAGCCTTCGCCTTCTTCGACTACGACAAGTCCGGCGTGCTTGTGTTCGCCGAGAGCCTGGCGATCCTGATCGGGTTCACTTTTCTGGGCGATGTCTTGGCGGTATTTCTGCAGGCCATTTCCCGCCAAAAGAAGCGCTGAAACCAGCAAGAGCTGCAAAACCATCTTTGGTTCTGCAGCTCTCGTTTTTATGCTTTCGGTTCCGGATCAGATCTCCCAGACGTTATTGACTTTCAGAGCCTGCCGGTTCTGGGCCATCACGCCGGCCAGTGCATGGGGAATGTAAGGCTCTTCCAGATACGCGCACTCTTCCGGCGTCAGTTCCAGTTCGACCGCGCCGACCGCGCCATCGATATGATGGGGCTTCGTCGCGCCGACGACCGGGGCTGTGACCTTGCTCAACAGCCAGGCCAGTGAGATCTCCGTCATGGTGACGCCGCGCTTCTCGGCCAGCTCCGCCACCCGCTCGATGATCTTGCCATCGACTTCTGCCGTGGCGTCATATTTGAACTTCGCGTAAGCATCCATCTCCAGACGTTTCGTGGTCTCGCCCGGCTTGCGGGACAGACGACCGGCCGCCAAGGCACTGTAGGGCGTCATGGCGATGCCGTTGGCATAGCAGAAAGGCGCCATTTCACGCTCTTCCTCTCTGGCGATCAGGTTGTAATGCCCCTGGATGGAAACGAACTTGGTCCAGCCGTTCTTCTCTGCGATGGCGTTGGCCTGGGCCAGCTGCCAGGCATAGCAGTTGGAAACACCGATCGCCCGGACCTTACCGGCCTTGACTGCCTCGTCCAGGGCTTCCAGAGACTCTTCGATGGGCGTGTTGTAATCCCAGCTGTGCATGATATACAGGTCCACGTAGTCCGTACCCAGGCGGCGCAGAGAGTTATCCAGACACTGGCGGATCCACTCCTTTCCACTGACCCCTTCCGGCGTCATAGCTGGGTTTCTGGGGGTATACTTGGTCGCGATCGCCACCTGATCCCGCGTGGTCAGTTCGCGGAACGCGCGGCCGATGAACTCCTCGCTGGTGCCTCCGGAATACGCCATGGCCGTGTCAAAGAAATTGATACCATTGTCCAGCGCGTACTTGATGATCTCTTTCGTGCTGTCATAATCCAGCGTCCACTGATGCCCGCCGGGCACCGGCACACCGAAACCCATGCAGCCGATGCAGATCCGGGATACTTTGACGTCAGATGCGCCTAACCTTGTGTACTTCATAGTTGTTCCTCCATACTCTATCTAACACCACGTCGTTTACGATGCTTGTCCGTAAGCAGAGTGGCAGAAATCAATGCTGTCAGCGGGACTACAGGTTCATTATCGCATACGATCATGTTTTTGGCAAGGTCCTGACTCTATTCCGGAACTATACTAATTAACCTCCATCAGCGCTTTCTTCCTCTCACGATCAGCATGACGGAAATCAGTGTGGTCAGCGGAATCGCCAGGACCATGCCGATGCTGGCAGCCAGCCCACTTATGCTCTCCAACGCGATGAAAGCAGTACCAAACAGATGGTAGAACGTCAAGTCACGCGCAAACAGAAAGATCATCAAAGTGAACTCGCTCCCGAGGAATGCCAGGATCAGTGTATTGGTCATCGTACCGACCATATCTCGGCCAATGTTCATGCCAGACCGGAATAAGGAAATGCTGGAAAGCGTTGGATTCGCCGCATATATTTCTTCTAATGCTGAAGATATACTCATAGCCACATCCATGACGGCACCAAGCGCACTAATGATGATACCCGCCACCATCAGGCCTCGGATTTTCACCGTTGCACCAATATAGCGCAGTTGCATCAATGGCTCCGCGTCCTCCAGCCGCAGACCATCGATCTTTGTCAAACTCTGTACCGCAAGTCCAAAGATCATAGCGAAAACCATACCGGCAAGCGTACCGAGATAAGCACTAATAGTTTTACGATGGACTCCACCAAGAATCGTGAAGGCAACCAGAGAAATAAAAGCACACATAGCGAAGGTTGTCGGAATGGTCGGCCAACCTTTAAGCAACAGCGGAATCAGAATGAAGAACAGGCACAGAAAAGTCAGGATCAATCCGACCAGTGATTTCAGACCGGTCTTGCCGCCAATGAGAATGACGATGATGAAAAACAGGAGCATAAAGGCTCCAATAATCGGAATCCGGTTAAATTCGTAGACCGTAGCGCTGGTCTCACCATTTGTATGGGTCTTGATCGTGACGACAACACTGTCCCCCAATTCAACTGGGACACCATAAAGGGGACCGAAGTAATTATATACTGTCATGATCTCACCTTTATAACGACCGCTCTTAACAACGCAGGTCAGCTCCTGCGTGCCTACATAAGCACCCTCTGCAAACTCATCAACGTTCTTTTCTTCTGTCGGAATAGCTTTGACTGTTGCTTTTTCGAATTCGACCATCTCGTCTCTGTAAACGTTGAAGATTTCATTTTTCCCTTTCAATATGTCCTGCGGATGAAGCCATAGGAACATGCCCAAGAATAGCAATGCTGATATGACCAGAACGAGGATCGTAGCCAAGTTGTTCTTCTGCGGTATGGGTGTACTTTTAGGCTTCTTCATCATTGGACGACGTCTTTTAGCTTTTTCTTTCATCGAGTTTCTCCAAATCGACATAATTTGACTTTCTGTATTCAATTCATTTGAAACAATTGACTCGTGTTTTATCTATTATCCCACGGGAGCGACTTGTTTGCAAGAGAAAACATATCTGCTGGACCTTGACTTTACTCATATAACTATGGATAATGAATTCAGTATTACTCTCAATTCAAACCTAGAAAAGAGATCCTATGAACAGAACAGAAATCCTTTTGACTGATGGATGGCGGTTCCTCAGTGGAGATGTGGAACCTGCCTGGCAGAAAAACTATGATGACAGTTCCTGGGAGTCCGTGACGCTGCCCCATGACTGGTCGGTGACCCGGCCGTTCCGCAAGGAGAATTCCAGCGGCACCGGCTATCTGGACGGCGGCATCGCCTGGTACCGCGGGTACTTCTCGCTGCCGGAAAAGTACCGGGGCAAATCTGTGCGCCTGGTCTTCGACGGCGTATATAAGAACGCGAAAGTCTTCCTTAACAGCTATTATCTGGGCAGACGGCCCTATGGCTACGCTGAGTTTTCCTTTGATATCACCGACTTCGTACGTTTTGGCAAGATGGACAACGAGATCAGCGTGCGGGTCAGCCATCCGGACATCGCGGATTCCCGGTGGTTCACCGGCAGCGGCATCTATCGCAAGGTCCGCCTCGTCATCGAAGAAAACGTGCACCCGCAGGAGCACGGGATCGTTTTCTCCGCGGACAATATCAGTGCCGCGCAGGCAGAGATCAGTGTCCAGCATACGGTAGAGAACACGACTGCCTGTGACAAGCAGGTCGAGATCCTGACCCGCTTTCTGGATAAAAAGAAGCCTGTGCTGGAGCTTTCCGGTAAGGTATGCGTCCCCGCACACGGGACCGCTGACACCTGCCTGAATGGGGTGCTTAAGCAGCCGGCGCTCTGGTCTGTGGATGACCCGCACCTGTACGAAATGCAGACGATCTACACCATCGACGAAGAAAGCTACGTTGTGGACCAGACCATGGTCGGCATCCGGAAGATCTATTTCGACGCGAATAGGGGCTTCTTACTGAATGACGTACCCATGAAGATGAAGGGTGTCTGCATCCATCATGACGCGGGCTCTCTGGGTGCCGCCGTGCCGCGCGAGGTCTGGCAGCGCCGTCTGGAAACGCTGAAGGAAATGGGCTGCAATGCGATCCGCACTGCGCACAACCCGCACGCGCCGGAACTGTACGATCTGTGCGATGCCATGGGCTTCCTGGTCATGGACGAAGCCTTCGATGAATGGGAGGGCTGCAAGAACAAGTGGTCCACCGGCCACAATGTCTACCCGCCACGCCATCAGGGTTATTATGAGGATTTCCCTGAATGGCATGAAAAGGATCTGCGCATGATGGTGCAGCGCGACCGCAACCATCCCTCTGTCATCATGTGGAGCATCGGCAACGAGATCGACTATCCGAACGACCCCTACTGCCATCCCCTTTTCACCGAGATGACCGGCAACAATGATGCCAACAAGCCGGCGGCCGAGCGGCAGTACAACCCGGACAAGCCGAACATGGAGCGTCTGGCGGTGCTGGCCAAGGAACTGGTCGGGATCGTAAAGGACGAGGATATGACACGGCCTGTCACTGTGGCCTCCGCCTTCCCGGAGCTTTCTACTTACATCGGCTTCATCGACAAAATCGATGTGATCGGTTATAATTACAAGGAACACTTCTATGAAGCCGACCACAAGCGCTTCCCCGACCGCGCCTTCCTGGGGACGGAAAACAGCAGCCATCCACGTTTCTGGCATGCCATCGAAGACCTGGATTACGTCTGCGGACAGTTCATCTGGACGGGCATCGATTATCTGGGCGAGGCCCATGGCTGGCCGATCCACGGCTCCGGCGCCGGATTCATCACCACGGCAGGCTTCAAAAAGGATACCTATTATGAGCGGCAGGAACTTTGGACCGGTAAGACCCGCAAGCCCCTTGTGACCAACGCGCCGGCTGCCCGGTTGGATGTTTCTGTTTACAAAAAGGCGGACGCCGTTACAGGCGAGACCTTCCGCAAAGCTTCCACACGTCCGGGCTACCTGTACCAGCTGATCGTGGAAGTCAAGGATGCGGCAGGACACCGGACCACGGACGAGCAGGAGATCTTCTGCCAGGTCCTGGGCGATGGCGCCTTTGTCAGCATGGACAACGGAGATCTGGCGGACTTGACACCGCTCTCTTCCCGTAAGAAAAAGACATACAATGGCCAGATGGTCATCTATATCCGCCGCACCGGCAAGGAGAAGATCCAGGTGCGCATCGGAACCAGTGATCGGAGAGTCCGGATCGAAGCCATAGATCTGGAGCTTTAAACGATATAAGCAGCAGTACATCAAATCTATCATCAAGGAGGTTCCATATGTCTCTATTGATCAAAAACCTGCAGGTAGAGTTTGCTGAAACGCCCCTTGGCCTGGACGAAGCCTTGCCACGCATCTCCTACACCTTGGAGAGTGACAGACGTGGTGCCCGGCAGGTGTCCCGCCGCATCTGTGTACAGGAGGATTCTCGTCTTGTCTGGGACTCCGGTATCGTTGCGGAAGCCCAGTGCCCTTCCGTACGCTATGCAGGGGAACCGCTCAAGCCACGCACACGCTATGATGTCACTGTCACCGTGACGGATGATGCGGGCATGACCGCTTCCGCAGACACCTGGTTCGAGACCGGCCTCATGGAGGAAGAGATCACCAAGGTCTTCCCTGGTGCGGAATTCATCGGTCCGGATGAAACCGTGCTGATGGCCAAGGTCAAATCCGTCTTCCGCTATCACGCAAAGTTCCGGGCTACGCAGAAGGATGCGCAGATCCGCTTCATCTTCGGCGCCAATGACCCGCGTCTGCTGGACAAGAACAAGAATGACTATAATATCGAAGGTCCTAATGAGATCGCCTATGCACTGGACATAAGCCAGACGCCCGCAAAGATCGACATCTACCGTATCGGATACTGTCCGGAGGATTCTGCCGACACGCCGATCGCGTCATTTACTGCCGTCTCTTTTGATGATCCGGAGCAGGTGCTGATCGGACAGGAGAATGCGCTGGACTGGCATACCATCGACTTTGAAGTGGCGGAAAATGCTGCTTACACGTACATCGACGGAGTCAAGTGCGATGCTGTCAAACAGAAGCTGGCCTTTACCCCGCCAGGAGCCAAGCCGGGCGTTCCCGTATATATCGAAAAACCGCGGCAGCTCAACCCGGCCGGCAGCACCGATGTCACCCCCTACCCCATGCTCAGCGAATTCGGTTACGAAAGCACGCAGGGGTTCGAGCTGGCTGAACTGCAGATCTTCAATCTGCGGTCTCCGGAAGCTTTGATCTACGATGCTGCGGCGGATGGTTCTGTCGTACAGGGCCGCAGGCTGATCGACGCGACCCATACTTCTGCACCGATGCTGCGCCGGGCATTCACTGTCAAACCTGGCCTGAAGAAGGCCCGCCTGTACGCGACTGCCCGCGGCATCTACACGCCATATGTCAACGGCACCAAGGTGTCCGACCATTGGTTCGAACCCGGGGCCGGCCAGTATGATGCTCATCTGCTGTACCAGACTTATGACATCACCGACAAACTGGCAGAGGGTCCGGCCGCCGTTGGGTTCCAGCTGTCCTCCGGCTGGTGGAACGAATCCCAGACCTTCTCCCCCACCAACTATAACTATTGGGGCGACCGCCAGTCTCTGCTGGCCCAGATCGTCCTGACCTATGCAGATGGTACGGAGGATGTGATCGTCACGGAGCCTGCCTCCTGGAAATACTGTGGAGAGGGCCCCGTCGAATTTGCCGGCTTCTTCTATGGAGAGCATTTCGATGGACGCAGAGCCAGTCTGCTGGAGCAGTTCTCCTGCCCGGACTTCGATGATTCCGCCTGGAAGGCCCCGATCATCGTAGGGCCTGTCGACTTCGAGAAAGAACGCACACATGCCCGTGGCGGTTTCCATATGTGGCCGATCCCGAAGATGGATCCGCCGAAACTGGTCGGCTACATGGGCGAGCCCGTCCGCCAGATTATGACGCTGACTGCACAGTCTGTCAGCGAGCCCCGTCCCGGCGTCTATATCTATGACATGGGCCAGAACCTGATCGGTGTGCCGAAACTGCACCTGCATGGCGCCGCCGGAACACAGGCAGTGATCCGCTTCGGCGAGATCCTCTATCCCTACCTGCCCCAGTATGGGCATCAGCAGGGTATGCTGCTCACGGAAAACTATCGTGATGCCATCTCGACCGACCGCTACACCTTCCGGGGCGATGCAGAGGGCGAGGATTTCATGCCGGATCAGACCTTCCATGGGTATCGTTTCGTAGAGATCACCGGCGTTTCCAAGAAGCCGGAGATCGCAGAAGTGCAGGCTGCCGTGCTCTCCTCCATCAACCGTGAGACCGGTACCTTTACCTGTTCGGATCCTCTGGTCAACCGCTTCTTCCAGAATGTACGCTGGTCGCAGTTCGCCAACTTTGTCAGTATCCCGACCGACTGCCCGCAGCGCAATGAGCGTATGGGCTGGGCCGGCGACGCGGAAGTCTTCGCACGCACAGCTACCTACAACGCGGATGTCCACAATTTCTATCGCAGATACCTGCTGTGGCTGCGTGACTGCCAGCTGGAGAACGGCCGGTATCCGGACATCGCACCGGTCGGCGGCGGCTTCGGCGGCATCGAATGGGGCAGCGCCGGCATCATCGTGACCTATGAGACCTATCAGCAGTATGGCGATCCTGCCCTGATTCGTGAAAACTTCGTGGCGATGGACCGCTACATCGAATTCCTGAAAGCCCAGGGCACGCCCGGCAAGCTGGACAATGTCGGACCGCTGCCAGATTGGCTGGCCAGTGATCTCTCCACTGACGGTCCGCTGCTTTGGAACGCGGTCTTCGCCTATGACTGCAAGATCATGGCCGAGATGGCCACTGTCATCGGCGAGACGGAGAAAGCGGCCGCCTATCAGGCGCTGTGCGACCAGATCCGCCAGGTCTGGAACGAGACCTATCTGGAGCCGGAGACACTGATCACCCGCAAGCTGGACGGCACCCGGAACAACACGCAGGCTTCCTATGCTCTGCCGCTGGAATACGGTGTGATCCTGCCTGAGAACCTTGCCAAGGTCCGCGAAAACCTGCGTAAGATCACAGAAGAAGTCGGCTATACGGTCACCACCGGCTTTGTCGGCACCGGTCCGCTGAATCCCGCACTGACCGAGGCAGGCTACGCGGACGTGGCTTACAAGCTGATCACCCAGACCGTCTATCCTTCCTGGCTCTACCCTGTCACTCAAGGCGCCACCACCATCTGGGAACGCTGGAATTCCTACACGGTAGAGAACGGTTTTGGCGGCAATAACGCCATGAACTCCTTCAACCATTATTCTCTGGGTGCAGTCTGCGCCTGGATCTACGGATATGTACTGGGCATCAAGCGCACCGAACCCGGTTTCACCCACTTCCTGTATCAGCCGTACATGGAAGGTCTGGACCATGCCGAAGGATACTTTGATTCCATCTTCGGCCGGATCGAAAGCCGCTGGCAGATCACAGATACAGCCTACGATGTCTGCTTTACCATTCCTGTAGGTTCCACTGCCACAGTCAAGCTGCCCGCCGGCACGGTGCTGGAAGCCGATGGCCTTGTGTTCGAACCCGAAAATGACCGCTTCCAGACCACGGAAGCGCTGAGTGGTACCTATCATGTCATCATCCGAAAATAAAATGAAGATCCATGCATATACCAGGCCCGTCGATACCGCAAACTATCCGGCGGGCCTGGCCCACAGTGTGCATCTGGCCGTGGAAATGGCCGACGGCACCCTTAAGCCCTACAACAAGAACTACGGTATCCTTTTCCCGGAAGGCCGCATCTCTGAAGAGAACACGATCGTTCCCTTGGGGATCCGGCATCCTGCCCTCTACCAACGTGAGGACGGTGTGATCGGGATCTGCGGCGAACTGGTCCACGAGGATGGATCGCTGGATGAAACGGCCAGCGGCAAGGTCTACCTTTGGGAAACAAAGGACCTGATCCACTTTCACACGGTGGGTCTGGTGGACATCCCCGCGGTATTGCAGTTCCACCCGAATCCGGTCCTTGAGGTGGAGGCAGAGCTGGCAAAGAAGGCGCTGATCTACTGGAGCCCCATCTCCTGCACAGGCCTGTATGTGCCGCAGGAGGTCCATGTACAGTCCGCTGAGGACCTGGAGACTGTACAGGCAACATTGCTGTATTCTGACGGATCCACCCGGCAGAAACAGGTCCACTGGAAGCAGGGTCAGGTGGATTTCACCCAGCCTGGGATCTATCCTGTGGAGGGCACGGTCCGTCAGCAGTACTTTGATTTCCCTCTGACCCAGGGCTATGGAGACCCGGTGCTCTTCCCGTGGGAGGGCAAGTGGTACTTCATTTCCACCTACGATAATCTGAACGATATCGGCCTGTATGTCCGGGAGGCTGATACTGCGGAAGGGCTTTTCGCGGAGGGCATCGAAGAGCACCTGATCCTGCCCTACGCGCCGGAACGGGGCTTCGAGCAGACCTTCTGGGCGCCGGAATTCCACGTGATCGGCGGGGAACTGTACATCCTCTTCGCGGTCAGTGGTTCCAAGTGGGGGCCCCAGTGCCACCTGATGAAAAAGAAAAAGACCGGCCGCATCATCGATGAGGACGGTTGGGAAGAACCCATCCGGGTCGTGCGCCAGGACGGACAACCTCTGACGGAGGATGCGATCACCCTGGACATGACCTATGTGGAGATCGAAACCGGGTCCTACATGATCTGGTCCTACCGGGAAAACATCGGCACGCCGCTGGATTCCGGCTCCATGCTGCACATTGCCTCCATCGATCCCAAGGAACCCTGGAAGCTGACCAGCGACCCTGTTCTTCTGACACGGCCGCTGCTGGGCTGGGAGAACGTCGCCGGAACCATCAATAATGAAGGGCCCCATGCCTTCATCAAAGACGGGACCCTGTATGTGACCTACTCCGGCGGCCACGCTGCCTGGTATACGTACGCTTTAGGCCTTCTGACCGCTTCCACAAAGAGCGATCTGCTAGACCTGAACGCCTGGACGAAGAGCATCACCCCGGTGCTGACCTTCTACTCCGTGGATGGTGAATTCGGTCCGGGCCACAACTCCTTCTTCACCAACGAGGATGGGGAGCTGATGATCGCCTATCATGGTGAGACCTCGATCGAGTCGCACAAGCGCTGCGACGGGATCCGCCGGGTACATTTCCGGGCGGACGGGACCCCCTACTTCGGCATGGCCAAGTGGGAAGACGTGGGAAAGGCGGATGTCACGACGATGGTGATCGTAGACTGAATGCTAGAAATGTAAAAGAAGCCGACGCATTGCATCGGCTTCTTTTTGTATGCCTGAACTGTTTATGATCTCTTCTCCAGTACCTTCTGCGCACGCTCGTCGTTCGCATCCAGGACCAACACGCGGCGGTTCTTGGCCCCTTCCGTCTCCACGAACCTGCCATTGGAATCGATGTCTTTACCGCGTTTGAAGATATCATCCGCGTAGCCCAGTCCGATGGTGAGCAACTGGTCAGCCGGCACACCGTATTCCTTGACCAGCAGATCCTTGACCGCGGCCGCGCGCCGGTCGGACAGATTCACGCAGCTTTCCTGGGTGCCCACGGTCGCGGTGGTGCCGGCAATCAGCACTGGGTGATCCGGATGCGCCAGAAGGATCTCCGCCACCGGCTTCAAGGCTTCTCTGGCCGCTTCCTCATCGATGAAGATCGCCTCATCACCCACGAAGCGGACCTGCGTCTCGTTGAGTTCGAAGGCTTCCTGGAAGATCAGATCGTTCTCCGGCTGCTCCTCTTCTTCCACAGGTTCCTCTTTCTCCGGCGGGCCGATCAAGAGCATGAAATCCGTTCCTGCCGCTCCATTGATGCGGATATAATATGTTGTATTCGGATGCAATGGTTCACTGATGCCAGAATTCTCTTTACCATCATCACTGGGATAGCAGAACGGAATATCGACACTATGCGCATAATATGTATTCTCACGCTCTGCTGGCTCCAGTGCCCGGCCATATTCATCGATCACATCCACATGAATATAGTCGCTGCCTTTTGTCAGGTTTTGCGCTGTAAAGGTGAAGGGAAGGCTTTCTGCGGCGTCTGTCGTAAACGCGACCCAGTCATGGTTTTCTGAGCAGGTGCCATAGTAGCGGATATTCGGCTGTAGCATCGTGGCGACGGTCTGATTGGAACCGGTATAGAACGGGTCATCCTCCTCCAACGGTGCTTTGGCTGAAGCAAACGTGCTGCTGGTCGGAAAAGCCTCGTCCTCTGCCTCATCTTGCGTCGAAATGCGCAGGGCATAGGTGGTGCCCACCTCGATATCCAAGTAGACGTAATAGGTCGTACCTGGATCCAGTGTATTGATCATTCCCGTATTGGCCGTTCCGGAACTTCCGGCAATGCAAAGCGGGGTGATGATACTGTAGCTATAATAATCATTATCCCTTTCTGTCGGATCGACAGCATTACCAAAGGCATCACATACACGGCCAAAGATATCCTTGCTGCCGACTGTACAATTGACGACAGTGAACTTATATTCTTTACCCGGCTCTTCCGACGTCGTAAAGGCAAAATACACACGTCCATAGGGACTGGCATCCATGACCGTCGTATTCAACGGAAGCGGGATCGCCGTACTTTGACTGGCACCGGGCTCGATCGCCAATTTATCCAGCAACGGATTGAACGCACCTGCCTCTGTATCTGCTGTCTCCGCAACTGCTGTTTCCATGGAAGGCGCTGCGACCTTGAGCACCAGATCACATGCAGGGCCACAATCCAGGCGCAGATAATACGTCGTATTCGGCTCCAGTTCATTGGACATACCGGTGCTCACAAGACCTCTTGGTCCAGCTACACAAAAGGGGATATTCTTTCCACTAATGGGATTATGTCCGTTGTTTTTTTCTGTCGGCTTGATATCGTTCCCATCTGCATCAAGCAAAATGGCATACACATCTTTGCTGTCTTCGGTCAGGTTTTCTAAGGTAATGGTATACGATTCACCATTCTGGGCTCCGGTGGTAAAGGCGATGAAGCGGCTCCCTCCCTCATGCCGCACCAGGTATTTCCGGTTCATTTCAAGCACGGGAGCGTTTTCCATTTCCTCGGTGTCCCAGATCTCAAACTCGTTGTCAGAAGTCTGCACCAGCTCGGCACTTTGGTCTTCCTCACCGATGCCGGCCGCTTCTTCTCGCGAAGAATCATCTTCCGGTGCTTCCGACTCTGATTCTTCTACTGAAGATTCTTGTACTGAAGATTCCTCTGCAGACGATTCTTCCACGGAACTTTCTTCACTGGACTCTGGCACCTCTGAGGATTCCTCCACTACCTCAGCCTGCGATTCTGACTCTTCAAAAACATTGCCAGCATCTTTTTTGCCGCAAGCCGAAAGTGCACAGATCACCAAAACACTGCTGATGCATATTGCCATCAAGCGTTTCATATTTCTCTTCCTCCTCAAATCACTTGTATCGATCCATGATATGGATATCATTGGTTCCAGGCTGCATGACCGGAATTCTTGTATCACTGGGCCACATCAAAGTTTCCGGGCTGACACTGAAAGTTATTTGCTGCCCATCATAGGAAGCGGGAAAATCAGCATCCGTGACCAGGATCAGCCTTACTTCGCTTTCCTGATAGCCGTCCACATGCACACCGCGTACGACCTTAGGCGAATCGACCACGATGATCCTGCGCAGTTCGTTATCCGGCTCATTCCAGTCCGGCATTCCCTGCAATTCCACAGCTTCATCGTAGGTGTATGTATCGATCGTACCCGTCAAAACGACGCGGCCTGATGCTTCTTCCTGGGCGATCCAGTCGTTTATGTCGTCCTGTTTTTCTGGCAAAATGGTGGAAACGATCTGGTTTTCGGAAAGATCGGATGCAGGCTGTGCCGATTGGATGATCCCGTAGATCCCGCCGCCAAGGATGATCGATGCCAAGATACCGCCGATCACGATCTTCGATGCCGCGGCACTGCCAACGGCGCCGGCTCCACTGGCGGACGCTGATGCAACCGGCTGCCCTGCTTGACTCTTGAAAAGATTCTGCCGTATGACCCGATCCGGCGCTGTGGATACATAATTGTATTGATCACGCACAAGCCAAAGCAGGAATGGGAGCGGTGCCATACCATATAGTTTCGTACCCTCCTGCTCCAGTTCACGTACCTTCTTCTCGATCTTCCGACGTCCATACAGGAGGCGGCTCTTGACCGCGCTTTCCGTAGCGCCTGTCATTTCCGCGATCTCCTTGACAGACATGTCATCAAAATAAAACATGATGATGACTGCTCGTTGATCCTCCGGTAGTTCGTCGAGGATCTGGCGGATCAGACGCTGTGTCTCTTTCTGATCCAGGATCCGGTCGGGGATATGTCCGACATACTTGTCTTCCAATAATTCTTCGACCGGGACTTTCTGCTCTTCTCCTGCAGACAATTGGCTGAACAACAGCGGCTGTTTCTTTTTCAACCAGTCTAAAGCTGTATTGCGTGCGATCCTTCGGATCCAAGGTATAAATTCATCATCGCTGTGCAACCCGCTCAGATGTGTAAAGGCTTTGATGTATGTGTCCTGAATGATGTCAAAGACCGTATCTTCATCCTTGAACATAGGGCGGACCGATCGGTACACAATATCATATGACCATTCATATAACCGGCTGACTGCCTCCTGGTCTCCCCGTTCCGCTCTGCCGATCAGGCTGCCGGCACAGGTGTCCTGCCGCCCGCAATGCGGACAGAACAACGCCTCATCAGGTATTTCTTTATGGCAATAATCGCAGTATTTCAACGAACCGTCTCCCTGTTTTCTCTGTCACGCATCAATGTCTTAAGGATCTTTTGCAATAAATGTGATTTTTTCTCCTGATCGATTGGGAATGACAAGATCGCATTTTTGATCCATACCCGGAGCAAGCTCTCGATCAACCGGAATCCCTTCTTTCCTCGTGGTTTTCACTCTTATAACGATCGAAAGCAAAGAACGGTTGCAAGAATCTGAAATTTTTTCTAAAATATACTATAGCACAAGAGGCGAGAATAGTGAACTTCATTTTTTTCAGCTTTACAGAACTCTCATACTGTTAATTCATGCAATTCAAATTTCATGCTTGACAGATTAGCTTTCCTGTGGTAAATTGATGCAAACCGTTGAGGAAGAGTGAGTAAGTAAAGATCTTCTTTTTCCAGAGAGCCGCGGATGGTGGGATCGCGGCAAAAGTTCCTTTACTAAATGGGCTTCTGAGGGCGACCAGAAACGGCACAGCCGCAGTATGGGAGACGGAGCGGGACCTCCGTGATCAAAGTCCGGCATATGATCGTATGCGCTAAGTGGGTGTGCTGATGCACATCAAGCCGGGTGGCACCGCAGGTTATGTTAATACACCTGTCCCAGCAGTCAAATGCATGGGACAGGTTTTTTATTTATTCACTACCCTGTCCCGGATCGATCACAGTACAAGGGGCGAAACAGCCCCGAACGAGAAAGGAGACAGAACATGTCCGACAAGAACCGTATCCCTTACAAGATCTACCTGACCGAAGATGAGATGCCGAAGACCTGGTACAACGTCCGGGCGGATATGAAGAACAAGCCCGCACCGTTGCTGAACCCTGCGACCCATCAGCCGATGACCGCTGAGGAACTGAGCGGTGTCTTCTGTGACGAACTGGTTCAGCAGGAACTGGACAACGACAACCGTTATATCGAGATCCCGCAGGAGATCCGTGATTTCTACAAAATGTACCGTCCTTCACCGTTGGTCCGCGCCTACTGTCTGGAAGAAAAACTGCAGACCCCGGCAAAGATCTACTACAAGTTCGAGGGCAACAACACCTCCGGCAGCCATAAGCTGAATTCCGCGATCGCCCAGGCATACTACGCTAAGAAACAAGGCCTTAAAGGCGTCACTACAGAGACCGGTGCCGGCCAATGGGGCACAGCCTTGTCCATGTCCTGCTCGTACTTTGACCTGGACTGCAAGGTCTTCATGGTCAAGGTGAGCTATGAGCAAAAACCGTTCCGCCGTGAAGTGATGAAAGTCTACGGCGCATCCGTCACCCCCTCTCCCTCCATGACGACCGAAGTCGGCCGCAAGATCCTGGCAGAGCATCCGGGTACCACTGGTTCCCTGGGCTGCGCCATCAGCGAAGCGGTGGAGACTGCCGTATCCAATCCTGGTTATCGCTATGTTTTGGGCAGCGTCCTGAACCAGGTCCTGCTGCACCAGAGCGTGATCGGCGTGGAGACGAAGGCCGCACTTGACAAATACGGCATCAAGCCG
This sequence comes from uncultured Eubacteriales bacterium, assembly GCA_902796435.1. Lineage (GTDB taxonomy): Bacteria > Bacillota > Clostridia > Lachnospirales > Bianqueaceae > RUG159. The sequence goes on along the minus strand of CADBPG010000239.1, from coordinate 13,447 downwards.
GACATCATCATCGGTTGTGCCGGCGGCGGCTCCAACCTGGGCGGACTGATCTCCCCGTTCATGGGCGAAAAACTGCGTGGAGAAGCCGACTATCGCATCATCGCGGTCGAACCTGCATCCTGCCCCAGCCTGACCCGCGGCGTCTTTGCGTATGACTTCTGCGACACGGGTATGGTCTGCCCGTTGGCTAAGATGTATACCTTGGGCAGCGACTTCATCCCCTCAGCGGACCATGCCGGCGGTCTGCGCTACCATGGCATGAGCCCGGTCCTGTCGCAGCTCTACGATGATGGCTATATGGAAGCGGTCAGCGTCGAGCAGACCAAGGTCTTCGAGGCAGCGGAACAGTTTGCCCGCGTGGAAGGCATCCTGCCCGCACCGGAAAGCAGCCACGCCATCCGCGTTGCCATCGACGAGGCGCTCAAGTGCAAGGAGACCGGCGAAGAGAAGACCATCGTCTTCGGTCTGACCGGTACCGGCTACTTCGATCTGGTGGCCTATGAGAAGTTCCACAACGGTGAAATGAATGATTACATCCCGACCGACGAGGAACTGGAGACCTTCCGCGCCAGATTGCCGCAGGTGGATTGATATCTTAAACACAAAAAGAATGAGGAAGCAGTGAGCAACTGCTTCCTCTTTTTTTTCTTATACGCTCCGTCTCTTCCTCATCACCAGCCAAGCTCCGGCGATGCCTGTGAGCAAGATCCCGAGGATGTAGATCAGCGACGTGCCGAAACCGCCTGTGTATGGCAAGGCAGGGCCTGATACATTTTTCACTATGATCGTCGTGTTATCGTCCTTAAGCTCTACTCCGGCATACGTTGTTTCATTGCCGTCTTTATCGGTGATCGTCACCGCACCGTCAGAAACACTGAAGTAGATGTCCTTGTTCTGAATGATGTGACCTGGAGGAGCAGCGATCTCCGAGAGCCAATAGATGCCGCTGGTCATACCGGTAAAGGTCATCTCCGCCTTGTCTGTCATATCGATCAGACCATTTTCCCCGAGTCCGTATCCGTTGACAGGTTCGAAGCTGCCGTTGTGGCTCATCTTCAGCTCGAATTTCGCTCCGGCCAAAGGCGCTCCGCTTTCATCCGCCTTTCGCAAAGTTATACCGAGGGGCGTGTTCTCGATGCTGATTTGATATGAGACAGTACCCGGGACGGAAGTATCCTTGGTCAGCCAGTTCTTATAACCGCTGTTATTGATCGTTACGCTGCCATTCTTACCGATCGTAATGCACAGGTCTTCCGCCAGCTTCTTGTACCCGCTGGGAGCAGCCTTCTCTCTCAGATAGTAAGTGCCCGGGCCGACGTTCATCGTCATATCCGTAAGGATGCCATCGTCATTTGTTACAAGATCTTCATAACCGGTCTTGGGATTATATGCGGGACGCACGTTACCTTCACTGTCTTTGACCTGGTCATACAAGGCGAAATGAACGCCGCTGAGCGCGGTCCTCGTGCTGCCGTCAACTCCTACTTTTTCGACTTTCAGCTCCCTCAAGGTACGGTTCTTCACAGTGATGCGCGCCATCGTTTTATCCGTTGCCGCAGCAGTTGTAAAGAAGCCTTCGGGGCCGCTCACTTTGATATAATACGTCGTATTTCCTACTGCCACCGTCAGATCATAACTTGCCGGTTCAGTTGTTGTCACCGTAATGGTGATCGGCTGGTCGAGTGCCACATAGCCAGATGGGGTCCTGATCTCATCCAGTGTAAAGGTGCCCTCGTTCAGGTAGGCTGTGGTCACCAAGCCATCACTGCCTGAAGTATAGGACGCATATCCCACATCATGGCCACCGGAATCCTTCAGCGTGAATTCTGCGCCGGACAGGTAAGTCTCACCGCTCCAGTCTGTCTTATAGATCTGGATACCGGGTCTGGAATTCGTTATGGTGTCAACGCGGATCTTTTGGTTCTGTCCGGTGGATTCGCCGGGCTGATAGTTTACAGTATAATTCTCTGTTCTGGGAGAGCCGCTGATCGTCTTGCCGCTGACGTTAATGGGCATGCCGTCACCTACTGGCGTGATACCGGTGTAACCCGTCACGACACCGTCCTCACCCACAACAGGGCTGCCGGTCAGTTCCACTTCGCGAACGATGAACTGGTCAAATCTTTTTGGCTCGCCGTTTACCTTCAGATCCGGGAAGAACCAGTAGATCTCCGTCTTGTCAGAATCCAACCTGCGTACGGACCCTTCTATGAGTTCTCCGGGGTTGCCGGTCCCATCATCGAGATAGACTGCCATATAGATCGGATCATGGATGATAAAGTCCTTGTCCGTCCATTCTTTCTTCGCGGTCAGACCCCAGCCCTGCTGGTTGCGGATCTCGATCGTGGGCGATTCGGTCTTGGAAGCGATCGTATCACTGATGGGTTCCGCCGTGGTCGTATTGCCTGCCGCAGGATGCTGACCATATGCACCTTCTTCGGTATAATAGACTACATCGGGATCCGCATCCGTACGTACATAGCCGTCACTATCGCGGCGCGTGTAACCTCTCGGGATCTCCCGGTCAAACTCTTCTACCTTATATTTGGTGCCGACGATCAGGTCGCGCACCTCGACGGTATATCCGGCAGGGATCTTAGAGATCGAGCCGTACATAGATGTGGTGAATGTTCCCGCATTCTGATCAGCTTCGCTCAAGGCTTTGAATGCCTCGTATGTTCCAACGTTGAGCGATACAAAGCTCTTGGCCGCCTTGTCCCACTTACAGTAATTACCATCCGGTCCCTTGACATAATATGTGTACATATTGGCCGGAAGAAGGTTCTCCTGATCCGCAAACTCATTACCCAGATAGAGTCTGAACGTAAATACATCTTTGATCTGCGCAGCCTCCTCATCCGTAAGGAGCTTGCCATCCGCATCGTAGAGCACCTTCTTTAAGGATACCGTACGCATGACTTCCGGCGGAGCTTCATTGATGTATTCTACTCTGGGGCGGTCCTGCGACGTATCATAGGTGATGCCGAAATCCGACCGGGTCGTTCCATCATATGTTGTGGTTGCGGTTGGCGACGTATCCCCTCCGTCAGTATTATGATACGGTTTTCCAAAGATCTCATCTCCGGACTGATCGCCATTTATGTAGACATGATCGTATACCGCAGTATCCACGCCGCACTCGATGATCTTATACCTGTAGGTATTCTCAGGGAAGTTGACCACTGCCGTCTCTCCGGCCTTTAGCAGGAATACATTGTTATATGTATTTTCTCCGATCGTCATGGAGTCCTTATAAGGAATCAGAGTATTCGTACCCTTATACGATGCATATACTTTTCCGCTCAGACTTTCATTCGCTGCAGGCTGCTCCATAAGGACCGGGGTGTTAAAACTCGCGATTCTGCGATTGCCGTTTTCATCAAGCACGTATGTGCCGTCTGGATTTTTTTCATATTCAGCTGTCTGATACCAGATCTGATACGGATACTGGATGAGTTTGTTCGATGCGTGATCGACACCCTTGAGCTTTTTGGACAGCTCCACTGTGCCAGGTTTAACGGAAGCCAGGTTAAACCGCATCTTCAGATTGGATGCGCCGGCTCCGCGCTCCATATAGAACATCTTCATCTCGTGCGTGGTATAGTCGTTAAAGACATGGACCGTCTTCCCGTTCACTGTCTTTGTCACGAAGAGATCTTCGACCGCCGCGGGATCCTTTCCGCGCGCCTGGTAATTACTCTTGAAAATGTCATAGAGCGTCGTTTCGGTGCCATTGCAGTTCACTTCGCCTGTCCTGAAGTTCACGGTGCCACCCAGGGCACTGTGGACGCCGCCCAGATCCAATACCAACTCACCGTCAACGTAGAACCAGAAGTCGTCGTCTCCGGTGAATTCGAAGATGATGTCATGTCCCCAGTCGTCCGCACCGTCAGGGGGCTGCGTGAATACGGCGGAAAGCTCCATACCGTAGAAATAATCGGCTTCATTCTGCGGGATCGAATACAGGGGCTCACCCTTGCGGGGGTCAGTATCCGGAAGCTCCTGTCCTTTGATGTCCCGCTGATTGGTGATCACGTTCCCTTGGTCATCATGAGCGTAGCCGGTCTCGGCACTGATATTGTTAAAGGGCATGAACTGGCCGTGTACTCTGGTAGGTCCCGTATTGGTCCCGATCGCGCCAAGCTGATTGTAGACCGTGAAGTTCCCGAGGTTTTCTTGGTCTTCGTGGCCGTATTTGTTTGTATTAAAATGCGCGAAGTTCTGAGTGCTGTCGTATTCGAAATAGCCGCTTTCATTATATACGCTTTGAATGAACAGGTGATTGGCAGGCGTCATGTCATTAAAGAGGCCTGACAAGCTTGTACCTTCCATAGCGGTATTTGCCGTGATCGTCGGATACCCGTCCACCAGATTGGTAGATACCAATCCTGTTTCAGCTTCATACGCCTGAGCCTGATTCCACGGATGATGTCCGAAATAAGACCTCTGCACGTTATCGCGGTTATCTTTATCGATCCTGTTATTGAAATCGATCATCTTGATACTGATGCCGAATTCATCATTGTCCACCGTCTCTACTGTCGTAGCATCATCCGCTTCTCCAACAGGAGGCGTCATCACTGCGAAGTAGAAATCGTCAGCCTCATCGAACGGGCAAGTAACGGCCTTAAGAGCGCCATGCTCATCCCGCTCTACTTTCAGGCCGGAATACCCATACGCGTCATCATCCCACGCGACGATGGTCGTAAAGTCAAAGCCCTCCCGGCGTCCGTTCATATTGATACCGACGGTATGATCGGCTATGATGCTCTCGGACTGAGGCACCAGATATGTTCCGGAATAAGCAGTGTTTTGCAGCTCGTAGTAATAGTTCGGAGTGCCGTCAGCATTGGTGTATTCCGTGAACTCCCAAAGAGCCGAATTGACCTTATTACCGGTCCAATTGATCATATCACCGCTGTCATAGACGCGTATAAGCGATCCGTCATGGTCAACGGCATAGAACTCATATTTCTTGGTCGTTTCATTCCATACACGGGTATAGACGATGACCTGGGCTTTTTCCGGTGCACTCGCACCTATAGACTCGTCACTGACGCTGATCTTGCGGGCGGAATATTCCACGAAATCATCATCAGACAGAGTAGATTTTTCGACCAAATTCATCCACGTGGACGCGTTGCTGTTATTAGCCGCGTTGAAATTGTTCGTATTGCCTCCTGTATAATTGAGCGAGTAATTGTTTACCGTAAAATGCCATTTGCCGCTGTTGGCATCGGTTCCGGGTGTGGCCTGGATCTGTGAAGCAGAAGCCCTGTCACCCACTAAAGTCACACTGCCATTGTTGATGCGGAGGAATTTCTCTGCTCCGTCTACAGTCGTTTTGATATAGTACCTGTCGAGTTCAATGGCTTCGAACGTCCATTCCTGGATATCGCTGTTCTCGGCGACCAGAAGGTTGCCGCTGTTGTTGAGCGCATCAGGACGTATGACCATATCGACGCCGGCCAGACGGTTCTGACCATTGACTTTATCCGCAGACATGGCAGCAGCCGTAGTGGAATCGTCATTATAGGCGATGCCAAAGGTCTTGCCATCCAGGTCATATAGATCCTTTACATTCTTCGTAAGGACTACACGCTCATTTGCATTAGCGCCGTTATTTCTATTTTCAAAGAAGAAATTCCTGCTGCCTCTGACGCTGAGTGCATAATTCTTATTGCCTATGACCGTATAGATATAAAATGCACCTGCCGCATTTGTCGTCTCTTCGATATTGAAAGCCTGCGGGGTATCGGAGAAACTGATGCTCCTGGCGTCATCTACATTCAAATACTGTTTCGCACCTTCTGAATCAGTTTTGTATATATATATCTTTCCTGCTTCAGGAAACTCGAAAGCCCACTTTTCGGCGGATGCTTTATTGGTATTTCCGAGGAGCTCATATGTACTGCCATTTAAGGTCGTTGTCCCGGTCATATAGTTGGTACCGCTTCTGACAATTGACAGAAGGTACTCCTGTCCCGCTTCTATCTCACTGAGGCTGTTGACCGCCAGTTCCGTGTTTTTAGGTTCCGGCGCGTCCACGATCGCGTACACTGAAAATCCTTCTGTCTCGAAAGAAAGGGTCCTTACGGGTTCCGCATTGCTGGAACCATCCTTGTCTTCCTCCTTCACCTCGACTTGTTCGATCAATTCTCCTTCCGCTTTCTCATCCGCGAAATGGACGACCTGGGTATCTGTATCTGTCCCACTTATTTCCATCAGTTGGATCTGCACGTCCACAGGTGCTTGGAGTTCCACCTTTTCATTGGCGCCATCGACGATCTTGATATCGAACAGACGGATATTGTCAACACTGTCCTGATCGCATCCGACTGCGTCTACCGCTTTTGCTGCATATGCTTCATAAGCCTCGGGATCGGTCTCCGGAAGGATCTCACTGACTTCCAGCTGCGCGTTTTCCGGCACACCGGCATCCGGTCCAAAACGAACCGTGATCGTATAATTTTTCCCGTCAGAGGCACGGAATTGCTGCACAGGAAATTGCGGGAGGTCCTTTTGGCTCTCTTCCGCTGCTTCATTCTGATATGCTTTTTCAGGCAGTCTGCCAATACCGAGGATGTCCTGATCCGTAAAATCATACTTGATCTTCCGGACCTGATCCTTCGCATCGCCCTCAATGGCAACCAAATGCTGTTTCTCTGTATCGACATCTGTCACGATGGCAACGCGCACCGGAGCATCTTCTTTTTCTTTTTCTTTCAAGAAGACCAGTTCGCCATCGGCCGGTTCATAAGCCGCCAGCCATTCTCCAGTCACGTACATCTCCCGCTTTTCAAGCGATTTGATCCATTTCTCAGCATCGTCCGCCGCCGGCATTTCGTCCGCATCGATGTCCGCATAATGCAGGCAGAAAGCGGCAAAGGCCACATTCCAGTCCACATAGGGATCCCCGGACCAAACGCCATAGCGTGTATAACCGTGCGCCTGATCATTACGTACGGCATAATTTTTTGCACTTTCTTTATAATCCACCTGCGACTGTGCGATCAAAGCCACGCGCTGCGCAGGCGTTTCCTTGGTAAATTCAGGAAATGTCTGCTTCCAGTCATCTTCTTTCTCCAGATCCGCGGATGGATCTGAATAACACTGTAAGGAATGCGTATGCTCCGGCTGATCACAGATCAGCTTGCGACCCACATCCCCATGAGATGAAACGCCCTTACTTTCCTCCAGACCGCAGACCAACTTCCGCTCTGTCTCATAACAGGCTTCGGTATGTTGATGTCCTACCGACTCTTCCTGGCTGCAGACCAGTTCTTTCGATCGCTCGTAGCACGCATCCGTATGGGTATGATCCTCCCCTTCCTCCAGGCCACAGACCAATTTCTCGGTCGTTTGATAGCAGTCCTCGGTATGGGTATGTCCTTCCGTTTCTTCCTGACCGCAGATCAGCTTTTCTGTTTCGGTATAACACGCATCTGTATGGGTATGTCCGTCCTCGGACGGATCCTCATCGGTGGATTCATAGCACGCCTCGCTGTGCTTATGCTCTTCCATACCGCAAAATGTCTGTTTTTCCTGTGTGATCGCCGGGAGTGAAAGGCTATAGAGCGTAGCCACAGCTATGAGCAACGCAAATAAGCGCGTCCAACGGCTGCGCCGCACGCGTTTGTTCTTGTTCCTTCTACGCTCGTTGATTTGATATTTCAGATCGTTACTCATTGATTTCCAGAAACCCCCGTCGTTATCCGGTAATACGAATGTTGGATCGCAGCCAAATGCAAGTGATGATCCTCATCTGCCCCAGCCGCTATAAGTCATTTGATATCTAATGATGTGCAAAATAATTACTTGTTTTTAAATTATGCATGAAATATTTCGTTTATATATGTTTAACAGAATGATTTTATCACTATTTTACAAAAATATCAATAAATATTTGTGTCTTCCCATAATTCCTTTCCTATGCAGCACTCATGATCCGCGCCATGGCAACAAAAAAACACCCCGAAACCTTTGTTTCGGAGTGTTTTGTTTGTTTTTTATTCTTCTGCCGGCGGGGCTTCCTGCACTGGAACTTCCGCTGCGGGTGCCTCGGCTGGCTGTGGTTCTGCCGGAGCCGCCTGCACTGCTTCCTGCGGTACGGGATAGCCGCACTTAAAGCAGAATTTCGCACCTTCCGTAAGCGCCGCTCCACATTGTACGCAGAATTTTCCGGTCACCTTCGGCGGTTCAGGACGGGGTATCGGAGATCCACAGTGCATGCAGAACATCATATTAGGATCCACATCAGCACCGCATTTCGGGCATTGCACCAAGCCCTTCATAGTGCGGATCATTCCGTGGTATTCCTCGGTACGCTTGAAGGATGCCTGGACCTCGGCCATCAGGCCGGCCAAAGCTTCTTCCGGATCATTCTTATGGAGCGCTGCATACTGCTCTCCGATGGCCCAGTACAGGTTCTGGCGGACACGTTCTTCTTCATTGACAGCAGACTGCAGACGGCTCAGGTCCATAGAACTGTTCATGCGTCTGCTCAGTTCTTCCAGGAATGGCATGGCAGGTTACCTCACATCTCCACCCTTGGCCAGGATGATGAAATCAAAGATGATCTCCAGCAGTGCGGCGCAGAAGAACGCCAGTGCCAGGATCGGAACATCCTGCAGGCTGTTGCCCGCATCCAGCCACTGATAGATGATATATCCACCGGCTGCGATCGCTGCCAGGGTGCACAGGAGCGGGATGATGGCCAGAGCGCGCGCCTTCGTGCCGGCACCCAGGGTCGGCAGCAGGGTGAACAGGATCGCAAGACCCATGACGCCCATCGCACCATAGTTGAGATACGTATAGATATCATCAAAAGCGCCAGCCGCACGATATACATCGTTATAGGAGATCTTGCCCATATAGGACGGGAAACTCTTGATGAACCACAGACCAAGCATAGCCGCGGCAAAGATCAATGCGAAGCCATACAGGACCTGCATGGTGCCTTTGGACGTGCCGCCCTCGGCCTCTTGCTGCGGTGTTACAGGATGCTGCGGCGGCGCAACGGGACGCGGCGGAACTACAGGACGCTGGGGCTGCTGGCCGTATTGCTGCCCATACTGCTGGCCGTACTGGGGCTGCTGGCCGTACTGCTGGCCATACTGCGGTGCCTGATACTGATGGGGCTGCTGACCATACTGCGGCGGATAGGGCTGCTGCGCAGGCTGCTGACCGTACTGCGGCGGATAGGGCCGCTGCACAGGCTGCTGGCCGTACTGCGGCGGATAAGGCTGCTGCACAGGCTGCTGACTATACTGCGGTGCCTGATACTGTTGCGGCTGCGGCGGTACAGGCTGCGTGGGCTGCTGAGGCACAGGCTGTGTAGGCTGCTGCACCGGCGCCGTATACTCCGGCACCACCGGCTCCTCCGCAAAGAAGGACGGTTCTTCTTTCGGCGCTTCCTCTACAACAGGGGCCTCTGCGACAGGCTCTTTGACCTCTTCGAAGATCTGCTCCGCAGTCTCTTCCACTGCAGGCTCCTCGAATACAGGTGCTTCAAAAACCGGCTCCTCGACCACGGGCTCCTCGATCACAGGTTCCTCCACCTGGGGGATCTCTACGACTGGTTCAGGAACGGCCGGCTCCTCGAATACAGGGGTTTCGGGTACGGGCATTTCGATCACGGGTTCCTCGAATGCAGGAACTTCCGGCGCGACCGGCTCCGGCTGCTGCACGGTAGGCGCAATAACAGGGAGTGCTGCTCCACAGTTAACGCAGAACCGGGCTCCATCCTGGTTCTTTTTGCCACACTGAGTACAAAACATGGTTGTCTCCTCCGGATACTACTTTAAAATATACAGATGCGTGCCATAGAGTTCTTCAGACTTATGGCACGCACGGAATGCAAAAGCAAGGATTACTTTTTCTCTGTAATGAAGTATGCGTAAGCTTCAACAAGAAGTCCGCAGATCAGGCAGATGTAGATGAAGACGATCGGGAAACCGACAGGAACTTCACCAGCAAAACCCTTGATCGGTCCCATGACTGTCATGGTGCCGAAAAGCATCAGCATATGCATGTCGATGGAGGCCAGCTTCAGGCATTTGTCGAACTTCTTCAGCGGCTCGCTGCCAATAAAGGGCAGTAATGCATAATACAGCAGGATGCCGAAACCAACGATCAGGAAGATGATGATCAGTACTGCCGGGAAGGTGGACTTCATCTGTGTAAAGACCTTGAACAGCGAATACTTGTCACCCTTCGGACCCAGGCTGGGGATCCACCAGAAGATCAGGACCATCAACTGGAAGAAGCAGGCCACCATATACAGGATCGCCTTGACATCGATCGTCACATTACCTGCCAGAGGCTTGTGCGGCGGCTGGGGATACGTCGTATAAGTCTGCTGACCATACGGCGGATAAGACTGCTGCTGCGGCTGCTGAGGTGCCTGCTGCGGCGCTGCCTGCTCGATCGTTGCTCCACAGGAAGGGCAGAATTTCGCTCCATCTTCAACCTGTTGACCACATTTAGGACAAAACATGAGATTTCCTCCTCCTCAAGATTGTATAAATATTACTACAAGAATACTCCTGTACGACAAATTTGTCAATAGATTCAACGATTCTAACAAATAAAGTGTGCAAAAAGAAGGTTGCATTTTTCCCCGTCTTCGGGTTATAGTATAAGTGCAAAAAGTTCAGCTCCGGAAGAAAGGAATCCAGACATGAAACCTATCAAAGAAGGCAAGGTCCGTGAGATCTACGACAATGGCGACAGCCTGATCATGGTCGCTACCGACCGCATCAGCTGTTTCGATGTGATCCTGAATAATACGGTCACCAAAAAGGGCACCGTGCTTACGCAGATGTCCCGTTTCTGGTTCAACATGACCGAAGATATCCTCCCCAACCACATGATCACCTGCGACGTACAGCAGATGCCGGAATACTTCCGCAAACCGGAGTTCGACGGCAACAGCATGATGTGCCGCAAGTTGAACATGCTGCCGCTGGAATGCATCGTCCGCGGCTACATCACCGGTTCCGGCTGGGCCAGCTACCAGAAGAACGGTACCGTCTGCGGCATCACCCTGCCGGAAGGCTTGAAGGAATCCGACAAGCTGCCGGAGCCCATCTACACCCCGTCCACCAAGGCCGACCTGGGTGAGCACGACGAAAACATCTCCTACGAACAGAGCATCGCCCATCTGGAGAAGTACTTCCCCGGCAAGGGTGAGGAATATGCCTCCAAGCTGCGCGACTACACTATCGCACTGTACAAGAAGTGTGCGGATTACGCACTCAGCCGCGGCATCATCATCGCGGACACCAAGTTCGAGTTCGGTCTGGACGAGGACGGCAATATCGTCCTGGGCGATGAAATGCTCACACCGGACAGCTCCCGCTTCTGGCCCGCAGAAGGCTACGAGCCGGGTCATGCCCAGCCCTCCTTCGACAAGCAGTTCGCCCGCGATTGGCTCAAAGCCAACCCGCATGACGACTGGACCCTGCCCCAGGAAGTGGTCGACAAGACCATCGCTATTTATCTGGAAGGCTATGAGAAGCTGACCGGAGAGACGCTGTAATACAAAGCCCATTCGCAGAAAAAACCGCCGCAGCTCTTGTTTAAAGGGCCACGGCGGTTTTGTTTATCTTCTGACTCTTCTGCGCAGGAACTGCTGCAGTTTGTGGGAGTAGGCGGGGTCACTGAGGACCACGACTGTCAAGTCTCCGTTTTCTTCGCAGGCATCTTCCAGCATGGTGATGAGCTGTGCATAGTAGCCTTCCAGATGCTTCTGAAGCTTCTGCACGTCTTCGAAGTAGATCACGGTCTCTTCGTTAGCGGTGCTCAGGCAGTCGTACAGGGCGTCCAGGTTGGCGCCGTAATACTCTGGAAGATCCAACTGCACCTTCAGCGTCTGGTGCAGGTCTTCTTTGGTGTGGATCCTGCGTCCATTGATCAATGCCGTTTTCATGATCTTTACCTCCTACCCTTACCTTCAGTACAGCTGGGTGAACGTTTCATAGTGGTCGTCCGTGTAGTAGATCGCACCGTTCTTACCGAACACGATCCGCTCTCCTCCACGGTAGCCGCCCTCATAGTTCACGTCGCATTCTGTGTAGCGGGTATTTGTCGGAAGCTGGCCTTCATAATTGCCGAAGCGGTCTCCTCCGATGCTCATGCCCGGCGCGACTTCGTCCAGGTTGCCCAGGCTGGAATCCCAGCCCAGCTCCATGGCTTCGCGCTTGGTGATGAAATTATCCGGCAGGTGGCCGAATTCATGGATGTAGGCCGCCACCTCTTCCGGTGTAGTGTAGGTTCCTGATTCTTCAACGCTTACAGAAGCTGCGTCAGCTTCCTCTGCGGCGGAAGGAACGGACGAAGCATCGTCCGCAGCGTCATCCTTCGCCGCCTGCGGAAAATCCACCGCCGGGGTCCAGTAATGCTGCTGATAGATATCAGTGAAACGATAGTTGACGCGGGCATTGCCATCGCCCATGCGGACGTTGGTGATCTCCGGCGTGCCGGAAACCGTCATCGTGTCGCCGATGAAGTAGGAATCCTGGTACTCGCCCTCGTAGGTGTAATAATCGCAGATGAAATCGATGGTATCGCCATCCGCCAGCGGATCGTAGCTCTTCGCCACGGTCTCGGTCTCGTCCTCGGTGTAGACCACACGGGCACCGACGACTTCACCCTTACCAGTGTTGCCATCGATAACGGTCAGCAGTTCTACCCGCTGTCCGTTCAGAAGCGCCGGAATGTGACCATGGATCTCGTCACCGGAGGTATAGTCGTGATAATAGGCGACCGGCTGTCCGTTGACCGCGACCCAGGTGAAATCGGTCTCGGCGACCAGTTCTCCCGCATCGTTGAAGGTGAAGACATTGTCCCGGCCCATATCCATGTAGCCGGCACCGTCGTCATAGAACATACCCTGTTCCAGACCTTCGACCAGCTCCCACTGGTCCTCCGTCAGGGTGATGACCGTCTCGCCGGCATCGTTCTTCTGCCAGACCAGTTTGGTGGCATCGAAGAAGTTGGCCGTGATGTATTCGGTGATCTCGTCATCTGTGAGGGAACGATCCTGCAGGAAAGCAGTGTTCTTGCCGCCCAGGCCCAGGAGCGAACTGTAGTCGCCGCCCAGGAATCCACCCAGAAGGCTGCCGATCATATCCGGGCCAGCAGCTCCGGAGGAACCACCGGTCAGGCCGCCCAAGAGGCTTCCGAACATGGAATCATAGCCGCCGGCGGCTGCCTGTCCACAAACTTCCAGGCTGGCAAATTCGCGGATCGCGTCAGAATAACTGGAATCCATACCGATGGCATTGTAGGTGTTGACAGCAGAGTCCACACTGGAGGCCGAGCGGTACGGGAAGTAGATGGAGATACCGTAGGAGTTGCTCATATCGGAGGAGGTGCGGTTGTACTTGACAGCGCCCTGCAGGGCTTCTGCCAGTTTCGTACCTTCCTTGTTTCCGACATTCTT
>CADBPG010000238.1 GCA_902796435.1 uncultured Eubacteriales bacterium | reverse complement strand
ATAATATATGCACAAATATACAAAAAAGGAGGAGATACGCATGCAGTGCCCACGTTGTGGAAGCCAAGTGCCGGAAGGTGCATTGTTCTGCACTGTCTGTGGGATGAAACTGGAACGCCCAGCGGAGGTACCTGCGCAGGCACCGCAGGAAGTCCAACCGGAAGTGATGCCGGCAGTACCGCAGGAAGTCCCGTCGGATATGACGCCGGAAGTGCCGCAGGAGATCCAGCCGGAAGTGATGCCAGAAGCGCCGCAGGCTCCGGAAGAGATACCGATGACGCCCGTGGCAGCTCCGGAACAGTTCTCTGATGAAGTTCCGCCGGCAGCTCCCAAAAAGAAGAAGAAGGCGGGAAAGATCCTGGCAGCGGTGGCTGTATTGGTCGCGCTGCTTGCGATGGGAGGCATCTTCGTCGCCAAGCCCATGCTGGATCGTGACAAGCTGGTCAAACGGTATAACGAAGGCACCGCCTGTCTGGAGAACGGTGACTATGATCAGGCGCTTCAGATCTTCGACGAACTGGGCGAGTTCGAGGATGCGGCATACTGGAAAGAGTATGCGCAGAACGAGTTGGACTATAAAATACTCGAGCGGCTGAAGACCTCCAAGGACTATGACAAGATCATCAGTATCCTGGAGAAACGCGCTGAGTATTATAAGCCGTCTAAAATCGAACAGGAAGCTTCGGCGCTGGCAAATGAGTATAAATCGCTGAAGGAAGCTCTGGCAGCCTATGAAGCCAGGAACCACGCGGAGGCGCTGGCTAAGTTTGAGGCCTTGCAGACGCTGGGGAAAGACTTCGGTCGGGAACAATGTCTGTGCCGCGCACATGTTGCGGAAGAGGAGCACAGATGGGGCGATATCATGGTCCAGCTGTACGCGGTCATGAAAGGAGACCCGGAGTGCACGTTCCTGGAAGAGCCACAGGATGATATGGATTATTACTTCCAGGAAGTCTACCAGTCCGAGGCAGATGAGATCTCCGATTGGGACGTCGTCGTAACGGAAGATGAGGAAACACAGGCTTTGAAGCAGACGGCTGTCGATGGTCTGCATTATGAGCGTGGTGCCCAGGCCTTGGCCGAGGGTGACTTTGAGCGAGCCATGGATATCCTGGATGATATCCCGGGATTCCTGGATGCGGACGCCCTTTATGAAGAAGCTCACGCTGCGCAGGAAGCCAAGGAAGAGGAAGAGCGCAAACGTAAGGAAGAGGAAGAACGCAAACGTCAGGAAGAGGAGAAGGCGCGCCAGGAGGCTATGGCCAAGACCTATAAGGAAGCGGAAGAACTGTACGACAATGGCGAGTATTACAAGGCCAAGCTGCTCTTCGAGTCTATTTCCGAATACGAGGATGCCTATGACCGTGCCGAGGCCTGCGTGCAGCCTCTGCCGGAGACCGGTGATTATCTGGTCAGCGGCGGCTCCTCCAGTTCTCTGACCATCGAAGCGCCGAGCGGTGATAATGCTGTCTATATCAAGATCTACGACACCGATGGCGACACCGTCTGCAAGACGTTCATCCGTTCCGGGGAGAGCGCCACGGTCTGGATCGATGGCGGTACCTATACGATGAAGGTCGCCTATGGCACCGAGTGGTATGGTGAGATCGACGTCTTCGGCGACTACGGTACCTATTCACAGCTGATGAACGGTGACACCGAACTCTTTGAATTGAACAACGGTTATACCTATACACTGCAGCTGCTTGCGAGCACAGAAGGCAACGTTGGTTCACAGGACGTCGAAGGCGGCGCCGGCGGCATGTAAGGAGGATCGACTATGAAGAAAGTATTTGAATTACTGATCACTCTGGCCATGCTGCTGATGCTGGTCGGATGTACAGAGTTGAAGACCTACGAGATCCCGAAGGATGGGGCCGGAAGCCCTGCGGCTCAGGAGAGTTCCAAGGAGGAAGCAGCGAAGCCGGCGGAGGAATCCGCAGAAGAAACTGCGGAAGAGGCCGCTGAAGCTTCCGCAGAGGAGACCCCGGCGGAGGAAACCCCTGCAGAAGAGAGTACAGCACCCGCCAGTGGCGCCGTCTATGATTGGGGCGAGATGAAAGTCGAGCTGAACGAGGTGTCGGAAGATATCGACGACCCGTTAGGTCAGATGCCAAGCCCGGAAGGCAAATGGGTCAAAGTACTTTTGACGGTCGTTGAGGGCGAGATGGAGTGCAGCAAGGTCAGCAGTCTGGTCCTGGATGAAGGGATCGTGAAGCTCAATGGACAGATCTCCAAGAACATCACTCAGTCCGGCGTCAGGATCGAGGATGATACAAGCTATTCTGTTGGTACGATCAGTGTGTTCTTTGATGTGGATCCAGATTATGTACCCAATCTGGAGGACGTCTATGTGGGAGAAACGTCAGCCATTGCAACGGAGGATGCGGAAGCACCTGCTGCCACGGCGGATGGCATCGAGGTGGTCTCGGACAAGATGTACATTCCGGAATCCGGAGGTATGGCTTATACACCTTCCGGCGCCTCTGGTTATTTCGCGGTCGATGGTCATCTGAAAGCGCAGACAACCATCGGCATCGCGGTGGACCCGCCCGGGATCCTGAATTATGACCTCTCGTTGAAGACCGATGCGGCAATGACCATTGAAGCCAAGATCGAAGTTTATAAAGACGGGACTCTGCTTGCGGAGTATACGGAGTCAGGCCTGGAACTGCCGGCCGGTGAAACGACCATCAATGCCTGCGCCAAGACGGGTGAGGATGCGGTCTGCTCCGGCGAGTATAGTGTCAAGTTCTATATCAATGGTGCTATGGTGAAAGAAAGCACAGGGACGGTCTCCTGATTGCTCCTTATATGAAAACTGCCCTCTGATGCATAATTCCTGCGTCAGAGGGCATTTATCTCGCCTTGCTATATAGCTTGAAATGTGTTACATTATATCCAAATCCATTTTAGGAAGGACCTGAACCATGAGCATGAGAGCAGAGGGACTTGCGGCGCACCCGCCGATGGGATGGAATTCCTGGAACACCTTCGGTCCGCATATCAATGAGCAGTTGATCTTTGAAACCGCCGATCGTATGGTGGATGAAGGATATCTGGAAGCTGGTTATGAGTACTTGGTCATCGATGACTGCTGGTCGCTGAAAGAGCGGGACGCGGAAGGCCGTCTGGTCGCGGATCCGGAGAAATTCCCGCACGGTATGAAGGCGGTAGCGGATTATGTACATGCAAAGGGACTGAAGTTCGGCATGTATTCCTGCGCCGGCACGCTGACCTGCGCCGGTTATCCTGCAAGCTTCGATCATGAGTTTCTAGACGCTGAAACTTTCGCGTCCTGGGACGTGGATTTCCTGAAATATGACTTTTGCTATTTCCCGCGTACGGCCGATTGCAAGACCCATTATCGCCGGATCGCCATGGCGTTGAAAGCCTGCGGACGTCCGATCCTTTTGTCCGCCTGCAACTGGGGCGTGGAAGATCCCTGGACCTGGATGCAGGGCGCCGGAGCGCAGATGTACCGTTCCACCGGAGACATCAACGAAAGCTTCCGTTCCATCATGGATATCGCGGACAGCCAGGAGCCGAATCTGGCTTATAATGGCCCATATTGCTGGAACGATATGGACATGTTGGTCGTCGGTATGTACGGCAAGGGCAATGTGGCCTTTACCGGAGGCTGTACAGATGCGGAGTACCGGACGCACTTTGCCTTGTGGTGCCTGTTCAGCGTGCCTTTGATGATGGGTGCGGATCTGAGGGACCTTAGGGCGGAGAGCAAAGCACTGCTGTTAAATAAAGACCTGATCGCCATCGATCAGGATCCGGAGGCCCGTGCGCCCTACCGCCTGTGGGATGAAAAGGACGGCCGCCGCAGCTACTGCAAGCATCTGTCAGACGGGACGTACGTCCTGGCCTATTTCAATCCTTCGGAGCAGGATGCCCAGGTCAACTCCAATTTTGAAGATGCGGGCCTGCAGTTTGCCGCAGGGTATGCAATGGAACTGACAGACGTGTTCACCGGCGAAGTCATCCGTCGGACGGAGTACTACAATCCGATCGTGCCGGCCCATGACTGCAAGGTCTATAAAGCACGGCTGGTGCGCCGCTGATGGAGGCCTGCTGCAAACAATGCGGCAAGCCGCTGACGCGGGATGAGATCGGTCTGCACAAGAAAATGGTCAACCGCGGGGCGACCGAGTATTTCTGCCTGGAATGCCTGGCAAAGTATTTCGGTGCGCCGCCGGACCTTTTGAAAGAGAAGATCGAGCAGTTTCGCAAGGATGGCTGTACATTGTTCCTTTAGGAAGGTGATTTCCATGGAGAAAGTAACCGCCAAACTGCTGCGCGGGCAGAAGATCGCCCGGTCCAACGCGCGGATCTACAAGCAGCTGGCCAAGGAAACTCAGGATAAAAAGCGCAAAAAAGCACTGCGGAAGCTGGCGGCGGATGAAAAGAAGCTGGCAGGGTCCCTGAAAGGTATCAGCGGGGCCAAGGCAAAGCCGAATTTCCTTCTGGTGCGGCTGAAAAAGGTCCTGTACCAGCAGCTGAATCCGCGGGATTTCTACAACCTGACCGAGATCAAACGCAGGATCCATGCCAAGCGCTATGCGAAGATGGCAGATGGCCAGGCTGCGTTGGTCGCCGTCAAGCCGAGATTCAAGAAAAAATTAAGCGCCTCCATTGCGAAGGCGCAGACCCATATGGGATTGTTGAAAAAACAGAGCTGATCAACGGCCGATGCGGGTGATGGAGCCAGCCGGCAGAAGCACGGCTTCCTTGCTGACCCAGAGCCAGAGATCCGTTGCGGTGGGGTTTTCCACCAGATACCCGTCGGCACTGAAGACCAACTGGTCGAAGGCTTTGATATACCGGAAGATCTCACCGTTCGTGGCATACCAGATATCGGCCCGGCCGCTGATGTAATCCAGAGCCTTTTCCATGACCTCCCAGTTGTTATGGCCATCGAATTCATAGGCATGGCCCCACAGATAGAACATTTTCAGCGT
>CADBPG010000237.1 GCA_902796435.1 uncultured Eubacteriales bacterium | reverse complement strand
GAGATGCTGATGGTGCCGGGCCTTTGCTTCACCATCGAACCCATGGTCAACGCCGGGGCACCGGATGTGGTCCTGGACGATGAAGATGGCTGGACCATTTATACGGAAGACGGCTCCAATTCCGCACAGTGGGAGATCCAGGTAGTGGTGACGGAAGACGGGTACGAAGTGCTGTGCTACTAAAGGGGAGATAATATCATGCGTACTGAGTATATAGAGAAATTGACTGTGTTGATGCGGGAGGCTTCCATGGACGCGGTGCTGATCAGCCCGGGTGAGGAGCTGACCTTCTTCACCGGCTTTTCACCGATGATGTGCGAGCGTTTCCAGGGCCTGTTCGTCAAGGCGGACGGCAAAGCCTTCTACATCTGCAACCTCCTGTATGGGGATCAGATGCGGGAAGAACTGGGGGCGGACGTCCCGGTCTACACCTGGTTCGATAATGAAGAGATGACCGATGTGGTCGATGGCATCCTGGAGCGGGAAGGCTTAAAGGGCAAGGTCATCGGTGTGAATACCTCCGCCCAAGCCTTCAACGTGCTGGACATCGCGGAGCGCTCCGGCATCACTTTCCGCAACGGGAAACCTTTGCTGGAAGAGGTGCGGATCCACAAGAGCCTGGAGGAGCAGGAGTATCTGCGCCAGTCCGCGGCGATCGCGGATGCGGTCTTCCTGGAAGCTCTGGATTTCATCAAGCCGGGCATGACGGAAGGCCAGATCATGGATTTCCTGTTCGAGGGCATGCAGAAGCGGGGCGCCACCTTTGTGGAAGCCATCGTAGCTTCCGGCCCGAACGCCAGCTATCCCCATTATGAAGGCCGGGACCGTGTCATCCAGGAGAAGGATATCGTGCTGCTGGACTACGGCTGCGCTTTCCATGAGATGATGTCCGATATGTCCCGTACGGTCTTCGTCGGCGGCATGTCCGAAGAAGAGAAGAACCTGTACGATCTGGTGGAGCGAGCGAACGCCGCCAGTGAAGCACTGGCCGTAGAAGGTGCCTGGATCCCGGATATCGACAAGGCGGCCCGTGTGGTGCTGGATGAGCAGGACCTGGCCAAGACCTTGATCAACCGCGTGGGCCATGGTATCGGCTATTCCACCCACGAAGGACCCTATATCAAGCAGACCAACCATCGCCGGCTGGAGCGGGGCATGGCCTTTTCCATCGAGCCCGGCGTATATATTTCCGGTAAGATCGGCATGCGGCTGGAGGACATCGTCATGATCAATGACAAGGGTGAGACCGAAGTCCTGAACAAGTCCCCCAGAGAGCCGATGATCGTCTGCCCGCTGAAGGAGTATCATGAGTAAGAAGTCAAAAAAGATACCGTCTGCCCCTGTGGCAGGCGGTACTGTTTCTGCATTCGTCAAAAAACTAAACGGTCTACTGGAAGAGCGGTACGGCCGCAGGATCCCGACGGAGTACCAGGCTCTTGTGGATGTGCTGTCACGCCCCCAGGACCTGACCCGGAAGGATAAGAACAGCCCACTGGTCTCCAAGACCTACAAGGACCTGAAACCGGAACGCCTGCTGGAAGAATTGGTGGACAGCTGCAGTCCGGAAGAGATCCTGATGCTGATCCCGGACACCGTGGAAGAAACGAAGGAGCTCAATGCCTTGATCAACGGAGCACGGATGGGCCGCGATGAGGATACCATCTGGCGCAAGATCACGGGCTATGCCCATATCAACCGGGCATGGATCCGGACACTTGCCGGAAAGCTCAAGGGCAAGAAGTGTCTGGAGATCATGGCGGGCAATGGCCTTTTGTCCTACATGCTGCAGGAGGCAGGTGCCTCTGTTATGGCCACGGACATCGCCCCGGACAAGTCCAATGAGTATATCTCCATGCGGGGCCGTCTGTTTACGGGCGTCACGGCCCAGGACGCGGTGGGTGCCGTGCGCAAATACGGACAGAAGGCCGACGTGCTGATCGTCAGTTGGCCGCCCCAGGGCGGAGAAGAGGTCCTGAAGGCCTGGGAGGCCTATACCAGACTGCGGCCGGACGGACAATTGTTATATATCGGTGAAGCCCGTGGCGGCTTCAATGCCACGGATGCTTTCTTCGACACCTTGGAGGAAGCGGACGCGTTGGAAGATGTCAACCGGCAGCATCTGAGCCTGCCTGGTTCCAAGGACCGGATCGGTCTGTACAACTTTAGGAGGCTTTGATGCAGTTCGAACGTTTAAAACAGCATATATGTGATATGATCCTGGAAGAACAGCTGAAACTGGGTTACCGGGAGGAGACGGTGCGCCTGTATTATCTGCTGCCGTCTCTGAACCGTTTGTTGGGGACCGAGGCGGACATGCCGCAGATGCACTTCCTGTTGCAGGAATTTGCAGGATACGCGGCACCGGATCTTGGCATGATCGGGATCCGGTCACTTTCGGACGGCCGCATCGGTTTCGTCCTGCCGCCGGAAGCAGGCCGTTATGTCAAGGAAAAAGAAAAAAGCCCACAGGCCCAGTTCCTGCGGGAATTTCTTGATGTGATCAGTCGGCATGGCGCCGGGATCGACGATATCACGGCGGTATTTCAAAAATGGTCCGACCGCGTCCATGTGGAGCATACGCCCCAGGGTGATTTTGACTATCTGGTCTATTTTGAGGATGGGGATCCGGATGCCTACCGATATTGCATCACCCAGGAGGGCCCTCATCTGAGCTATCATCGGTTCACT
>CADBPG010000236.1 GCA_902796435.1 uncultured Eubacteriales bacterium | reverse complement strand
GCCCTCTTCCGGCTCCAGCTGTGCATAAGCGTCCGGGCGGCCATGGTCAGCGTAGAATGCTGCTACTTTCTCATCCGTCTGCCAAATAGAAGACAGACATGCGGTCTCGGTGGTCATCACGTCGATGCCGATCCGCTCGTCGGTGCTCAAGGAGGCAACTCCGGGACCCGCGAATTCCAGGATCATGTTCTTGACCGTGCCGAAGACTTCTCTGCAGAGCTCCAGTGCCACGTCGTGTGGGCCTACACCGTGCGGCAAGGCGCCATGCACATATACCAGGACCACTTCCGGTGCCGGGATATCGTAGGTATTCTTAAGCAGCTGCTTGACCAGCTCCGGTCCACCCTCACCTACGCCCATCGTGCCATAGGCACCATAGCGGGTGTGGCTGTCGGAACCCAGGATCATGCGGCCCACACCGGTCAGCTGCTCACGGGCATACTGATGGATGACCGCCTGGTTGGCCGGCACATAGATGCCACCATATTTTTTAGCCGCGGAAAGGCCGAAAACATGATCATCCTCGTTGATGGTTCCGCCCACAGCGCACAGGCTGTTATGGCAGTTGGTCAGCGCGTACGGTACCGGGAACTCGGTCAGTCCACTGGCACGGGCCGACTGGATGATGCCGACATAGGTGATGTCATGGGAGATCAGCGCGTCGAATCTCAGATGCAGGGTCTGGGTATCTGCATCCGCCATGTGACGGGACAGGATCTGATAGGCCATGGTGCCTGTCCGGTCGCCCTTCTGGCCCACAGGTGCCTGTGCAGGCTTGCCCTGGAGATATACTACCGGTTCATTATAGTATTTCATTTGCTTTCCTCCATCGTCGCAAGGCAGTCTAACAGCTCATCATCCGTGATCGCTGTAACGCGGCCTTCCGCATACTGCTTGTCCACCCAGTCCTTCAGGTACAGGACCCGCGGGTCGGTCTTATCCACTGTCTCGCCCTCCGCAAGATCCAGATGCTGCATCAGCCAGGCAGCGATGCCGGAGGCGCCGGACGTATTGCTGATCATGATCTTCGGCGGCCGGTTCAGGATCGCCTTGGTATCGAAAATGTTATAGACTTCTTCATTCTTCAAAAGGCCGTCCGCATGGACGCCTGCGCGTGTCACGTTGAATTCTGCGCCTACAAAAGGTGTGCGCGGCGGGATATCATACCCGATCTCTTTCTCATAATATTCTGCGATCTCCGTGATGACGGAAGGATCCATGCCATCGAAGGAACCGCGCAGCTGCGCGTATTCCATGACCATGGCTTCCAGCGGGCAGTTTCCGGTCCGCTCGCCGATGCCCAGCAGAGAACAGTTGACGCCGGAGGCACCGTAGAGCCAGGCTGTGGTCGAATTGGACACCGCACGGTAGAAATCGTTGTGGCCGTGGAATTCGATCAACTCGGAAGGCATATGTCCATAGTGATGGATACCATAGATGATACCTGGGATACTGCGCGGCAGTGCCACACCGGGGATACCCACACCATAGCCCATGGTGTCACAGGCACGCACTTTGACCGGCACACCGGTCTCCATCATCAGTTTGTGCAGTTCGATCACGAAGGGAACTACGAAACCATAGAAATCCGCCCGGGTGATGTCTTCAAAATGGCAGCGGGGCCGGATCCCTGCATCGATGCAGTCCTTGACGATGCCCAGATAATGGTCGATGGCCTGTCTGCGGGTCATCTTCAGCTTGTAAAAGATATGATAGTCAGAACAGCTGACCAGGATACCTGTCTCCTGCAGGCCTAAGTTGCGCACCAGTTCAAAGTCCTTCTTGCTGGCGCGGATCCAGCTGGTGACCTCCGGGAACTCATACCCCTTGTCCAGGCACTTGAGCACCGCTTCCCTGTCCTTCTTGCTGTACAGGAAGAATTCACTCTGCCGGATGATGCCCTTGGGACCGCCCAGCTTGTGCATCAGATCATACAGGTCGACGATCTGCTTCGTGGTATAGGGCTCGCGGGACTGCTGTCCGTCACGAAATGTGGTGTCGGTGATCCAGATGTTCCGGGGCATGTTCATGGGCACCAGGCGCTGGTTGAACATCAGCTTCGGTACTTCTTCATAGCTATATAACATACGGTACAGGTTCGGCTGTGCAACGTCCTGCAGCGCGTATTCAAAGTTCATGACCTCTAGAAGGTTGGTCTTCGGATTCATGCGCAGTTCGCCCTTCGGCGAAGCGTCAAACATCATATCGTGATCCATGGTATCCATCCTTTCTCACTTGCATCTGCATGCTTGTATAATTGTATACAATTTCATGTGCGATGTCAAGAGTAAAAATGGAAAAAGCCTCCGGAAATCAGCGTTT
>CADBPG010000235.1 GCA_902796435.1 uncultured Eubacteriales bacterium | reverse complement strand
TTTTAGAATTATCATCAACTTACTTCCTCATTATCTTGGCTTATGATTTCTGTACATTTCCTTCATGTACACATCAGGATGCTGCATAGGGTGTTTTTTACCGGGTGGAGTATTATCTTCTTCGAGTTGCCATCTTTCATTGGTTTTCAACCAGTCGTTGGGTTAGAGCCTTTTGAAAGCAACAATGAAGCTTTCCTCATCTGCGTCTTTTCCTACCGCTTCAAATACGGCAGAAATCTTGTCTTTCTTACGGCTTATGAAACAGCTCATTGTGAACACCCCAGTCATGCTCAGCCGATGTACATCTGGCCCCCTCATTCATATGCAGCCGATGTCGTTTTCCTTATCTACGCACCTCATGCATATGCAGCAGATACGTATCTACGACCCTGATTGATGCTCAGCCGGCATGACTTTTACCTGTCTACAGACTTCAGGCAAATCCAACCGATACGTTATCTCCCTATCTACAACCCTCAGTCATGCTCAGCAGACATCACAAAAAACACCTACGAATAATCTCAATAATCCGTTCCTGCTGCTCCGGCGTCATCTTATTATCACTCGGCAAGCAGAGCCCTCGCCTGAAAATATCGGCCCCAACGTCGACTCCAGACCCCTTTATGTAGGCATTTGTTCGTCCTCTGCCGTTTCCCTCAACCGTCACAAACGGATTCGTCCTATATATCGGCTGCATATGCATGGGCTTCCAAATCGGCCGTCCTTCGGCGTTAAAGGAGCTTAATGCATCAAGGATTTCTTGCGGTGAACTCTTTCCACTTTCGCTCTTGTACAGGTAATCCTGCTCTCCACGCACCATGGGAGCCATCGCATCTTCGTTAATGATCATGCAGCTCAGCCAAAAGTTCGGTATGCACTGTTCCGGATTCCAGGGGTTCATCTGTATAGGCAGGTCTGCAAGTCCTTCTTTATAGCGCTCCCAGATTGCCTTCTTCTGTGCGATATGTTCATCCAGATAAGGGATCTGACCACGTATGACACCTGCAACGATGTTGCTCATCCGGTAATTGTAGCCAACTTCCTCATGCTGGTACCATGGAGCCGCTTCCCGGCTCTGGGTACTCCATTTGCGGACCTTGTCTGCATCTTCTTTACTGTTTGTCAAGAACAGACCTCCGGCAGACCCGGTGATGATCTTATTACCGTTAAAGCTGATGCAGTTATAGTTTCCAAGAGTACCGGTTTCGACCCAGGCACCATTCAGTTTATACTTGGCACCTAAAGATTCTGCCGCATCTTCAACGATCAATGCGCCATGCTTGTCGCAGATGGCCTTGATCTCTTCCATCTTGCCAGGCGTACCATATAGATGTGCTACAACAACCAAGCGGACTTCCGGATACAACTCGAAGGCCTTTTCCAAGGCCTTCGGATCCATGTTCCAAGTATCATATTCTGTATCAGTAAAAACTGCTTCGCCGTCCTCATAAGCCACCGGGTTGATGGATGCATCAAAGGTCACATCACTGCAAAATACCTTATGACCCTGCAGTGTTCCTGCATTTGGCTTTGCCTGACCATACAGTTTCTCTCCTGCAAGTTTAGTGGCAAGGTGCAGTGCCGATGTGCCACAGGAAAGACCAACAGCATACTTTGTACCTACATAAGCTGCCATCTGCTCTTCTACAGCATTGATGTTCGCACCAACAGTGGATACCCAGTTGGTTTGGATTGCATCATCGACCCACTTCTGTTCATCCCCATGCATGGTCGGGGAACTCAGCCACACTTTGTTCTCAAACGGCTGGATGCCCTGAAAGCGAGAGTCCATTAAGAATCTATTCACGTTTATTTCTCCTCTGATTCTGGAACAATTCTATTTCTAGTTATCTTCCCCCTGCACCATCGCCACATACTTATTATCCTTCACAATGGTGATCGGAGCGTTTTCTGGATGGTAGGTGCTGACCATAGCCGCGACCCGATCCCGGATATTCTCCTTATTGTCGTAGGCGGCTTCCATTAAGCCTCGTAGTTTGCTTAAGAACTCGTCCGTATCGAACGGGATCGGCATGCCGATATGGATCAGTTTGCTCTTGGTCTGGCGCAGGCCTTCTTCGGCCATCAGCTTTTCTTCGTACAGCTTTTCACCAGGACGCAGGCCTGTGTATTCGATCTTGATGTCTTCATCCGGCTTGAAGCCACTCAGCTTGATCAGGTTACGGGCCAAGGTGTCGATCTTGACCGGGCTGCCCATGTCCAGCACGAAGATCTCGCCACCATGGGCGTAGGTGCCTGCCAACATGACCAGGGAGACCGCTTCCGGGATCGTCATAAAGTAGCGGATGATGTCCGGATGGGTGACCGTGACCGGGCCACCCTCTTCGATCTGCTTCTTGAAGATCGGGATCACGGAGCCGTTGGAGCCTAAGACGTTGCCGAAGCGTACGGCCACGAATTCGGTCTTGATGTCCTGGAAAACGGTGCCGGTACCGTCCTTGTCGGCGTTCTCAACACCGCTGTGGGTGAACAGCTGCGGGATCTCGTCCGCCTTGCCGGCCTTGATCTTGGCATCGAAGGACTGGATGATCATCTCGCAAAGGCGCTTGGACGCGCCCATGATGTTCGTCGGGTTGACGGCTTTATCGGTACTGATCAGCACGAAGCGTTCACAGCCATGCACCATGGCGGCGTAGGCGGTCTTGTAGGTGCCGATCGCGTTGTTCTTGATGGACTCGTTCGGGCTGTCCTCCATAAGGGGCACGTGCTTGTGTGCCGCCGCATGGTAGACGATCTGCGGACGGTATTCATCAAATACCTGGAACATACGCCGGCTGTCCCGCACAGAACCGATCAGAACCACCAGATCCAGGTCCGGGTATGCGTGCTTCAATTCCAGTTGAATGGAGTAGGCGTTGTTTTCGTAAACGTCGAAGATGATGAGCTGCTTCGGATCGTGCGCGGCGACCTGCCGGCACAGTTCGGAGCCGATGGACCCACCGCCGCCCGTGACCATGACAGTCTTGCCATGGATGAACTCAAAGACCTGGGTCATGTCCGCCTTGATCGGGTCACGGCCCAGAAGGTCCTCCACGGATACGTCCTTCATGGCGCTGACGGAGACCTGCCCCAGCACGAACTGATACATGGCGGGCAGGATCTTGATCTCGCAGCTTGTTTCGTTGCAAATATTGATAATGTCCTTCTTGGCCGCAGCGCTGGCGCTGGGCAGCGCAAGAAAGATCTTATTAACGTTGTATTTTGCGACGGCACTCAGGATATCCTCCCGACCGCCAACGATGGGTACGCGCTCGATGTAACGACCCCATTTGTTCGGATTGTCGTCGATGAAGCAGACCGGTTTGTCATGGACTTTGTCGGAGGTGATCATGTCCCGCAGGATCATCTGACCGGACGAACCTGCGCCGATGATCATGACGCGGCCGCCGGCTTCACTGCTAGACTGCAGTGCCTTGCGCAGTGAACCGAACACGCGGTATCCGAACCGGGGGATCAGCAGCAGGACAAATTGCGCAAGACTGCCCCACAGATAGTAAGAGATGGGCATGCGCCGGAAGCACAGCGTGATAAAGATCAGATGCAGACCGGAGGCCATGATAGACCCCATGCTTGTGTTGAACAATTCCGTGAAACTGGCATAGCGCCACATGCCACGGTACATCCGGCAGAAAGCGAATACCAGGATCGCGATGACGGCATAAATGGTGATAAAGTGCTTGTACGGATCTAAATACCCTTTGGGTATGGCGGAATATACAAGGTCAAAGCGCATCCACAGAGCGATAAAGTAGGAGCAGTGGACCGCAATGAAATCATAAATGATCAGGCAAAGTGCGATCTTCTGCCAGTGCTCCAGCCTGCGGTTGCGTGTACGCTTGAACTGCTGCGACATGTCTTTTGTTTTCTCCCCATCATTCCACAGGTGTGTAGAATGTTTTTACGACTAAGTCTTTGAGTGCTTCTTCGTCTACGTAGAACTCCATGAACTTCTCACCCTTCTCAGCTTTCCCCTCTGTTGTCTGGATCTCATTCATGGTGTAGTCGGAGAAACGGTCCGCATAATCGGACAGCTGGTTGACGGTACAGTCCGTCACCAGAGAATCCGCAATGGCGTTGTAGGCCTCCAGAACAAAACCTTCCTTCTCATTGATGGCTTTCTTCAAGGCGCTGACCAGGCCGACCATGTAGGTCCGCTGGCGCTTCATGCGGTTCAGGTTGGTTTTGTCATCCTGCATGCCGGAGCGGGCACGCACGAAATGCTCAACGTTCTCCGCCGTGAGGGTGACGGTCTCGCCCTTGACCAGGGTATCATCCACGCCGGTGAAGTCATCCTCGATGGTGACGGTCACACCGCCCACCAGATCGTTCAGGATGGGGACGGCGTCCATCGTGAGCGAGAAATAGTTGTCGATCCCGATGCCGTACAAGAAGTTGGAGACAGCATAGACCGTGTTCTCGCAGCTCTTCTCCAGGCCGTTGCCATAGGTGTGGGCCAGAGCCAGCTGCTCGTTCACAAGGCCGACGTAGTTGCCATTCTTGTCCAAGGTAGGCACATCACTCATCGTGTCACGGTTCAGCTGCAGAATGGTGCAGGTCTTTTTGCTGCTGTCAAAAACTGCCAGCAACAAAAGGTCCGCCTGGGCGGTGTTGCGAACGGTATCGTATTCCACCAGTTCCGGATCATCCACGCCGATGATGAGCAGTGTGGTCAGATTCTCGTTGTATACGTAGCCCTGCCCGTTATAGTACAGCGAAGCGATCTCAGCCTTATCGTTGTTCTCGTAGGGGTCAGACTCGTTCAGTTCGGTGTGCGCCTCTTCCCGCGTCTTGCGGCTTAAGGCCTGACCGGCGCCTTCCGGCGCGGTGTCGCTCTTCCGCTCGATGCGCTGGGCAATGGTGAAGGCCAGGGCCAGGATGATGGCGATGCCGAGCACCCAGGCAAGGATCTTGATCCGCCTCTTCTGGCGGTCGATATCTATTCTCATAGGGGTATCCCCTTTGATTCCTTTAAGTTTGTAAATGGGTATCCGACAAAAGCCGGATACCCATGGGTATACTGCGTGTTACTTATGCAGCATTCTTGCGGGCTTTTGCTACGCAGAAGCCAGCTCCGGCAACCATCACGACGCCCAGAACGACCCACATCATGGTATTGTAACCAGTCTGCGGAGAGGTCTTGCCACCCTGATCACCAGCACCAGGATTGTTCCCGGTCTTCTTCAGGAATGCGAACGGGCTCAGGCTGCTAACGGTAACCTTAGTACCAGAGAAGGACTCAGACTTCCAGCTGCCAACCTTATGCAGGACCTTGTCCGGCGTCTCTTTGACATATTCGCTGAAGTCTACAACGATGGAACCGCCCTGCGCTTTGATATACGCAGCAACTTCTTCCTCCGTTGCCTCCTCACCAGACTCGGAATGTACAAGCGTGGCATCAAGAACCTTGCCGATCAGCTCGTAACCCTCCATGTCTGCCTCAGAAGGAGTTTCATCGCTCTCACTGATCTCGATGACCAGGTCATCGCTGGTAACACTAGGAGTCTCCTCCTCTTCTGCCATGACCGGAACAGCCAGGCAGATCATCATGACAAGTGTCGTCATGATGGCGAGTATCTTTTTCATTGGAATTTCCTCCTTTCCCCAAAGATTTCGCCTCTTATTTATTATCATGGTCATTGGGGGTCTTGAGTTTACCCATGACCAGGAAGCGATTGCGGTCATTGCCATTCAGGCAGGTGGACAGGATCAAAACCTTGTCCTCCGGACCCGGCGCGTACTTTTCCTTGACGCGGGCGCTTAAGTCCCGCGTGTTCATGATCTCCGCGAAAAAGCCCGTGAACACTTCCTGATCCCAGAAATTGTGGTAATACAGGATATGCTCGTTGGAGTACGGGACCGCGGCGAACACTTCATATTCCAGGAGTGCGTCCGGTGTGTAGATCTGAATGACTTGTCTTTTCTTCCAGAACTTTTCGTCCGAAAAGGTGACCTGCAGTTTGCCGAACATGGAGCCATCCCACTGGTTGTGGCCATACAGGATGGTGACCGGGTCTGTAAAATCAGTCCCGTTGTACTCGTGCTCGGAGAAGATGGACCCGTTGGCAGAATACTTGCCATCACTGTTATGGTCCAGGTAAAAAGCATCGTTGTTCGGGCTCTGCAGCACCGGAAAGTCCACATTCGTGTCCTTGATCTTGATCCAGGCGTAGATGTCGGAATTCAATTCCTGCAGCTCTTTGAAATCGATCGGGCTGACGTAGGGCTCGGGTTCCGGCTCTTTTTCTGGCTCAGATTCCGGTTCTGAGGACTCCGGCTCCGGCTCGGAAGATTCCGGCTCGGGTTCCGGTTCAGGTTCTGGTTCGGGTTCTGGCACACTGCTCTCCTCGGAGGAGACTTCTTCGGTCTTCACGTCCTTCGGAGCGTAGGTGCTCTGGTATATTTTGACTCCGCAATAGCTGGCCCCTGCCAACAGCAGGATGCCCAGGATCACGTAGACAGTTTTCTTTTTCATAGTTTTCCTTACTTAATAATCCACATCGATCAGTTCTTCCATGCGGAGCAGATATTCGATGGAGCCGGCGCCCAGTTTGTGCAGGATCAACTGCAGGGCGTCGCCCATGTTCGGCGCACGGGAAGACAGGTTATGCGCGTCCGATCCAATGAAGTGGATGCGCCGGTCCTTGAGCATGGACAGGGCCTTGCGGGAGGTCCTCTTGTTGAGGAAGAAGCCCGCGTTGCACTGGATCAGGATGTCTAAGTCCATGAAATGCTTGATCATGCTCTTGGAATTGAAATCCAGGTACCGCTCCAGATGGGCCGCCACCGGAATGATCCCCCGCCGGCGGATCTCCCCGACTTCACGCAGCATACGATCGGTCCACCGGGTGAAGGGCATTTCCAGAAGCAGCAGATTGGTGCCCTCCAGGCATAAGGAATCCAACGTGGAAACGTTACTGATGCCATCGAAGAAACGCACCTCAGCCCCCAGAAGGATCTTCGGATAACCTTTCTCGTTCCGTGCCGCCATGAGCAATTCTTCGTAGGCGCCGTTCCGGTTCCGGATGAACCGCCTGGGCGTATTGTGCTCCGCGTAGAAATGCGGGGTGGCGCAGATGCAGTCGATCTTCTGGGCACGCCACATATCGAGCATGCCTAAAGAAGTATCCACACTGTCGCTCCCATCATCGATGCCCGGCAATACATGTGAATGGAAATCGATCATTTCTTATAGTAGTTTCCCTTGTAATACTTGCCCTTGTAATAGCCAGAGCCGGATTCGGTGGCGCCGTTGAAGACAAAGCCAAGGATATGCGCATCGACCAGCTTCAACTGGCGGATGGTCTCGGCCAGGGCTCCACGCACAGCGTGGTTATTCCGGACCACGACCACCATGCCATCGACCATTTTGCTGACCACCAGTGCGTCTGTAACGGCGGTGACAGGCGGCAAGTCGAAGATGATGTAGTCGTAATTGTTGCGCAGCAGGTTGAGCAAGCCAGAGGCGTGCTCCGAACCCAGGAGTTCGGACGGGTTCGGCGGAACGTCACCGGAAACAAGCACGTCCACAATGATATCAGCATCGTCATCCGTCTCGACAACGAACTGCTGGATGGATTCTTCAATAGTGCTGATGCCGGCCAGCAGGTTGGACAGGCCGGGGCTGGCGTTGAGCCTGAGGCGCTGTGAAAGCGTGGGCAGACGCATGTCGCCCTCGATCAGAAGGACCTTTTTCTGTGTTTCTGCCAGGGTGTATGCCAGGTTGACGGAGGTCAGGCTCTTGCCCTCGCCGCGGAAGGAACTGGTCATGCCGATGATCCGGCATTTGCCGCTTTCCGAGAAGGAGAACATGAGGTTCGTACGCAGAAGCTTGTAGGCCTCGGACGCCGCGAAGCTCATGTTGGACGCGATCTTGTGGCGCCGCTCGCTGCGGGTATCCGAAAGCCGGACGCCCCCGTTATTCTTAATTGCCATGTTTACTGACCCTCCTTACCAGAGCTCTTCTTGCGAGCACTTGCACGGGTGCTAGCGCTTGCGCTCGCACCTTCACTCTTCTTGGACAAAGACTTGTTGGCCTGCCGCGTGTTGGCCCCTGATGCACCATACTGGTAGCCATAGTAACCGGCACGGCGGCTGGCAGACGACATATCCGGAATGACCGACAGCAGCGGGATATCCGGATAGTTCTGCGTCAGGTAGTCCTCGGAACGAATGTTTTCGTCGAAGAGATAGGCAAGGATGACGATGACAGCCATGAGCACTGCGCCAAGCAGCATGCCGATGGCGGTATTGCGGGTATAACTGGGCGAAGAACGATGTGAAGGCACGACGGCATAGTCGACGATACGCACGTCACTGCCGACGACGATATCGGCGATCTTGGTGGGCAGCACGTCCGCGATGGTGTTGGCGATCTTTTCTGCCTCAGCCGGATCTTTGCTGGTCACGACGACCTCGAAGACTTCGGTGGAGTTCACCGCCTTCGCGGAGATCATGCCCTTCAGTTCTTCGTAACTATAGGTGAGCCCGGCCTTCTCGCTGATGGTGTTGAGCGAGGTGCGGGACTTCAGAATGACGACGTACGTATCGACCAGTTTCTGGGCCGCTGTCAGGTCCGCATTGGAGATGCTGAAGGACGTCGCACCGACGGAGATATCCGAGTTGTTGACGTAGAGCAAGGTGCTTGCCTGGTACAACGGATCCACCAGGAAATAGGTGTAGCCAAAAGCTGCCGCTCCGCCAAGGATGATGGCCAGTACGATGGCCCACCACCGGCGCAGCAAAACCATAAAGAGTTCCCGCAGATCGATCTCGTATTCGTTTTCTGTGTTGTTTGCCATTTAATTGTTCCCTTCATATGCCATAAACAAATAATGACCTTGACCTGCATGGCGCAGGCCAAAGCCAATTATTGCTATTTCGCTTGTTATTTGTATAAACATACAAATTATATACATCTTAATTGAACATTATTGAATTGTTCTTTATTTGTGCTATAAACGAATAAAGATCCTGATTTGCGGGCGCAAACCAAGATCAAGATCCTGTCGTTTATAACATAAAAGTGTATATATTCACAAGTCCATTAGCATTATACTCCCTTATCATTTATTTAGCAACAACAAATTTGCACAAAAGAAGGCTAGAATAAACCCTGCGGGTCTATTTTCACAACAGAGCCTCTAGTCCGATCGGGCATGTGCAGACTAAATCGCTCAGTTTCTTCTGGTAGAAGAATGCACGGGTCAGCTCGTCGTACTCTTTCCATAATGGCAAGGTCTTGCAAACATCCGCGCGAGGGCAAGGCGCAGCCCCTTTCTGCAGGCAGGATACCGTCGCCAGTGATCCTTCCATCAATTCCAGGATCTCGCCGATGGTGTACTCTTCCGGCCGACGGACCAGCTTGTACCCGCCGCCCTTGCCGCTGGCCCCCTTCAAGAGGCCCGCAGCTACCAGATCTTTCACAATGATCTCCAGATACTTTTTGGAGATCCCCTGCCGGACCGCAATATCTTTTAATGGAATATAATCATCGGTGTTTTGCTCTGCCAGGTCGATCATCATGCGGATCGCATAACGTCCTCTTGTAGAAATCATGGCCATTTTCCTCCTGTTTCTGGTATTGACACTATTATATAGTGGGTTAATGGGTAAATCAAGATTCTACCTTCTTTTAAAAAAATAATTTTACCTATTGACATAGTAGGTGAATAGTGTTATAGTAGGCCCCAACAGATAGAAAGAAGGAGGCGCACAACATGGCAGCGGTACATTTTCGCAAGAATGCTTATATGTATTGTCGAATGCAGATCTCCCGGGCTGGGTTTATGGCCGGGGCGTTCGACTCTGTCTGTTGCGCCTCGATATGATGCACTGTTGATAGCCGCCATTACCTTTACCTCAAGCCCGGGAGTATACAAGTCTTCTCCCGGGTCTTTTCTTTTACCCGGTCAACCAACAGCACACATATCAGGGAGGATAAAATCATGAGTAACTTCAAATTCGAGACACTGCAGCTGCACGTAGGACAGGAACAGGCCGATCCGGCGACCGACGCCCGCGCCGTCCCCATCTACCAGACCACTTCTTATGTTTTCCATAACAGCCAGCACGCGGCAGACCGCTTTGGCCTGGCCGACGCCGGCAACATCTACGGCCGGCTGACCAACTCCACCCAGGAGGTCCTGGAGAAGCGTCTGGCCGCTCTGGAAGGCGGCAGCGCCGCACTGGTGGTCTCCTCCGGCGCCGCAGCCATCACCTACACCATCGAGGCGCTGGCCGCGAACGGTGGCCACATCGTGGCCCAGAAGACCATCTACGGCGGCAGCTTCAACCTGATGGCCCACACCCTGCCCCAGTATGGGATCGAGACCACCTTCGTCGATGCCCATGATCTGGAAGAATTAGAGAATGCGATCCAGGACAACACACGCGCGATCTATCTGGAGACTCTTGGCAACCCGAACAGCGACATTCCGGATCTGGACGCGATCGCGGAGATCGCCCACAAGCACGGTCTGCCCGTCGTGGTGGACAACACCTTCGGCACTCCTTACCTGATCCGGCCTTTTGAACACGGTGCCGACATCGTCGTCCACTCCGCCACGAAGTTCATCGGTGGCCACGGCACCACCCTGGGCGGCGTGATCGTCGAATCCGGCAAGTTCGATTGGGCTGCCAGCGGCAAGTATCCGAACATCGCCGCTCCGAACCCCAGCTATCACGGCGTCTCCTTCTATGACGCCGTTGGCCCTGCCGCTTTTGTCACCTTCATCCGAGCGATCCTGCTGCGGGACACGGGCGCCTGTATCTCGCCCTTCAACGCTTTCCTGCTGCTGCAGGGCGTGGAGACCCTGTCCCTGCGGCTGGAACGCCATGCGGAAAACACAAAGAAAGTGGTGGAATACCTGAGCAAACATCCCCTGGTCGAAAGGGTCAACCACCCGGCGTTGCCGGACCATCCGGACCATGCCCTGTACGAGAAATACTTCCCCCAGGGCGGCGCTTCGATCTTCACCTTTGACATCAAGGGTGGCCGGGACGAAGCCTGGGCCTTCATTGACCATCTGGAGATCTTCTCTCTGCTGGCCAACGTGGCAGACGTGAAGAGCCTGGTCATCCATCCGGCCTCCACCACCCATTCCCAGCTGACGGAAGAGGAACTGCTGGACCAGGGCATCCGCCCCGGGACCATCCGCCTCTCCATCGGTACAGAGCACATCGACGACATCATCGCGGACCTGGAAAAGGGTTTCGCAGCATTACAATAAAAGGAGTTTATGAATCATGGCTAACATTTACAAAGGCACATTAGGACTGATCGGAAACACCCCTCTGGTAGAGGTCGTCAACATTGAAAAAGAACTGGGTCTGGAAGCAAGGATCCTGGTCAAACTGGAA
Organism: uncultured Eubacteriales bacterium; assembly: GCA_902796435.1. Taxonomy (GTDB): domain Bacteria; phylum Bacillota; class Clostridia; order Lachnospirales; family Bianqueaceae; genus RUG159. The sequence continues at coordinate 4,180 of CADBPG010000235.1, read as the reverse complement.
TACTTCAACCCTGCCGGCAGCGTCAAGGACCGCATCGCGAAGGCGATGATCGAGGACGCGGAGGAAAAGGGTCTGCTGAACCCGGATTCCGTGATCATCGAGCCGACCAGCGGCAACACGGGCATCGGCCTGGCGGCCATCGCAGCAGCGAAGGGTTACCGCATCATCCTGACGATGCCGGAGACCATGAGCGTCGAGCGGCGCAATATCCTGAAGGCCTACGGCGCCGAGCTGGTACTGACCGAAGGTTCCAAGGGCATGAAGGGCGCCATCATCAAGGCCGGTGAGCTGGCTCAGGAGATCCCGAACAGCTTCATTCCCGGACAGTTCGTGAACCCGGCGAACCCGGCCATCCATTATGCCACCACCGGCCCGGAGATCTGGAACGACACGGACGGCCAGGTCGACATCTTTATCGCTGGCGTGGGCACCGGCGGCACTGTGACCGGTACCGGCCAGTATCTGAAGGAGCATAACCCGCAGGTGCAGATCGTGGCACTGGAGCCGGAGGACTCCCCTGTCCTGTCCGAAGGCAGAGCCGGCGCCCACAAGATCCAGGGCATCGGCGCCGGATTCGTGCCGGACGTGCTGGATACCCAGATCTACGATGAGATCTTCAAAGCATCGAACCAGGACGCCTTTGCCACCGCCCGCCTGCTGGCGAAGAAAGAAGGCATCTCCGTGGGCATTTCCTCCGGTGCCGCCCTCTACGGCGCGATCCAGCTGGCCCAGCGGCCCGAAAACAAGGGCAAGACCATCGTGGCACTCCTGCCCGACAGCGGCGACCGCTACTACTCCACCCCGATCTTTACCGAGGCGTGAGTTGAATACCTGCAATCAAGGATGACACTGCTCATAATGCAAGTAATCCTTGGGCAGTGGCGCTTCCGGGTACTTGCTGATCAGGATCGCACCACCCACAATGCAAGTAATATCAGGGGGTCCTACTTGTTTCTTATCTTTTTCTGCTCTCGATGTCAGTAAAATGTTTCATTTCAGGCACGATGTTCTCGTTCATCTCTGTGGTCGATCCCACTATTTCTCCTAAGTTTACTGACATCTGCAGCTGATGTACTCTCCCGTACAAGTAATGAACCAAGAATAGTACTGACTTTTTCTCTCACAAAACACTTTTTGCAAGTAGGCACCCTGCATTTTACTTGCATTCATGAGGCTTTCGATCAGTTATGCAAGTACGAGGCCATCCAAACAAAAAAACTGCCGTCTCAACACGGCAGTTTTTTCAATTACTGAATAAATGAAACCTGCTTATCGCGGTCGTAGGTATGCGGCTCTTTCTCGGTCGCCTTGTAGCCGAGGGCGATGGCGATCTTGTACTCGTAGCCTTCGGGGTAGTCCAGCTTCTTGGCGAATTCCGCTTCCTTCTCGCCGCGCAGGGCATTCTTGACGCAGCCGATGATCAGGCTGCCCAGGCCCAGTGCCTGTGCCGCGATGGCGATGTTCTCAACGGCGATGCCGGCGTCCAGCTCGCTCCAGGCGAAGTTCTTGTCGCCGCTGACGATGATGACGGTCGGCGCATCATAGTAGAAGTTGTTGGGCGGCGCCTGCTCCAGGCCAAAGCCCCGGTTTTTCTCGTCCTCGATTTCCTGCAGGACAGCAGCCTCGCCATCGATGACGCTGAAATGGATCTCCTGTTTATTGGCAGCGGTGGGTGCTTCCAGACCTGCCTTGATCAACTGCTCCAGGACTTCCGGAGCGATCTTTTCCTTCTGATAACCACGTGTCGAGCTGCGCTCGGTGATGGCCCGTAATGCTTCATTCATTGGGGGTACCTCCTTTTAAATACCGTACGTAATGGGCGTACGTTTCTTCCCCGTAGGGTGTGACCTTGCGGGTGTTTTGATTATAACGGGTGAAGAGCAGCTTCCACTCCTCCTCCGTATAATGCGCAAAATCGATGCGGCCGGTCATCTCCTTCGCACAGGAGATCAGGTTCAGCGCCGCGATCTCCAGGTTGGCGGTCCGGTCTGTCTGCATCTTTTTCCAGATGCGGCGCACGTCCGCCCGGTTCTGCGGGTCCAGCCGATGGTCCACACACAGCCCCAGAGATTCATAGGTCGCCAGGCCCTCGTCCACCGCGAAGTTGACCGCGTTCAGGCCGACCCAGCCAAAGATCTGCATGTACCCGGTGGAACTATCCTGCTTCAGGATGCCGCCGCAGGCGACGGCCAGATCCGCCGCAAAGTCGATCCAGTTGATCTGCGGCATTTCCTTGCGCAGCACCGCCTGGATGGCGGCCGCAGGCATCCCGTACTTCTGCGCCACCGTTTCGATCTTTGGGGTCAGCTTGGTGATGATATGTTCCGTTCGTTCGATACTATAAGGTTTCCACATGGTCTGCTCCGATAGATTTGTTCTTTCTATCGTATCATAAAACCTCTGAAAAATCTATCCTGTTTTTACCTGTACTCCGGGTCCCAGTGGGTATCCCGGTGCCGCCGGATCGCAGGTGCCAGACCGGCGCCCGCCGCTTCCTTGCTGGGGAACAGGCGCCGCTCCTCCAGCCGGATTCCGGAGAAAGCCCCCTTCTCATGGCCATGATACCGCAGGATATAGCTCGTCCCCTGGCAGGCCGTGACCTGCGCCGGAATGACCTCATATCCGCTGCGGATAAAGTACACGATATCGCCCCGTTTGAACTTGTTCATTCTTTCTGCCTCTCTTTCTATGTGTTGACACCAGTATAGAAGCTCCCGAGGAAAGAAAAAAGGACTCCCGCACATTCTTGTACGGGAATCCTTGTCAGATGCAGGACGAAGATGGGTCAGTCATCGTCGTCCTCGTCGTCTTCGTCATCATCGTCCTGCTCGTAGACTTCGTCCGGCTCATCTTCATCGTCATCCTTATAAGACTGGACGGCCGGTGCGGCGGGACGATCATCGTCATCATCTATATCGTCACGGTCGTCATCAGAATCATCATCACGGTCATCATCGGAATCGTCGTCATCCGAATCGTGATCGTCGTCGGAGTCATCATCATCCTCGGGCTCCAGCAGTTCTTCCGCCAGATCCTCCAGATCGTCGATATCATCCAGGTCGATGCCGTGCAGATTGAGGTACTCCTTCAGGGCGTGCCCGTGCTGGTGCAGGAACTTGGCCAGCTCGGCCATATTCATGCCCGCCAGCTCATCATAAGTGAAGCCCAGGTCCGCGTCGATCAAGCGCTGGATCAGGAAGGCCTTGCCGGGAGTGATGTGATACTGCTGCGCAAGCTTCGACAGCGTTTCCTCCTCTTGGATGCTCTGGTCGTAGATGCTGGCGCCGCCGACCAGCTGGGTCAGGTAGGCATCGATCTCTTCGGCCAGTTCTTTGCGAAGGGTCTCCGCATGCTGCTCGTTGCCGCTCTCGATGGACAGAAGCACCGTGCTCTGCTGCTCCGACAGGTATCCCTGCTTGAACATGGAACCGATCAGCGCGTTGACAGCCACGTCGATGTCGCTGCCCTTCAGTTTCATACCGCCCAGGATCTTTTCACCGTCAGCGTTGTGGGCCTCCGCCCGCAGGACCTTTTCATCCTTACTCACTTCCAGGGAGACACTGGGATTGACGTCCAGATATACGATCGCATCCACCCGCTGCTTCAGCTGCGTGCGGGAGACGAAGACGGCCAGGAAGCAGGCCATGACCGCCGCTACGTACGCCGCGATCTTGAACGCGGGTTTCGTCTTGCGCGTGCGGGTCCCTTCCAGATACCATTCGTCACCCTTGGCCGGCGTGACTGGCTCTGTCTTCAGATCCTCCTGAAAAGCCGGCTTCCAGCTCTCAGCTTCTCTTTGCAGATCAGATCGAATCTTCTTGTATTTCATTGCGCTCCCCTCTCCAACTCCCGACGTAATTTATGGATGCCTCGGTTATACTTGGACAATACGGTGGACAAGTGCATCTGCAGCAGTTGGGCAGTCTCCCGATGCTTCAGGCCCGCCACCACGTGCAGCAGAATGATCTGCGTCTCGTCCTCTGCCAGTACGGTAAAGGCTGTTTTCAAGGTCTCCCGATCCTCGAAAGACGGGACATGGTCCCAGTCCGGCATCGGATCCGCCTGATCCAGGACCATGATCCTGCTGCGGTTCCGGAACCGCATCATGCAAAGGTTCCGGGCGATGGTCAGGATCCAGGCCATGGGCTTGCCCTGCGGCCGGTACAGATGTGCGGCAGAC
>CADBPG010000234.1 GCA_902796435.1 uncultured Eubacteriales bacterium | reverse complement strand
TTCCGAAATCATGAAAGATGGGGTGATGGTCGCTTGAAATATACAGATATACAGCGATTGCAGAAAGTAATATCGATCATCGAACAATTGAATGTTTACCTGGAAGAAAACCAGATTACAGAAGAATTAATAGAGAGTAGTTACTCGGTCCAGTGGACAGTAACGACGCCACTCTATAACATAGGCGAACATGTCTATAATATATCTGCTGAATACAAAAAGGATCATCCGGATATTCCTTGGTCAAGGATTTCAGGACTGAGACACCGACTGGTACATGACTATGAAGGGACGAACTGGGAAATCATTTGTCAGGTACTGTTTCAGGAACTTCCTGTTTTCCTGGGTGAGATCAAAACGATGATGACAACTGATGACTATTCTGATAATAAATAAGGACTCATCAATGAAGAGACCGTTCTACGTTTCCCTCCTTCTCCGTACGAAAAAGCAGCCCATCCAAAAGGATCGGGCTGCTTTTTGTACACCGAAGGAAAGATTCATCTAAAACGCAAATATCCGGCGCAAGTTCTTTTATATTCATTCTTAAGGTTGAATCGTAAGGTGTATGCAGGTATAATTAGTGAAGAGATTTATATTTTTAGTGAAGATGCAGGTCGCCGGTAAAAAGTCCTATAACCTTAAGGAAGGAGAGCTTCTATGAGAAGAAGATATGTTAACGCTCAGTAGTCTGAGCTTAAATAAATGAGTCGTAAGCTCAGATGAAATCCTAAAAATTATTAGGAGGAACATTATGAGCTATATAAAGGCAGAGAATGTGCTGCCGCAGGAATTGATCGAAGCGATTCAGCAATATGTAGATGGAAAACTGATCTATATTCCACGCAAGGAAAAACAGGCTTGGGGCAGTACCACTTCCGCCAAGGCTTTCTTTCGAGAGCGTAATGAAGGGATCTATGAAGCCTACAAGAGTGGAATGGGACTGCAGGAACTTGCTGAGCGGTTTTCATTATCGGAGAAAAGCATTCAGAGGATCCTCAGAGATCAGAGAACTTGCTGAAATCAGTTTTAAAAAAGAACTAACGCTGAATGTAAATGGATCACGGCCGGGCTTAGTGTCCGGCTGTTTCTAGTAAGGAGAGCAGCATGGAAGAATTGATCAAAGAAATCAATACCAATACAGAATATAAATACTTTGATTTGCGGGAAAAGCCTGAATTAAAGAATCGGGCGGCTGACTGGTTCCACAAAAAGTGGGGCGTGCCTACGGAAGCTTATCTTGCATGCATGACAGACTATCTGGATCAGAAAACTGAATATGGCTGGTATCTTTGCATGCTCGGCGACCAGATCGTGGGTGGCCTGGGCGTCATTGATAATGACTTTCATGACAGAAAGGATCTCACTCCCAATGTGTGCGCGGTATATACAGAGGAAGCGCATCGAGGGCAGGGCATCGCCGGAAAACTGCTTGGCCTTGTCGTGCGCGATATGAAAGAAAAGGGAATCTCCCCTCTCTATCTGGTGACTGATCATACAGGATTCTATGAGCGCTACGGATGGGAGTTCTTCTGCATGGCACAGGGTGATGGTGAACCTGAGCAGACAAGATTGTATATGCACAGGTAGGGAATACGACTATACAAAGGATACAATAGATGCTATTCTTTTCAACTTAAAGAAACGCCACACCATGGCGATATCTTTAAGTTCTATTTTAAGATAATGTTGCTTTTTGAAAAATCTTAAAGTATACTACAATGACCTGGAAAACCGGTATAATCTTACGCACAACCTGGAAAATATCGTTCTAAATGAGCTGATCTATCTGGGATGTGAAGTGTCAGTGTACAATAACAAAGGGTGTAACTATGGACACAAAGCTTTTTTCTCAAGCAATCGTTAAATTCCTGAGCGGTCTGCTGATCGTAGGGTTGCTTTTGTTTCTGCCTGCGGGGACATTTACATATTGGCAGGCCTGGCTGCTCATAGGGATCCTGTTCATCCCTATGTTCATTGCAGGACTGATCATGATGAAGAAATCGCCTGATCTTCTGCGGAAGCGGCTGGATGTCAAGGAGGAGCAGTCCGAGCAGAAAGCTGTGATCGCGCTCAGCGGGCTTATGTTCCTGGCGGCGTTTATTGTTGCCGGACTGAATATCAGGTTCGGCTGGATCCTGCTCCCTGGTTGGGTCTCCTATGCGGCGGCGGTGTTGTTCCTGTTGGCCTATGCGCTGTATGCCGAGGTCCTGCGAGAGAATGTCTGGCTCTCCCGGACGGTGGAGGTACAGGAAAACCAGAAGGTCATCGATACCGGATTGTATGGCATCGTCCGCCATCCGATGTATATGGCCACACTTTTGCTATTCCTTTCGATGCCACTGGTGCTGGGGTCTGTGCTCTCCTTTGTGATCACGCTGGCGTATATCCCGATCATCGCAAAGCGCATCCGCAACGAGGAGCAGGTGCTCGAAAGCGGGCTGGAAGGATACACCGCGTATAAGAAGCGGGTCAAATACAAAGTCATCCCGTTTGTGTGGTAGGGAGAGAGACCATGTCGTTTCCAATGAGGAGATCCGCTGCAGAGGCTGCGGAACGCGCGTTTTACGAGAAGGAAAAGAACTTAAAACGATGAGGCGAGTCGGGCTGATGATTATACCGGTTGCGTTGTATTAGATCCTATGCTAAAATCAACGCAAAGACTTACGTATAATCATGATGGCAAAAAGGAGGGACTCTTATGCCAAAAGCCAACAAGAACGTAAATTTCGGCTACTATAGCGGCTGGATGGTAAGCAAAAACACCTGGATCATCAATTTCATGGACGGGTCTCAGAACATCTATCTCCTGGAGGGCGATCAGGCTGCCATGCTGATCGATACCGGCTACGGCCAGGGCAATTTAAGAGCCTATGTCGAAAAGCTGACGGACAAGCCCGTGATCGTCGTGAACACCCATTTCCATCTGGATCATTACGGCGGGAACGCCGAGTGGGAAAAGGTCTATGTGGCCGACCAATGGGAAAAGGATGCCACGCCGGGCTATCAAGAGAACGATCAGAACTTCCCGCATCCGGATTATGAGAGGGTCATTGTGGGCGATGGATTTGAATTTGACCTGGGCGGCCGTGTGATCCGGGTCCTGAGAGCCAAAGTGGCGCATTGCAACAGCTCCCTGTTCTTCTATGATGCAGGGAACAACATGCTCTTCTCCGGTGATGAGTTCGAATCAGGCCAGACCCTGATGTTCCTGGGGGAGCCGAACACCCTTAAAGAGCGGCTTAAGAACATGAGAGAAAACGCGGAACGACTCTATGCGTTATGCGATGAGCATACGCTGGTCCTTCCGAATCACAACGGGGCTCCTATCGCGAGGGAATACTTCCTGGACTATATCGGCCTGGTGGATTCCATCTTCAGAGGCAATGCTGAGATCGAGGATGATCTGAATCACAAATATATCAATGAAATGCCGGGTCATGAGAAGTACTGCCGTGTCCGTTTCGGCGGAGCCAGTATTTTTGCGGATAAAGAAGAAGTCCTTGAGGCAGCGAAAGCCTGACGGAAAGGGTCTGCCGCGGAATATCGTATAGTATAAAAGCCGATGAGAGCTTGCTGCTTCTCATCGGCTTTCGTTTACTCTTCCACATCGTTTCCGATATCCTTGATCTTGCGGGCGGGCACGATAACATCCTTACGGTCCTTTCCGGCATGAGCACTGAGGAACAGGTGATGGACAACATCGCCACCATGCAGGATTTCGTACCGCTGACCGATCCAGATCCACGGCGCGCCGGGTGACTGTATCAAGTGCGGTCTGTGCGAGGCACACTGTCCGCAGCATCTGCCGATCCGGGACCTGCTGGAAGAAGTCAAAGCCGCCATCGAAGGCGCGTAAATACTTGCATTTGGGCACTGACTGTGTTATACTGCATGCAAAGTTTGATCTATGGAGGTCACGATGTTCAGAAGATAAACCGAACGACATACAACAAAAAACTACGCATCCGGAGGCTGACCCGCCAAAGGGTATGTTTTTGTGTATCGAATTCGATGATCTTCTGCACAGGCCTTTGTAAAAAGGCTTTTTCGCGTAGGCGCAAAGCAGGAGTCTGTTTTCGATACACACATTCGAAAACAGGCTTTTTTATGTTTCTTTTCACACTTCCGCTTACAGAAAGAAGGCCCTATGCTGCAAATAAAAAACCTGACCATTACCCACCTGAAGGACCTGAAAAACCTTCTGGAGAACTGCTCCTTCACGCTCCAGAAAGGTGACAAAGCCGTGATCATCGGCGAAGAAGGAAACGGCAAGTCCACCTTGCTCAAATGGATCTACGACCCCGCCCTGATCGAAGCCTACGCTGAAGCCAAAGGCGAATGTATCGCCACCGGGGAGAAGTTCGGGTACCTGCCGCAGGAACTGGCGGAAGAGGACAAGACGCTGAGCGTCCAGGAGTTCTTTGAGCAGGATCCATCCTTTTACGAATACGACCCTAGGGATATAGCGAGAAAAGCCTCCCGGCTGGGCCTTGCGAAGGATTTCTATTACAGCGAACAAATCATGGGCACCCTGTCCGGCGGGGAGAAGGTCAAGGCACAGCTGCTTAAGCTCCTGCTGGCCGACCCCTCGGTCCTGCTGCTGGATGAGCCGTCCAATGACCTGGATCTTGCGACCCTGGATGTTCTGGAATCCCTGATCCGTGATTTTTCAGGCATCGTCCTGTTTATTTCTCATGACGAGGTCCTGATCGAGCGCACGGCCAACATGGTCCTGCACATCGAACAGGTCTATAAAAAAAGAGAAAGCCGCTACCAGGTGGCAAGGCTTTCCTATCCGGAATATGTAAAGTCCCGTCAGGATCAGTTCGCGCGGCAGGAGATGCAGGCCGCGGAGGATCAGCGCAAGAAGCGCATCCGGGATGAGAAGCTTCGACGCATCTATCAGAGTGTAGATTACGCGCAGGAGACCATCTCCCGACAGGACCCTTCGGGCGGGCGTCTGCTCAAAAAGAAGATGCACGCTGTCAAATCCATGGAGCATCGCTTTGCCCGGGAGGATGAAACCATGACCAAACGACCCATCCGGGAGGAGGCCATCGACTATTCCTTCGGCCTTCTGGCGGAGCCGATCCCAGCCGGCAAGGTCGTCCTGGAACTGGATCTGGATACGCTTGTTGCCGGAGATACGCTTCTTTCCAGGGACATCCATCTGCATGTGCAGGGATCCGAGAAAGTATGCATCATCGGCAGGAACGGGACCGGCAAAACGACCCTGCTGAAAACCATTGCCGACCAATTGCTTGCCCGCAAGGATCTGGAGGTCGTCTACATGCCGCAGCAATATGAGGACCAGCTGGACATGGACCTGGATCCAGTGGATTACCTTGTGGCAAACACGGATCTGAACAAGGCCCGCATCACAGACCGGCACGAGCCGGCAAAGCTGCGCCAGGCACGCGAGGAAAGGGAAAAGCAGGGCATCGGCGTCACGGAACAAGAATGGCGCACGCACATCCGCACCTACCTGGGCGCCCTGCGCTTTACGGAGGAAGAGATGAACCATCCGATCTCAGCGCTTTCCGGCGGACAGAAGGCCAAGGTCTTCCTGCTGAAAATGAATCTTTCCCGGGCCAACGTCCTGCTGCTGGATGAGCCGACGCGTAACTTCTCCCCCCTGTCCGGCCCTGTCATCCGTCAGATGCTTGCCTCTTTCCCTGGTGCCATCATCAGCGTCTCCCACGACCGCAAGTACATAGAAGAAGTATGTGACACCATTTACGAACTTACACCGGAAGGACTGAAGAAAAGCAAATCCGCGCTTTAGAGTGAGCTGCTTTTTCTCACCAGGGGCAAACAAGATACACGCTAAATCAGCGGCTGCATTAATGATCTTGAAAGAGTAATTCGGCTGCGATCGACTAAACGAAGAAGATCGAAATAAGGAGGAACTACACGATGAACCAACACGTAAACGCGCCTGTTCAGATCCGAGAACATATCTGGCAGTTCAACGAGGCAAACGACATGGGGCCCTATGTGGATGCTTACCTGATCGAGGGAACAGAGAAGGCTTTGCTGGTCGACGCCCTGCAGACCGACACCGGTCTGTACGAGGCTGTCCGCAAGGTCACTGACAAGCCGCTGGAGGTCTTTGTGACTCATGGCCATCTGGATCACGCCGGAACGGCGATCCGCGAATTTCACGAGGCAGGCGTGCCCATCTATATGAGCCATAAGGATTTTGACCTGTTAAAAGGCATGATCGACTATGGCGAGGAAAAAGATTGGTTTTTGGATCTTGTGCCGGGCATGATCTTCGACCTGGGCGGCTTCACTTTCCACACACTGGGGATCAATGGCCATTCCGAAGGCTCGGTCATCGCGCTCGATTATAAAAACCAGCTGCTTTTCTCCGGGGACGGCATTGGATCCGGTATGTTCTGGATGCAGCTGCCCTTCTGCAGTCCGCTGCACGTCTTTCGGGATGATCTGGAAAAGCTGGCAGCGGAATGTGCGAAATGTCCAGATCTTCTGGTCTTTCCAGGCCACCGCATTCAGTCGCCGGTGCAGCTGACCGGGCAATACGTGAAAGATACGTTGGCCATCACGAACGGCCTGCTGGACGGCAGCCTGGTTGGCGAAGAGGTCACCATGCCCTTTGGTGCAGAGACCTTGCATTTCCGCCAGATCGGTCTGGGGCAGATGCTGAACTTCTGCTATGACCCGAAGAATTTCTGACTGCAACAGGAATTCGTTCATCTTCCCGGTTCTCTGCCTGCATACGGGAAAAATGCGCCTCACCACTGATCACAAAGAAGGGCTTGCCGTCTTTTTCAAGATAATAGTTCGTAAGATCTAGGCCTTGCACGGAATGGTCGAACCCTCCCAGAACAGCCTGGTGGATCTGGTTCCCCTTTTATCTTATGCTCTTCTTTGATCCCTTCAAATAGCCTTTACTGCTATTTCATGGATTATCTTCTATATTCCGGTTTGTCTTGGATAGAATCCGATATTCTGTACCCGGATATTGTATTTCCATGCATAAAGTCATATAATGAAAGCATCCTGAAGGGAGGGTGCCACATGCCGACGATCCTCTATAAAGATACGGCCCAGACGGATCTGGACCGCATGGTTCGAATGCAGTACATGAACAGAAATGAAATGCGCGATCATCTGAGTTCCTATATCGAGAAGCGTGCGATGGACACGGGAGAAGCGCTTCTGACCCATCGAGATACCGGTAAACAGTACCGAATCCGGCATGAGGAAGATGGAAATTGGAGCATGCAGTCGGAGCATTTGCAACAGAAGGCTGCGCTCCCGTCCATTGCGGAGCGGCTGCTCAAGGATGGCACGCTGTATGATTATGTAGAATTCACGCCGGAAGAGGTAAAGGAGATCAAACATCGAAACACACTGGCAAAAACCGGGTTGATCCTGATTGGGATCGGAGTCCTGCTTCTTGCAGTAAGCTTTTGGCGGATCTCGATGAGTGCACAGCAATGGCAGTACCTGCCTCCGGGAGAAAATGCCTTTTCCGTGATCGCTGTTGGGATCAATCTGATCGTCCTGATCGCCGGAGGCGTGCTTCTGAGGAGAGGAAAAACCAGTAAATAAGAGAATGATCATCAAAAAACAAGGAGTGTGCAATAGCGATCAGTTCGCTATCGCACACTCCTGTTTCTGTTTTTTATGCATCATTCTAAATATCCTGGATCCAGTGCGCTTCAATACCACCACAGTGAATGGTGCACCCGATCTCCCCGGTACCTTTGCGTTTGAGGATGGCAAGGGCGCAGCCTTGGGTGGCGGTGGTTTCCGGCTTTTCGTAACCGTGGTCGTGCCGGGTCGTTTCCAAAGAACTGCCAGCTCCTGTTGAAGAATTCTTTTTTCATACTTACTCCTTAACGACGACCTGCATCTTTTCCTTCATGGCGCTGTCCGGCTGCCCGCCGATGGCGTTGAACGCGGTCGCGATGAAGGAGAAGATATAGAGCAGGATCTGCCATCTCCCTTTGTTGATTCTGACAAAGTGACTAAAATCGATTCCTTTTGCAGCGAGATTATGGTAATATTATATCAGTTTTAGGTAGAACAAAGAGGAGGAGAGTCCCCTTGCGCTGTTCAGCTACGTTCAGAAATATTACGCGCATCTGACCCTGCAGGAACTGGCCGTCCACTTAGGATACAGCGTCCGGCACACCGCGAGACTGCTCAAAGAAAGCACCGGACAGAATTTCGGCGAGATCATCCGGGATCTGAAGTTGCGTAAGGCAGCCGCTCTGTGCTTCCCATTGCTGCTGAAGCTGACCCAGACACTGTGCAGTAAATAAACGGAGGTCAAAATGATGATACCTTTGATATGGATCACCAACGGAACAAAGACACCATTCTATCTGCGCCGCAGCTTTTCCATCAAGAGCAGGCCAGTCTCTGCCAAAGCCCTTGTCTGCGGATTAGGACAGTTCAATTTCTATCTCAACGGCAGCCGTGCCGGCGACCGGGTGCTGGATCCGCCATGGACGGATTACCGCAAGCAGGTGCAGGCGGTGGATTTCGATGTGACCGACCTGCTGAAGCCCGGAAAAAACGCTCTGGGTCTGGAAGTAGGCAACGGCTGGTACATCTGGGACCAGTCCTTCGGTTATAATTTCGCCTTCCCACCCTTCATGCCGCCCAACCCCAACCCCTACCGGCCTTACGGAGACAGCCTGGTGGCCGCGGTGGAGCTGGTCATTTCCTATGCGGATGGTACGGAAGATAGGATCAGCACCTCTGATCCCGCGGGATGGCTGACTGCACCGCATCCGGTGCTGCACTCCAACGTATATGGTTCTGAGGAGATCGACGGCTCTTTGGCCCAGCCTGGTTTTTCCCTGCCGGAGTTCGATGCTTCCGGCTGGACACAGGCCCGATCCGCCAACGAGGGGGAAATCCCCCAGGGAGATGTGGTCCAGGCCCAGATGCCTCCGATCAAGGTCATCCATCGCTATGAAGGCAAGGAGATCGGCTGTGTCAACGGGCACAGGATTTTCGACCTGGGCCAGAACATCTCCGGTCTGCTGCACTGCGCAGTGCGGGGCAAGGCAGGGCAGCAGGTGGAATTCCTCCCTGCGGAAAAACTGACGCCGGAGGGCGATGTCGATCAGATGGCCAAGGGCTGGATGCCCATAAACAATGTGATCTCCTATCATATCGGCGCGGATGATGTATGGGAGCCGGTCAGCCAGAGTTTCACTTATTTCGCCGGACGGTATATCGCTGTTTCCGAAGACGCAGAGGTGCGGGATCTTGTGGGCGATGCCATCACCAGCGCCTGGAAGGAGGCGGGACATTTCTCCTGCGACGATGAGCGCTACAACAAGATCTACGACATGATCGAAAAGACCGTGGAGGCCAACATGGTCTCGGTCCACACGGACTGTCCCACCATCGAGCGTTTTGCCTGGCAGGAGCCCAACCACCTGATGGCGCCCTCCATCTTCTTCATGAAGGATGGGAAAGCTTTGTGGGAGAAGTTTTTCTCCGATCTTAGGCTGGCCCAGCACACAGCAGACGATGTCTTCTATGACTTTGCGGGCAACCCTTTCCCTGCCGGTGCTGGATTGGTGCCCTCCCAGGCACCCTGCTATGTGCCCAACGTACTACCGGTGCCGGGCATGGGCAGTTTTTACGACATCATTCCCTGGGGCAGCACCTGCATCCTGGGCGTGTACTGGCACTATCTGTTCTATGGAGATCAGCAGGTCATCGAGGACAATTATGAGACCGGCAAACGCTATCTGGAGCATCTCAAGACCAAGATGACGCAGGAAGGCTTCATCAACCACGGACTGGGCGACTGGGGCAATCCCGATCAGGCTCTGGCCAGGGAAAATGTGGAGACAGCCTTCCTGTATGCCGACGCGGCCATCCTGGCGTATTTCGCCCGGATCCTGAAAAAGCCGGAAGAAGAAGCCGCCTTCCATGGATTTGCGGAAAAAGTGCGGCAGAATTACAATGAAAAACTCCTGGTGCAAGGGCCGGACGGCAAGTGGTTCTACCGCAACTGGGAGGACCAGACTGCTTTGACGGCGACCCAGGCCTGCGAAGCCCTGCCGCTGTTCTGGGACATGGTGCCCGCAGATCAAGTGGACGATGTGGCGGCCTGTTTCAAACGTACCCTGGAAGAGAAAGGTTCCTTTGCCGCCGGCGAGATCGGTCTGCCGTATATCATCCAGACAGCCTCCCGCCTCGGCCTGGACGACTTGATCGCCCGGTTCATCACCCGGTCGGAGCATCCGTCCTACTATGCCTTCGTGCTGGACGGCATGACGACCCTGGGTGAATATTGGGAGAACAATCCCCGCAGCCATTGTCATGACATGATGGGCCATATCATCGAGTGGTACTATAGCGGTATCGCCGGCATCAAGCCTCTGGAGCCGGGGTTCAAGCGTGTCCAGATCACACCGCATATGCCGGAGGGCATGAACACCTTTACCTGCAGCTATGAGACGCCTTATGGTACGATCACGGTCAGCGGCACACGCG
>CADBPG010000233.1 GCA_902796435.1 uncultured Eubacteriales bacterium | reverse complement strand
CAGATGGAAGTGACCGAGCCGAAGCTTTGGAACACGGTGACACCGCACCTGTATACGCTGAAGACCACGCTGGTCGTTCCGGGACAGGCAGATGAGACTGCAGAGACTGTCTTCGGTATCCGCAAGTATGAGGCGGACGCGGTTCATGGCCTGCGTTTGAATGGCGAGCCTCTGAAGCTCAAGGGCGGCTGCATCCATCATGACGCGGCGTTCCTGGGCTCCGCTGCCTGGCCGAGAGCGGAAGAACGCAAGATCCAGATCCTAAAAGCGGCCGGCTACAACGCAGTCCGCATCAGCCACTATCCGCCGTCTCTGGCCATGCTGGAAGCCTGCGACCGGGAAGGTATCATCCTGTTGGACGAGGCCTTTGACTGCTGGCGCATCGGCAAAGTCCCCATGGACTACCATCTGTATTTCGAGGAGTGGTGGGAGCGCGACATCGAATATATGGTCAAGCGTGACCGCAACCATCCCTGCGTCTTCTCCTACTCCATCGGCAACGAGATCGGCGAGCGTGATGGTTCCGGCAATGGTTACTACTGGGCCCACAAGCTGGCGGACAAGATCCGCTCCTTTGATGATACCCACTTCATCACCTCCGCCATCTGCGGCGTCTTTGATCAGGAAGCGCTGGAAGCGGCTCTGGAAGACACCGGCGACATCGAAAAAGTCAATGTGATGAATCTGGAACAGGATATGCAGAAAAGGGATAACTGGGGCACCAAGACGGCTGATTATGCCTCCGCTCTGGACATCGTCGGTTACAACTACCTGTATCAAAGGTATGCATCCGATAAGGAGAAATTCCCGGGCCGCGTGATCATGGGCACGGAGACCCATCCCTTCAACACCTACGATTATTGGAAGGCCACCATGGACAACAGCCATGTCATCGGCGACTTCATCTGGACCGCCTATGACAACCTGGGCGAAGCCGGCGTCGGCCGTGTCGTCTGGGATTCCGAGAGCCAGGATCATGGATTCATGGGTCCCTGGCCGTGGCGCAGCTGCTTCCAGGGTGATATGGATCTGTGCGGCTACCGGACCGGCCAGTCCTACTATCGTGAGATCATGTGGGAAGCCTTCGATGGTCACAGCGAGAAGATGGCCCTCTACACCACCCATCCGAAGCATAACGGCGATACCTTCTGGGGCACCGGCTGGCACTGGAGAGACGTGGAAGACACCTGGACCTACGACGATGAATGGCTGGGCAAGCCCATCAAGGTGGATGCCTACGCGGATGCGGACGAGGTCGAGTTCTTCCTGAACGGCAAGTCCTGCGGCAAGGCTCCTGTGGAGAAGCTGGAAGCCTCTCTGGAGATCCCCTACGAGAAGGGTACCGTGGAAGCGGTGGCCTATCGTGACGGCAAGGAGATCGCCCGCTGCTGCCTGAAGACGACGGGCAAGGCCTGCGGCGTTACTGCCTGCGCAGACCGTCCCTGCATCAAGGCGGACCGTCAGGATCTGTCCTACGTGGCACTGACCATCGTGGACGAAAACGGTGCACGTGTTCCTTACGAGGATTCCGTGATCAACATCGAAGTGACCGGCGCCGGTCGTTTGGCGGGCATCGGCTCCGGCAACCCCTGCACGGATGAAAACTATGGCACACCGTACTGCAAGGCCTATGAAGGCCGTGCGATGGCGGCGGTCGTAGCGGACGAGCCGGGTGAGATCACCGTGAAGGTATGGGTCGATGGCCTTGCACCCTGCGAGATCAAGATCGAAGCGAAGTAAATAAAACTTAAAACCAAGAAGCCCATGCCCTTTGAGAATAGGGGCATGGGCTTTTTTCATCCAAAACAAGAAAACATGAGATTTCTATCCCCCCAGGGGGCTTCTTCCTTCCTCTTGAATATGATATGATTGATTGCAGTAATGTAAGGGAGGATTTGCCTTATGCATATGGCAGATGCTTTGATCAGCCCCGCGGTCGGCGGCGTGATGTATGCGGCTTCAGCCGCTGCAGCGGTCGTTTCTATCAAAAAGGTCCGGGAAGATGAGGACCTGAGCAAAAAGATTCCCCTCATGGGCATCATGGGTGCTTTCGTCTTCGCCACGCAGATGATCAACTTCACGATCCCGGGCACGGGTTCCAGTGGACATTTGTGCGGAGGTATGCTATTATCTGCATTGTTAGGCCCTTATGCAGGGTTCCTGACGATGATCTCAGTTTTG
>CADBPG010000232.1 GCA_902796435.1 uncultured Eubacteriales bacterium | reverse complement strand
CCGGATCCAGCACCGCTTCCAGATCGAAGCCGCAGGTGTGGACTTTAGCATAGTGCAGGACCTCTTCTCCCTTACGGTCAAAGAAAACGACGGAGTTCAAGGGTTTGGGCTGATGCTGCTCCAGCAGTGTGATCCCGATGGCCATTTCCAATTCTCTGGCCTTTTCCTGGAAAGCCTGCACAAATGGACTGTCCGCGGCGATGGCACGTGCTTCCAGCGCTTCCTTTTCCTGCGGGATCTCGTACCCGCAGCTCCACATCTCCGGAAACAGGGCAACATCCGCGCCGAGGGCTTTGGCTTTTTCACAGGCCGCAAGCCCGATTTCCAGATTCTCCTCCAACGTCTGTCCTGGCAGAAGCTGCAAAAACGCGATATTGAATATCATAACGGTTGCTCCTTGTTCAGTTCTTCCACCACCAGGCGGTCAGCCGGCAGCCAGTCCACCTGCCACAGGTCGGTCAGCGGCAGCCAGCGGGCAGCCTCATGTTCCTTGAGCCGGAGGTCTCCCTCCACAACGGTCGCCCAGAAACATTGCATGTCCAGATGGAACTCTGGATAATCGTACTGCACCCGAATGATCGGCTCTCCCACCGCGATCTCGGTATCGAGCTCCTCCAAGATCTCGCGGCACAAAGCTGCTTCCGGGCTCTCTCCAGGCTCGATCTTGCCGCCGGGGAACTCCCAGCCATCCTTATAGGGGCCGTAGCCCCGCTGCGTAGCAAAAACGCTGTCACCATCCCGAATGATGGCGGCCACAACGTGTATGGTCTTCAAATGTACTTACCTCCATGAGCCGGATCTACTATGGCCACGATCAGCCCGCCTCACTTTTGTGTCTCATCAGGATAGTCCCAGAAATGACCTTTGTGAAAATTCTCGTTGCCTGTGGGTTCCGCGGTCAGCCGGAAGATCACACAGCCATCCGGACAGACGATGGTCTTGGTGTATTTACTGTCACCGCCCACGTTCTCCAGGTCGCCACCGCTGCGGACGGCCTCCATCAGCGGGAAAAGCATCATCATGGTCTTGGAACAGATACCTTGTCCATCCTGGTTTACCGGGCACCCGTAGGTACAGGTATACTTGTCACCGATCTCCTCCCCATTGCGGCAATAGCGCTCGGTGTGATCCCCATGAAGGAAACCGGTCACTTCCACGGTGAAAACATATTCCTCATCATACCATTTTTTCATTTGCTTCTCCTATAATCTGCATACCATGACGTACTCTTCGTCATCTTCCCACACAGGCCGGAAGCCGGCCTTCAGATACATGTTGACGGCCCTGTTGGCCTTCTGCACCGACAAGGAGACCTGCGCATAGCCTTCGCTCTTCATGAGGTCCAGCACACCTTTAAGCAGCTGCGTACCGATGCCCCGGCCCCGATATTCCGGCAGCAGCGAAATGGAGAAAGATGGTGTCTCATCATCCACATAGCCATAATCATGCATGAGGCGCGTCCACGCCGCTCCGACAACCTTGCCGTCGTCCTCCGCGACGAGGCAGCGATCCGCCCGGCCGGTACCGAAATCTCTGTAGTAAATGACCAGTTCTGGCTTGTAAATGATATCCTCCGGGAACGGCTCCGCTCCTTCCGGCACGAAGAGCGCCTCGTAAAGGAAGGTCTTCAGGAGCGGGTATTCGGAAGGAAGCATGGGACGGATGTGCATAGGGTATTCTCCTGGATTGTTTATTGCTTGTTTTATCATAACACCTGAGACACTCGTAATCAAGCTTCTTCATGCGCTTGCAGGACTCTTTGAAGTGGATTACCTTCTGCGGGAGCTTAGGTCGCGGATATACTGTAGTCACTTCGAGGTGATTACGTTCATCGGGAATGATGGTGTTGCACAGCACGTAACTGCCGCGGATGATTACCTTCTGCAGGAGCTTCGGTCGCGGATATACTGTAGTCACTTCGGGGTGATTACGGTATACCAGAACAGTGGTTAAAAAAAGAACGTAGCCACCGGTAAGTGACTACGTTCTGTAGAAAACTGAATTACGAATGGAAGGTAATTGCACCGAATCGACTACGTTCTGCGATAGAAGGCCTTGCGCATAGAAGGTAATCGCAACGAATCGACTACGTTCTGCTGCAAAGGGCAGCGCATTTAGAAGGTAACTGCGCCAAAAACCTCACTTCTTCACCCACCGCATCGTCTTCAGCACCTCGTCCAGCACAGGCAGGCTCTCGTCCAGCAGGGCATCGCGCATGTAGCAGTGGACGTAGTAGAAGGTGCTGCCCTTCTTCACGACCAGGGTCTGGGCTGTCATGCGGACGGAGGGTGTATCGTAACTGTAGCGGATGCCGTGGCTCTCCAGGCCGTCGATGTCGGCCGTGACGAACTGCCGGCGCTCGTAGCCCATCTGCTCCATCATCTTGTGCAGGCGGCCCTCCACGTTCTGCGCAGTCTCCCGGGCGGAGACCAGCAACGAAGCGAAGAGGCTCTTCTTCCAGGCGACGCTGAGGATCATGTGGCGGTCCGGGTCTTTCACGGCCCAGTTGGGCGGGCCGTAGGAGGTGGCATTCTGCGCCATCTCCTCTTTGGACATGAGGGTGAAGCCCTCCGGCACGACGAGGGCCAGTTCTTTGTTCAGGATGGTTTCTTCTATGGTTTGTTCTCGCTTTCTGCGGTGCTCATCCATGAGCATCGCCGGCGTCTTCCGCTTGCTGAGGATGACCAGAAGCAAAACCAGCAGCAGGATGATGGGAATGGACAAGAGCGGCATGACGACCACCGGCTTGATCAGCACGCCTTCAGCCGTCACGGAGATGATGCCGGGCTTGGTCTCGACGCGATGGCCGCGGACCAGCAGGCGGTGCGTGTTGACGGCGTAGGGTGTGCAGGTGACCAGGGTACACAGGTCCGCCCCCGGCACGATGCGCAGATCCCGCGTTACCTGCGGCAGGACGATGCGGATCTGGTCCACCTCGTAGGTCAGCACCTCGTCCAGTGTCCGGATGATGAAGGTATCACCCTCGGTCAGCTGGTCGATATCGGTGAACAGGCGGGCAGACGGCAGACCACGGTGTCCGGACAGGACACAATGGGTGCTCGGACCGCCGACGGGCAGCGACGTGCCCTCGATGTGGCCGATGGCGATCTGCAGGATGCTGTCATCCGTGCCATGATAAATGGGCAGGGAGCAGCGGATCTTCTGTATTTCAATATACCCAATGACGCCGCTTCCGTCAATATCCAGTTGTTTCTCGTACTCGGCCCACTGTTCCTCCGTGAAATAGGCCCCGCCGCCGCCCGTCTGGGCGATCTTCTCGTTGTAGGCGTGGGCGTTCTCCAGCAATTCCTTGTAGCGGTCCTTGTCCACGTTGGCCACCGCTTCCGCGTAGTTGACCACGACCTTGGACTGCCGGTAACTGTTCCACCAGTTCGCGATGGGCGGATATAGTAATAGGGACAGTCCGACACAGAACATCACGACCAGAAAAATGTTGGTAGCTCGTTTCTTCATGTCACACTCTCCCTATGACTATATGCGGGGAGAGGATCTCTCCTCTCCCCGTATACAGAAAGTATTTCCCCTCTTACAAATACTACACTTGATTATTTCTTGCCGGCACGCTTGCGGCTGATCAGCACGATGCCCGCGCCCAGGACCAGTACGGTGCCCAGTCCGTAGAAGATGCGGGTACCGATACCACCGGTAGAAGGCAGCGTGGAGCCCTCTTTGTTCTCTACCTTGAACTCGAACAGGTTGTTTGCGTTGGCAGAGATATCTTCACCATTCATCGTAGCGGACCATGTGCAGGTCTTATTCTTGTCGTCCAGCGTTCCCTCGATCTCGACCGTGATCGGATCCTTCAGGAGGTTATATCCCTTAGGTGCTTTGAT
>CADBPG010000231.1 GCA_902796435.1 uncultured Eubacteriales bacterium | reverse complement strand
GCGGCCGATCCGCCGTTGGAATTGGTGGTCAGCCAGTCTGTCATGATGATGCCGTCGAAGCCCCACTCTTTGCGGGCCGCGGTGGTGCAAAGGTCATAACTGTTGGCCGTATGGACACTGTTGACCTTGTTGTACGAAGTCATGATCGCCTTCGGATGCGCTTCCTTCACCGCGATCTCGAAGCCCTTCAGGTAGATCTCGCGCAGGGCGCGCTCGGAAACGATACTGGAAACGCCGCGGCGGTTTTCTTCCTGGTTGTTGCAGGCGAAGTGCTTGATCGTGACCGCACAGCCCGGATGTGCTTCGACACCCTTGGTGATCGCCGCAGCCATCAGGCCGCTGACCACCGGGTCCTCGGAATAGTACTCGAAGTTGCGGCCGCACAACGGGTTTCTGTGGATGTTCATGCCCGGCGCCAGCCAGACCTGTACACCCATCTCCTCCATCTCGTTGCCGATCAGATCGCCCACCTCCTGCATCAGCTGCAGATCAAAGGTCTGGGCCAGCAAGGTGCCCACCGGGATCGCGCTGCAGAACTGGTAATGGTCCTCTGCGCCTTCATGCAGAAATTCCTTGCCAAAGATGCGGTTTTCCAGCGTTTCATACCGGTTCATTTTATAGATCTCGCCCGTTTCCGGATCCACTTGATAATGCTTCTGCAGGCGGATACCGGCAGGACCGTCTGCCAGGATCAGGTGGCCTACACCCAGGCCCTCCAGCACATGCGTGGTCTCACCGGCCGCACCGGGGATCGTCATGGCCGCGGCACCGATGATCTCGCCACTCATGACACTGGGCTGTCCGCAGACCAGGCGGGCCTTCTGCTCCCGGCTCATCTGGTCCAGGATCTCGTCCACCTCAAAGGCATAGGGCAGTTTGCGGATGTCATCCTTGATGTGCTGCAACGTGATATTCGCGGCCGCCAAAGTGACCGCGTTATCGATATTGATCAGTTCGCTTAAAGTCGGACGCTCCGGCAGGGATTCCGGCCGGATCTCCTTCAAGGCATCCAGCAGCGGACAGATCGGCGTAAGTGTATCCAGAACCCGGTCCTCTGTCAAAGCCAGGGTGCCTACAGTCTGGCGCACCATCTCGGCGGATGCGTCGCAGGTATCCAGGGTCAGCACGTACCAGCCCCGCTCCATATAATATGTGGACGTGGCCGTATGATAGGATGCCAGCGCATACAGTGAAAAAACCAGCTCTACCTGCTCTTCGGCACCAGGTGCCAAAACACTGGTCTTCGTGAAAGCGACCAACCGGCGGCGTTCCTTCGGCCGCTCACCTTCCGGCAGATCCGCGAACAGCAGCAGGACCTGGGCACCGCCCACGGACCCGGTATTCTTGACACAGGCCTGCACATGGACCCGATCCTCCTCGACCCGGGTCATGCTGCTGACCAGCTGGAACGTGGTGTAGGACAGACCATAGCCGAAGGGATAGCGCGGCGCCACCGAGAAGGAGTCAAAATAGCGATATCCCACATAGATGCCATCCGTATACTTCTCTTCGATCACATTGCCGTTATTATGGCTGAATTTCTCACTGCTGGGGTAATCATAATAATTATATGCCCAGGTATCGGTCAGCCTGCCGGAAGGATTCACAACGCCTGTCAGCACGTCTGCCAGCGCATGTCCCCCTTCCATACCAGCCTGCGACATCAGAACGACAGCGGCAATCGGGAACTCATCCAGGAAACCCAGATCGATGATGCCACCCACGTTCAGGATCACGATCGTCTTCGGGTATACCGCCGTGATCTCACGCAGGCTGGCCATTTCATCATCAGAAAGATAGTAATCACCGGGCACTGCCTTGCGGTCCGCACCCTCACCGGAAACACGGCTGACCACAAAGATCGCGATGTCCGTGTCCTTCTTCTCGATGGGATCGCCCTTGGGCATGACCATGGGATGAGAAGCGTGTGCCGCGTACAAGGTGCCGAAATTGCCCGGTTCCCCGGCCATATCGTAGATCGACTGCATCCAGTCATTCCAGGCCTTCTGATAAGCCTCATCATAGGAGGCAAGCCAGTCCTCATTCAGTAATGTGAGCCCAGAATCCCGCAGTCCTTCTGTGATACTGACGTTCTTGCGGTTGTTGACCATGCCGGAGCCGGTACCGCCCTTGATCGTATAGCTGGCGCCGCCACCGTATAAGGCTACGGCCGCATCTGATGCCAGGGGCAGCACTCCGTCATTCTTCAAAAGCACCATGCCTTCCGCCGCGGCTCTGCGGGCCACCTTGCAGGCATTCAGCTCCCGCTCCGTGATCTCGGGAGACGTGGTTCCTGGATACTGTCTTGTCATAGTCAAGCTTCCTCCTTGTTATTTTCATTCTGTATGGCTTTTATGAATCTTCCGGCAATCTCCAACGGCCGGGTGATGGCACCGCCGACAACAACGGCCCAGGCGCCATTTTTCAGCATCTCGACCGCCTGCTCCGGCGTATGGACCCTGCCCTCACCGATGACCGGGATCGGCAACGTTTTCTGCAGTCTGCGGACCAGTGTATAATCCGGTCCATCCAGCTGCGGTGACTGAGGCGTATAACCGCTCATGGTGGTCCCCACCAGGTCCATGCCCATCTGCCAGGCACGGACGCCCTCTTCATAGGTGGAGATATCCGCCATCAAAAGCTGGTCCGGATACTTGGACCGCACCGCCTGTATGAATTCTTCGATGGTGGATCCATCGCCCCGCACCTGGTCGGTACAGTCGATGGCGATGATCTCCGCACCGGCCTCAACGAGCTGGTCCACCTCCACCATCGTCGGCGTGATATAGCGGTCAAAGCCTGGATGCTGGATCTTGATCAGGCCGATCACCGGCAGGCCGGTCCTCTGGCGGATGGCTACAACGTCCCGCACACTGCTGGTGCGGATCATGGGACTGCCCGCCCGCTGGGCCGCCAGCGCCATCAAGGGCATGACCGTTCCTTCTTCCAGATACAAAGGTTCGCCCGGGACCGCCTGGCAGGATACGATCAACTGATGATGGATCCGGTCCAGAAGCGCAAGGTTTTTCATGCTGCGTCTCCCTTCTCTTTCTTAACTGTTATCATATAACACTTTCTTCCACTTTGCAAAGAAAAAAGGAACCTCATTTTGAGGTCCCTCAGGATTTTTAACCTTGGTTCTGCTGTTCGACCAGTCGCTCTGCTCCATAGCGTTTTCTGAGCAGCGGCTTTTCGATCTTGCCCGTGGCATTGCGCGGGACATCCGCGAAGATGATCTTGCGCGGGCGCTTGTACCGCGGCAGCTGCAGGCAGAAATCATTGACCTCATCCTCAGTGCAGGTCATGCCCGGTTTGATCTGGATGATGGCGCCTGTGATCTCACCCAGGCGGTGATCCGGCAGGCCGATGACCGCCACATCCTGGACCTTGTCGAAGGTCCTCAGGAAGTCCTCGATCTGGACAGGATAGATATTCTCACCGCCGCTGACGATGACGTCCTTCTTACGATCGACCAGGAAGATGAAACCATCCTCATCCTGCATAGCCATATCGCCCGTGTACAGCCAGCCGTCCTTCAGGACTTCGGCTGTTGCCTTAGGATCATTGTAATAGCAGGTCATGACGCCGGGGCCTTTGACGCAGAGCTCACCCACGCTACCCTGGGCCACGATCTGGCCATTCTCATCCACGATCTTGGTCTCCCAACGATAACCGGGGATACCGATGGCGCCGACCTTGTGCACGTTGCCCAGGCCCAGATGGACGCAGCCGGGACCTGTGGATTCGGACAGTCCATAGTTGGTATCGTAATCATGATGAGGGAAGTACTCCAGCCAATGACGGATCAAAGATGGGGGCACCGGCTGCGCACCGACGTGCATCAGACGCCACTGATCTAACTGATAATCCTCCAGCTTCAAAGTACCATTGTCCAGGGCGGTCAGAATATCCTGTACCCAGGGCACCAACAGCCATACCAGCGTGCAATGTTCGTTAGAGACCGCTTCCAGGATGGTCTTCGGGTTCGTACCCTGCAGCAAGACCGCTTTGCTGCCTGCCCACAGGCTGCCCATCCAGTGGAATTTGGCACCGGTGTGGTACAGCGGCGGGATGCAGAGGAAGGTATCGTTCCGATTGGTCTTATGATGGACACACTCCATCTCCGCGGCCTGCATCAGACTTTCATGGTTGTGCAGGATGGCCTTCGGGAAGCCGGTAGTACCGGAGGAGAAATAGATGGCAGCATCATCCTGATCGGTGATCTCGATCTTCGGCGGTTGGCTGGAATGGTCGGCGACCAGTTCCATGTAGCTCTCCGCGAAGGTCGGGCAGCCATCGCCCACATAGATCAGCAGACGACCGCGGGCCAGACGCTCCTCGATGGCTTCGATACGACCGATGAACTGCGGGCCGAAGATCAGGATGTGAACTTCCGCCAGCTCTGCGCAGTACAGGATCTCGTTGGAATCAAAACGGAAATTGAAAGGCACGGCGATAGCGCCGGTCTTCAGGATACCAAAGTAAATGGGCAGCCATTCCAGACAGTTGAACATCAGGATGGCGACACGGTCGCCCTTCTTGATGCCGCGGGACAGCAGCATGTTGGCGACACGGTTGGCCTTCTCATCGAAAACGGCCCAGGTCAGTTCCCGCCGATAGGGCTGGTTGGAGGTCGCCTGTACCAGTTCATACTCTTTCCAGGTGATCTTCCGGGTCTCTTTTTGAGAAGGATTCAGTTCGACCAGTGCGACCTCGTCTCCATATAAGGCGTGGTTGCGCTCTAACAGGTCCATAACAGGCATATTTCATGTCCTCTTTCGCTTTTATTGTTTAAAGCTTTATTGCTTTTATTGGTTAAACCGTGTATAATCATACCATAACTCCTCTATTTTGTCAATGAAAGAAGTCAAAGAAGTACCATGATCATCGATTTTCACACCCATACCTTTCCGGACCGGATCGCCGGCCGGACACTGGAGACTTTATCCCAGAAATCCCGGACGATTCCTGTCACAGACGGCACCGTCAGCGGCCTTGCGGCCTGCATGCAGGCTGCCGGCATCGACCGCGCCATCAACCTGCCGGTCATGACCCGGCCGGACCAGGTGGAATCCCTCAACCATAAAATGATCGACAATCAGGAAGCATTGCTGGCCTCCGGCATCATCACATTTGGCGGCATGCATCCGGACTACCCTGATTTCAAGAAGGAGCTTAAGCTGCTCAAAGAAGCAGGGATCAAAGGCATCAAACTGCACCCGGCCTATCAAGGCCGCAACATCGACGATCCTTCTTTCTTAAGGATCATCGAGACGGCATCGGACCTGGGCATGATCATACTGACCCACGCGGGCATCGACATCGGCATCTATGACCACGATTACGCCTCCGTACCGCAGATCTTGAACGTCCTGCGCCTGGTGGCACCGGACCGGTTCGTACTGGCCCATATGGGCGGCTGGGGCAACTGGGACGTCTTCGAAGCGGACCTGGCCGGCGCGCCGGTGTGGATCGACACAGCCTTCTCTCTCGGGCCGATCCCGGTGATGACAGAACCGCCCGCGCCTCTGCTGTCCGAGAACCTGTCCATAAAAGATGCGGTCCGCATCATGCGCAAACACGGAACTGACCGTGTACTGTTCGCCACAGACAGCCCCTGGGCCGATATGAAAGAGTACGTGCAAATGATCAAAAACAGTACTCTTTCTCCTGAGGAACAGGGCCAGATCCTGGGTGGCAATGCCATGCAGCTTTTAGGTATGTAAGGAGCAGCCAAAAAAGGAACCTCATCGCGAGGTTCCTTCTTTTCGTTTTGTGCCTACAGTCGCTTCACAAAGACCTGATCTTCATTTTTCGCTCTGCATCCTGGCGCAGGCTCGTATCCATGCTGCAGATAGAACCGCTCCGCCGTATCCGTGGTCAGAATACTGGTACAGATCCCTTGCTCCTTGAAACGATCTTCCGCCATCTGCAGCAATGAGGCACCATGTCCTTGGTTCCGGTACTCTTCGGCGATCCAGAACTCCCGGATGAAGCCGCAGGTCTCCTCAAAGAACCAACTGGTACACTTAATGGGTGTAAACATGATAAAACCTATTACCTGACCATCTTCAGCGGTGCGGATGCTCACCTCATTTCCACCCTCTTCATTCATTTCACGGAACAGGCCTTCCCAATCCTGGGCATTGATATCCAGTTCCGCGAAATACTGCTGGAATGCGGTCTGGAACAACGGTGACGAGAAATCCGAGATCAGTTCATCCCTGTAGGTTGCAGCCTCCCGTTGATAATAGCATGAAAGACGCCCGTCTTCTTCAAACTCTTCCATCAACCGGAAACCGTTTTTCTCCAGCACGCGGCGTGACGCCATATTGTCAGAAAAGGTGAACGCTCCAATCGATCTCAGGCCATATTGCGCAGTTGCTTTCTGCAGGAAAGCTGCCACTGCTTCTGTTCCGATGCCCTGGTTCCAACTGGCTTTATCGAAGATGCAGAAGCTCAGCATAGCATTCGGTTCATCACTTGAATCGATGCCATAGCACCAGATATCCCCGACGTACCGTCCGCCCACCAGGATCGTAAGCCCATAGCTGGTGGCATCGGGCTCAAGGGTCTTCTCATAATCCGCGAGGGCTTCTTCCACTGTCTGTGCTTTTTGCGGCAGAACAGCCTTGATCTCCGGATCCTGCGCTTTTTCGAAGTAGATCCGGACACTGTCCGCCGTCCTGGTCCGCAAAGAGACTTTAGGCTTCACCGCGGCGGCTTCCCCTCTTATCTTCCGCATAACGTCATAAGGCAGGATTTTCCCATTCGGTGCCTGGTGCTCCATGTGCTCAAAGGGTACGTATTTCCTCCTGTTATAGAAACGGACAGCCGGCAGCGATGCTTCGATCTCCACCGTATCGTATGTCTTAAAGATCTCTTGCTCCAGATGCTCCATCATTGCGGATCCGGCACCAGTACCTTGGCATTCCGGCAGCACATAGACCCGCGTGATGGTATTACCATCGATCGTACCTGTTCCGACGATCTTTTCACCCTGCAACGCAAGCCAGACTCGGCCCTCGGCGACATCTTTTTCGATATGAGGCAAGCTGTGCCAGTCAAGGAAAAACTGTACCACTTCCTGCGGGTAATATTTCGGGTAGATCTCCCGGATCGTTCTGTCGACGATCTCTTTTACAACATCTGCCTGGCTTTTATTTGCCAGGCAGATCGATATTTTTTCTTTCATTGTCTTTTATAATCATCCACGTCCCAACAGGAACGCTTTTTGGTTCAGCTCGATGAATCTGGCCGGTACGCAGGCCTCGATCGCCTGCTGCCAGCGCTCCATCGGAATATCGAAGTAGCGGGACAGGCGGCCCATCAGGACGATATTGACGGCCTTGGAGGAACCGGCTTCTTCCGCCAGCGACAGGCAGTCCATCGCATCGACCTGGAAGCCTAAACCTTCCAGCTTTTCGATCAGGTTTTCCGGATAGCTCTGCGCTCCAGTGATGACCGGCATGGGGTCGATCTGCTGGGTGTTGACGACGATGCGTCCGCCCGGCTTCAGATACTCCGCATAACGGGCGGCTTCCAGCCTTTCAAAGGATACGATGACATCGGCCTCGCCCTTGTCGATGATGGGCGAATAGACCTTCTCGCCAAACCGGACATAGGTCACAACGCTGCCGCCGCGCTGGCTCATGCCATGGACTTCGGATACCTTTACGTCATATCCTTCCTCCAGCAGCAGATGGCCCAGAAGCTTACTGGCCAGAAGGGATCCCTGGCCGCCGACGCCTACGATC
The DNA here is from genome assembly GCA_902796435.1 of uncultured Eubacteriales bacterium. Classification (GTDB taxonomy): domain Bacteria; phylum Bacillota; class Clostridia; order Lachnospirales; family Bianqueaceae; genus RUG159. Next base: position 4,646 of record CADBPG010000231.1, on the reverse strand, counting down.
ATGATATTCTTAGTCATTTCCTGTACCTCCCAATGCTCCGAAACGGCACAGCTGGCTGCAGACGCCGCACCCGACGCACAATGTCGTATCGATGACCGCCTTGCCCTCTTTCACGCTGATCGCAGGACATCCCAGACGCATGCAGGACTTGCAGCCGATGCACTTGCTCGTATCGACCTTCAGCGGCGGATTATGTTTTACATATTTCAAAAGCGCACAAGGTCTGCGGCTGATGATGACAGAAGCTTCCTCTGCCGCAAGCTCCTCGGTGATGACTTTGTCACAGGCCGCGAGATCATACGGGTCTACGACTCTGACCCGGTTGAAGCCCATGGCTCTGCACAGCGCCTCCAGGTCGATCTTGCCGGCCGGATCGCCCTTGATGTTGTATCCGGTGGTCGGATTCTGCTGATGACCGGTCATACCGGTGATGGAATTATCCAGGATGATGACGGTGGAATTGCTCTGGTTGTACGCCACATTGGCAAGGCCTGTCATACCGGAGTGCATGAAGGTAGAGTCACCGATGACGGCAACGGTCTTGCCCTCAGAAGCCTGTCCCAGGGCCTTGTTGAAACCATGTACGGCGTTGATGGACGCGCCCATGCACAGGGTCATTTCCATGGCGTTCAGCGGGGCCGCGGCACCCAAGGTGTAGCAGCCGATATCACCCAATACGGTGACCTTATGCTTCGCCAGCGTGAAGAACAGGCCGCGATGCGGGCAGCCGGCACACATGACCGGCGGACGGACCGGCAGTGCCTCTTCCAGGCCCTTGTAGGCCGGTACAGTGCCGCCCAAGCGCTCTGCCAGGAGGTTCTGGGAGTATTCACCGCAGATGGGCAGGATGTCCTTACCGCAGACCGGAAGGCCCATGGCACGCACCTGCTCCTCGATGATCGGATCCAGCTCTTCTACGACGACCAGCTTTTCACAGGCCTCGGCCAGTTGACGGATCTTCTGCTCCGGCAGGGGGTTGACCAGGCCCAGCTTCAGGATGCTGACGCTGTCGCCAAAGACTTCTTTGACATACTGATAGGACGTGGAGGACGTGATGATGCCCAGCTGCGTGCCGCCCATCTCCAGACGGTTCAGGTCCGTCGTTTCGGCGAACGCCTTGAGTTTCAAGGTGCGTTCCTCAACGAAAGGATGTCTGCGGATAGCGTTGGCCGGGGACATGACATACTTGGCGATGTTCTTCACATAGGGCTTCGGCTCCGGAACGACCCGCTCGCCGGTTTCCACTACACTCTGGGAATGGGCTACACGGGTGCACATCTTCATGAGGACCGGGGTATCGAAGGTCTCGGAGATCTCGAAAGCCTTGAAGGCAAAGGCATAGGCCTCTGCGGAGTCCGAAGGCTCCAGCATGGGGATCTTCGCGGCGATGGCATAGTGCCGGGAATCCTGCTCGTTCTGGGAAGAATGCATGCCCGCATCATCCGCCACGCAGATGACCATACCGCCGTTCACGCCGGTGTAGGAACAGGTGAACAAGGGGTCCGCCGCCACGTTCAGGCCCACGTGCTTCATGCCGCAGAAACTGCGCTTGCCGGCCAGAGCCGCGCCAAAGGCCGTTTCCATGGCGACCTTTTCATTAGGCGCCCATTCACTGTATACTTCATCGAATTTCGCCAGTTCTTCGGTGACCTCAGTACTGGGGGTACCCGGATAACTGGACACAACACTGACGCCCGCTTCGTACAGACCACGCGCGAGCGCCTTATTGCCTAATAATAATTCCTTCATTCTGCTTCTTCCTTATTCTGCGTTTCCTCTGCCTGCATCCGGTCCAGGACCTCACTGATGCAGCCGGTCCCATAATTGAGCATCCGGTTGACCCGGCTGATGGTGGCCGAACTGGCATTGGTCTTTTCTTTGATCTCCGTATAGACTCGGTTCTGATGCAGCATGCTGGCAACTTCAAACCGCTGCTCGATGGAATTCAATTCCGTCATGGCACAAAGATCCTCAAAAAAGCGACGGCACTCTTCTACAGATGTAAGAGACAGGATCGCCTTGTACATGGCATCATCATGCGATTTCACGACTGGTCTTGGCATCTTGATCTAATTTCCTCCTGGTTTTTACGATCTGTTCCTATTTTAACATCTTTCTCTAAAATAGTAAAGAAAAACTGTTCAATGCTTTAAACTATAGAAAAACTGGTGTATACTATATCCAGCACTGTAACAGAAAGGGGGTCCTGTCCTATGCCAGGCCCGTCTAAAAGCACTAAGATCTATGAGGATCTGAAAAACCGCATGGAGAGCGGCCATCTGGCCTATGGCACCCTGCTGCCAGCGGAGCGTCAGCTGAGCCAGCAGTACGGCGTGCAGCGTGATACCCTGCGCAAGGCACTGCAGGCGTTGAAGGCAGAGGGTTATCTCTACTCCGTTCCGGGCTCCGGGACCAAGGTCATTTATCAAAGGCCTAAGGAAGAAACTTCCTCCCGCCTCATCGCTTTTATCATCTCCGGAGATATGGACCGACAAGCCCAATTGTACCATATCCAGGTCTGCAACTATCTGGAGGACCTGTTCCGGCCACTGAATATCAACGTTCTCTTCGCGAAGCTGGGCAGCGACGCGCAGATGCCACCGCTGCTGACAAGGGCCGGCCGGGTCGATGGCATCATCTGGGTCTCCCATATCGAGGAACGGTTCCTTGAAGAAGCGCAGCGTGCCGGCATCCCCTGCCTGTGCCTCGCCTCTGACAGCACCCTCTTCCCCCGGATCAATTACGAGGACTTCGTCGCTGGCTTCGACGCGACGCAGCATCTTCTGGAGCAAGGCGCCCGGCGCATCGCCTTCATCGGCGGTATCCACGGTTCTGTCACCCAGGAGCGGCAGCGCGGGTATATGGAGGCTCTGGCGACCTACGGGATACAGCCGGAGAAGCAATGGATTATCGAAGGTGACTGGTCCTATACCGCGGGCGAACTGGCCGCCCGTGCCCTTCTTAAAGTAGATCCGCCCATCGACGCGGTACTGGGCAGCAACGACATGACCGCCATCGGTGCCTTGAAGACCTTCATCGCCGCAGGCCGCAAGGTCCCGGAAGATATCCGCATCGTCGGTATCGATAATATCGACGAGGGCAAGAGCTGCGTCCCCGCGCTGACCACCATCGCCGTCAGCCAAAGGGACATCGCCCGGACGGCCTATCTGCTGATGCAGGAGCTTCTGGAAGGCCGCCCCGTGCCGGACGAGATCATCATTCCCGGCCGTCTGATCCGACGCGAATCCACTTGACGAGTTTTTCTGTGAAACGTATAATATCCTCAAACAATCCATCAGATTATGGAGGTCAAAATGAGCATTTATTTTAACGAAACCACCCGTTCCTTCCGACTGGACGCTAAGGACACATCCTATATGATCCAGATCCTCGGCGACGAGGGGATCTTACTGCATGCCTACTGGGGCAAGCGCCTGCCGGATCCTGCGGCGCTGTATCCCGTTGGCCCCTATCCCGCACCGGAAAACTTCGAGCGCGAGCGTGTCACCCTTATGGATATCATGCCCCAGGAATATCCCACCGAGGACCTGGGTGATTTCCGCGAGAGTGCCTTCGCGGTGCTGACCGAGGGCGGCCATGAAGCAGTCTCTCTGCTCTACCGTTCCCACAACGTATTCCGTGGCAAACCACAACTGCCCGGTCTTCCTGCCACCTTCGGCTCCGAGGATAACTGCGAAACGCTGGAGATCCTGACCGAGGACCCGGTACTAGGCCTTCAGGCAAAGCTCCGCTATACCGTCTTCGAGGATCTGGACGTCATCACCCGCAGTGTGGAGATCATCAATGCCGGCAAGGCCCCTGTCCGCCTGACCCGCGCCCTCTCCGCCTGTGTGGACTTTGACCGGGACGATCTGGATCTGGTCACCTTATGGGGCGGCTGGGCCAGAGAGAACAATGCGCAGCGCATCCCCGTCCATCATGGCAAGCAGTCCGTGGAATCTGCCCGTGGTGAGTCCAGTAACGCCTACAACCCCTTCATGGCGCTGATGGCACGGGACGCTTCCGAGGACTATGGCACCGTCTATGGTTTCAGCTTTGTATATTCTGGTAATTTCACTGCTTCCGCGCAGCTGGACCAGTATGGACACATCCGTGCGCTGATGGGCATCAGCCCGCAGCATTTCGGCTGGAAACTGGAGCCCGGTGCAAGCTTTACCGCACCGGAGGTGGTCCTGGTCCATTCCGATGCCGGTCTGGGCAAGATGACCCGCACCTTCCACGATCTGTACCGCCAACACCTGATCCGCGGCAAGTATGCCCATGCGCTCCGCCCCGTGCTGATCAACAACTGGGAAGCCACCTATTTCGATTTCAATACAGAAAAGCTTCTGGAGATCGCCCGCACCGCAGCGGAACGCGGCATCGAGATGTTCGTCATGGATGACGGATGGTTCGGCGCCCGCCGCAGTGACAATGCCGGTCTGGGTGACTGGTATGTCTGCGAGGACGTGCTGCCCGGTGGCCTGAAGCCCCTGGTGGACGGCGTCAATGCTCTGGGTATGAAATTCGGTATCTGGATCGAGCCGGAGATGGTCAACGAGGATTCCGATCTCTTCCGCGCCCATCCGGACTATGCCATCCAGATCCCGGACCGCAAGCGCGGCCTGAAGCGCGGCCAGCTGGTC
>CADBPG010000230.1 GCA_902796435.1 uncultured Eubacteriales bacterium | reverse complement strand
TCTTTCCCTCCTTCATATACTGATCACGGCTATTGCTCAAGAGCGGCAGCGCCGTTGACGATCTCGGTCAGTTCCTGCGTGATGTGGCCCTGTCTGGCCCGGTTGTACTGGAGCGTCAGCTTCTGGACGATCTCCTCCGCGTTATCGGTGGCGGAGTCCATCGCCGTCATGCGGGCGCCTTCTTCGCTGGCGAAGGATTCGGCCAGCGCACCGAATACGATGCCGCTGATGTACTTGGGTACGATGTAATTCAGTACCTCTTCCTCGTTGGGCTCGTAATTCATCATGCTCATCTTGGACCTGTCCTCCGGCTCCTGGATCTCCTCGGCGGGGATCGGCAAAAGCTGCAGGATGGTAGGCTTCTGACTGATCGTGTTAAGAAATGCCGTATATACTACGTACAGCGTGTCGACCTTGCCTTCGGTCTTCAGCTGCGTGAAACTGTTCACGATCCGGCTGACTTCGTTATAGTTCGGCAGACTGCTCTGGATCTCGAAATGTTCGCCCAGCTGGTAGCCGCGGCGGGCGAAATACTCGCGGCCGCGCTTACCGACAGTGACGATCAGAGACTTTTCTTTATCCTCGATGTGGGCCTGCAGCAGGCGGCAGATGTTGGCATTGTAGCCGCCGGCCAGTCCCCGGTCGCCGGTAATCAGCAGATAGGCTGCCTTGCCGTCGGCCCGGATGTCATCATTGAGCAGCGGGGAATTGCGTACGCAGTCCTCCGAGGCCGCCATGATGGAGCACATCGTTTCGTAAACAGCTTTAAAGTAGGGTTTGTTCGCTTCCTGCACGCCGCGGATCTTCTGCAGCTTAGCGGTCGACACCAGCTTCATCGCTTTCGTGATCTGCTGGGTTCCGGTGACGGATTTGATCCTAAGCTGGATTTCCCGGGTCGTTGCCATCAGGCGTTACCTCCCATGAAGATCTCCTTGAACTGCGTCAAGGCCTGCTCCAGTTCGGCAGCGGTCTCGTCGCTCAGCTTCTTCTCGTTCGCGATATTCAGAGCGATCTTCGGATGCTGGGCAGCCGCGTAGGGAATGAATTCCTTCTCGAAGTCCAGCAGACGGTCCACCGGCACGTCCTCAAGGAAACGATGGGTGGTCGCGTACAGGATCATGACCTGGTCCTGCATGGACATGGGCTGATACTGGGGCTGCTTCAGGATCTCCACGATGCGCTTGCCGTGCTCCAGACGGGTCAGCGTATCTTTATCCAGTTCGGAACCGAACTGTGCGAAGGATTCCAGTTCACGATACTGTGCCAGTTCCACACGCAGGGAGGCGGAAGTGCTCTTCATGGCCTTGGTCTGTGCGGAACCGCCAACACGGGAAACGCTTAAGCCCGCGTTGATAGCGGGACGTACGCCCTGGTTGAAGAGGTTGGTCTCCAGATAGATCTGGCCATCTGTGATGGAAATGACGTTTGTCGGGATATATGCGGAAACGTCGCCAGCCTGGGTCTCGATGATCGGCAGCGCGGTCAGAGAACCGCCGCCCAGTGCTTCGGACAGACGGGAGGCACGCTCCAGCAGACGGGAATGCAGATAGAAAACATCACCGGGATAGGCTTCACGTCCCGGCGGACGCTTCAACAGCAGGGACATGGCACGATAGGCCACGGCGTGCTTGGACAGGTCATCGTAGACGATGAGGACATCCTTGCCCTCTTCCATCCACTCTTCACCGATGGCACAGCCGGCATAGGGCGCGATGTACTGCAGCGGAGCCAGCTCACTGGCGGTCGCCGCGACAACGGTTGTATAATCCATGGCACCGTGCTCTTCCAGCGTACGGACCAGCTGTGCAACGGTCGAGGCCTTCTGGCCGATGGCGACGTAGATGCACAGGACGTTCTGTCCCCGCTGGTTGATGATCGTATCCACCGCGATGGCCGTCTTACCGGTCTGGCGGTCGCCGATGATCAGCTCACGCTGGCCGCGGCCGATCGGAATCATGGAGTCGATCGCCTTGATACCGGTCTGCAGCGGAGTGTCGACAGATTTACGATCCAGTACGCCGTGGGCGATACGCTCGACCGGACGGCTTCTGTCGGTGACGATGGGGCCTTTGCCATCGATGGGCTGGCCCAGGGCGTTGACCACACGGCCGATCATGGCATCGCCGACGGGTACTTCCGCCACGCGACCGGTACGTTTGACCAGATCGCCTTCTTTGATGTCATCATCCGGGCCGAGCAGAACAGCACCGATATTGTTTTCTTCCAGGTTCAGGACCATGCCCATGACTTCACCGGGGAACTCCAAAAGTTCACCAGCCATGGCCCGTTCCAGACCGTAGATGCGGGCAATACCATCGCCCACTTCCAGTATCGTTCCGACTTCCTCCAGGGAAGCCGGGCACTGATACTGCTCGATCTCCTGTTTGATTATGGAACTGATTTCCTCAGGTCTTAAACTCAACTGATTTCACACCACCTTTTCTGATCTCACGCTCAATTGATCCGCACGTCCCGCAGATGACGGGTCAGACGAGACAACTGAGACTTGATGGAATTATCGTAGATCATGTCATCGAGCCGCACGACGACGCCCCCGATCAGGGAGGGGTCGACCTTGGCTTCCAGCAGGATCTCCTTGCCGGAGGCTTTGGCTAAGGTCTCGCGGATCTTTGCAATTTCCTCTTCCGACAGGGCTTTGGCCGATGTGACCACAGCGATGGCCTGCCGGTTGTGGACCCGGTACATGTCTTCAAATCCTTCAAATACCTGCAGCAAATGCGCAGTTCGGTCCGCACGGATGAGGACGTGCAGGAATCCCATGAGGGGTTCGCCGATCGACTGACGGAAGATGCGCGCCGTCGCGTCGAGCTTTTGCTCTACGCCTATATTCGGCATGGCAAGAAACCGTACCAGGTCCGGATTCTCATCCAGCACACGGCGTACGGTTCGGCTGTCGTTCAGCGTTTCATCCAGACGTCCCTGGTCCAGCGCCGCATCGAACAGTGCTTTCGCGTATCTTTCGGCAATTATTTCGACCACTCTGCTTCCTCCAATCCATGGATCGCATCCTCCACAAGGCGGTCCGCTACATGCTCATCGACATATTGATGCAGCAATTTCTCGGTCATGGCAGCTGCCAGGCCGATGGATTCCTGCTGGATCTCGTCTTTGGCCTTTTCCCGTTCCTGATCGATATCGCGGCGTGCGCGGTCCAGGATGCGGTCCGCTTCCTCGCGGGCATCCTTAAGGATCTGGTTTTCCTTCTCCTTAGCAGACGCATAGGCATGCTCCAGGATCACTTCCTTTTCCTTGGAGGCATCCTGAAGTTTCTGCTCGTAATCCTGGCGCAGGGCTTCTGCCTGCTTTGCCTGGTCAGCCGCGTTATCCAGGGACTGTTGGATGGCCTCCTGGCGCTTCTGGAGCATATTCTGCACAGGTTTGATCAGAAGTTTGGCGATGACGAAGATGAGGATCAGTACCATGAGCCCATGGAAGATGAGCTGCGTAGGTACGACCCCGAATTCGATCATGTAGGCTTCATCATTGAGGAGGATCGATTGCAGCAACAAGGCTGTTCCCATCTTGGATCCTCCTTACTTATTCTCCGAAAAGACTCATATATCTCGAGACCAACGGGTTCGCGAAGACCAGCATGATCGCGATAAACAGAGAGTAGATACCGGTCGTCTCAGCAACAGCGGCACCCAGAAGCATGGTACGCATGATGTCACCGGAAGCCGCAGGCTGACGGCTGACACCTTCCGCGCCCTTACCAGCCGCGAAACCCTGACCAATACCAGGGCCAAGACCGGCGATCATAGCGATACCGGCGCCGATTGCGGAACAACCAAGGATCAATGCGCTGCCCTGTTCCAAACTGTACTCTGCCATAATAAAATCCTCCTTAAAAATGTTTACAAAAGTTATTGGGTTTGTGATGCTAACAAAATAATGTGGAATTACCATATTCCATGATACAGCGACAGCCTGCGTGCTTCGTTTTCGTATCATTTCATGATACAACGACAGCCTTCGTGCTTCGCACTTTCGGCTGTCTACAACTCCTCGAACTTTCGCGGCTACGCCGCTGCGTTCTCGGGTTGTTGCGGCTCACAAGGCCTCACCCGGCTGCATTCGTGCAAGCACGTGCAGCCTTCCTCGGCTTTGTTCGCCTTGTATCATTCCATGCCCCCACTCACGTATATCATACTCAACATCATAAAGATATAACTCTGCAGTACGCCTGCGAAGATGTCGAAGTAGAAGTGGAGTGCGGGGGAGACGATGTAGGCGAGGTACGGGACGAGCATGTAGTAGATGCCCATGATGACCGTGCCGGCCAGGATGTTGCCCATAAGACGGAAGCTCAGTGAGATGGGGTTCGCGACTTCGCCGATGATGTTGATCGGTGTCAGGAACGGTACCGGTTCCGTCAGTGCTTTCAGCCATTTGCCAACGCCTTTTTCTTTGATCGCGAAGCCCTGGGTCATGAAGAATGTGATGAGCGCCATGCTCAGGGTGACAGCGATATCAGCTGTAGGCGGTCGGATGAAATCGATCGTGATATGGTCTCTGTAGGGCACGAACCAGATCAACAGACCTGACAGGTTGCAGACCATGATGTAGATGATCAGGCCGCCGTAGAAGGCCGCGAAATTGTATTTTTGCGGGCCCATGGTGTCGCGTGTGGTCTTGTTCAGGAACTCGACCGCCACCTCCATCAGGCCGACGATGCCTTTTTGCGGCTTCAAAGGGTCTGCCTTGCGGACTTTATGTCCCACGATGGCACAGAAGATCGTGATCGCGATCGCGATGCACAAGGCATTCCACAGCGAATTCGTGAAAACGAACTTCAAGCCGAAGATATTGAAGACTTTGATCACATGTATGTTAAAGTCCATCTCTTCAGCATTGAGCAGCAATACAGACAAAAAATCACCTCCTGCTTATTGATCATCGAACAGCGAGATCTGGTCTTCCATGACCTCGCCGGATGCTTTTTGTTCTTGTACAAAGGCTTCTTCTTCCGCCATCTGTTCCACAGCCTGCTGTGAAACTTTTTCGAGGCGGCCGCCTTTCTTCTCCAGTTTTTTTCTGGCTTTCAGATTATATGTCTGCCAGCGGTCCCAATCCTGCTCTTTTTCCTCTTCTTCCTCATCGACCCAGGTCTCGAACTGCACGCTTCCGTCCTTGGGTGTTTTCTTCTCGAAGAGCCCTTGAGCGAAGGTCGCGATCTTCAAGGTGAACATGGCGATCATCGTGCTGTACAGGTTGATCTGCGGGATCAGCGCAGCGGCGGCCAGTACGCCGATGCTCACGATATACCGGAGCACATACTGCCAACGGGCGTAGCGGGCCGCGCTTTTTTCATCCTTCGTGACCGCGACGCGCACCGTCTTGTCCAGCCAGATGAGCCGGATCACCGTAAACGCAAAACCGACCAGCACACCCAGGCCCCAGGAAAGTGGATCGGTAAAAAAGCAGCCGATGATGAAGGTGACCAGGCACAGGACCGCGACTTTCCAGGATAATTGAAAGACCAGAGAATCTTTATGGATCATCCTCATCCTCTTCCTTCAGGACCAGATATCCGGTTTCGGCTTTCGCCTGCTTGACCCGTTCGCTTTGCTCCAGCCGATGGCTCTCCCGCACGGACCACACATACAGGTTACGGAAGGCGCCGGCAATACCCAAAAGCGCCCCGACCACAGTGATCCAAGGCGAGGAATGGAAAGCCTTGTCCAGGCCGATCCCTCCGAAGAGCCCGATCAGTATGGGGATCAGCAGCTGCAGGCTGACCTGGGTCAGCATGGACAGACTGCGAAATACTTCTTTCGAATCACGCAAAACATTTGCTCCTTACAGAAATGTCTGATCTGCATAATTAGTCAGCCTTTATTAAACCATAATCTACCGTTTTTTTCAAGCTTTTTCGGTAAATCAGCTTGATTTATTGCACCTCTCCGGCCTCCGCCTTAAGCAAAGCGTCCATGGCCAGGATCGCCGCGTTCAGCTGCGTCTCCTCCGGCTCCGCGGTGGTCAGATACTGCTGGGACAAGGCGCCAAGCTTATAGAACGGACCGACATACTTTTCATATTTCTCCCGGTCCAGGCGGAAGCCCTCGTACGCCAGCGCCATGGCCAGTATGGATTTCAGCAATGTGCTCTTCCCCGGCAGGAGCGCCGTGATCATTTGCGCCGGCAGATAGAAGCCTACGAAGTTGGTGCCGCATCTGGGCGAGACCCGGGAGACGGTCTTGACATGCTCGATATCGTTCGGAAGCCCCTGGTCCTGCGCCCCGATGACCTTGTGCTCCGCCCCGTGGAACTTGCGCAGTTCACCCACGTTGCCCGCGATCTTGTACAGCAGATAGCCGGTCAGTCCGAAACTGAGCAGATCGACAGCCGTGCGGCTTTTTCCCTTGGCCTCCCGCAGTTCGCCGACGGCCTCCAGCCCCAAAGCACCCAGCAGCGGTCCATTGTTGCCCAGAAGACTCACCACACCTCTGAGCATGGGGATCTCCTTGGTCTTTCCACCGATATCGTCCGTGACACGTTTGGTCACCTTGACTTCAGGAACACCGTCCTTTACCGTAACAACAGCTTTATAATGCGGACCATATAAGGTCATCCCGTCTTTTCTGGAACTACCCGCGATCTTCATGTCTTGGATCACTTCCTTTTTTCTTCTTATTGTACCATATTCCGACAATTGTTGGAATGTAAAAATATTTGCTCAGAGGCTTGACAGGCCCTTCCGGCTTATGGTATACTAATTTTCGCTTCATAAGCCTTCGGAATTCCTGCGCAGCAGGAATTGGTTGCACCTCAAGCATGTGTACTCAGAAGGATATGATGGTAACAAATCCTCATAGCCTTCAAAATTCCTGCGCAGCAGGAATTGGTTTGCACCTCGAGCATGTGAATTCAGAAGGATATGAAGGTGCAATTAGGCCCGTTGGTCAAGCGGTTAAGACATCGCCCTTTCACGGCGGTAACGGGAGTTCGATTCTCCCACGGGTCACTTACATGGTGCCATAGCCAAGAGGTAAGGCATGGGACTGCAACTCCCCCACCCCCAGTTCAAATCTGGGTGGCACCTCTCAAAACGTCTCATCAAGATGATGGGACGTTTTTTGTTGTGTTCGCTGCCTACCTGCGGACAAGGATAATCGATCAAAAATGCAAGTATTTTGCAACTACTCTACCTGTTTCAGTATTTTCTCAAACAAATGTCAGTAAAAAACTCGCCATAGGAACCGCGGCAGAGCTTCAAACTCTCGCATTCCAGCGTTTTTACTGACATTTTCAATAAGTGTGTTTTCTTTTGTAAGTGCAGTTCCCGAAAAACTACTGACATTCTTCTTTTGGAAAAACATCGCGCAAGTAGACCTCGGGCATTTTACTTGCATTTTTAGTTGGCGCCATCGATCACGCAAGTAACCGACATGATGCACGGCTTCTTTTATTTCTGCGTATCGATCGACTTTCCGAACACAAAGTACCTCTGATAAAGGAACTCTGTCACGAAGTTGAGGCCCATGTTGATGGCCGTGACCAGATACTCGTTCCAGCCCAGGTTGGTGGTCAGGAAGTGCTCGAGCATCGTGGATACCGGAATGAAGACCACATAGAACAGGGCGACCTTCAGCATCGCGATCGGGATGTTGGCCGCGGACTTGAAGGTGAATTTGCGGTTCAGTGTGAAGTTCCAGACCACTGACAGGACCAGAGCGACCAGGTAGCTGAGCCAGTAGGGCCAGTGCAGCACCTCATTGAAGAGGGCGAAGGAGCCGATCTCGATCAGGCCGGCGCTGGCAGAAAACAGCGCGAACTTGATAAATCTCCAGAATTCTTTCATGCCAAAGATTCCTTCCTGTATCATTCAGCCTTCTTTTCCGGCTTCGGCTCGTGGTATTCCAGGCCGTTATCGAAAAGGACCTTTTCCGGCGGCTGGGTCAGCACTTCCGGATTATCCAGATAGGACCGCATATCGTTGAAGAACTTCGCGTAATGTGCGCCGGCGCAGACACGTTCGTCCGCGGTGATGCCGATGGGCAGGAAGCGCTTCATGCGGGTCTCACCATTCTCTACGACAGCGACGCGCTCCGGCATGCCCATGCCGAAGAACAGGCTGACATTGCCGAAATTGTAAATATGATGGTTGACCTCGTGCAGGCCGATGGATGCCATGTTGGTGATGTACATGCCCACATAGAAGGGCAGCTCATCCATCAAAACGCTCGGTGCGATACCGTAGCGGTCCAGCACCCGGACCAACGAAACGATACAGGTGGCAAAGCCCGGCACTTTGAACACGAACGCCAGCAGTTTGTCGACGAAATTCTTCTGCCCGACGCCGCGGTTGGCCTGGATAGCCTGATCCACACGATCACGCACATCGTAGATGGTGTCGGTCAGGTCGAACTTGATCTTGACGACCGTCTCGCCGGCATCGATATTGTCCGGATCCTTCAGCAAGGTGAAGGCTACACTGCAGTTGTTGCGGGCAAAATACTGCTTGTTCATGATGAACCGGTTGATGCCCGGGTTCTGGCTGACCGCGCGTACGTACGCCGCGATGATGAGCGCCATATGGGAGATCAGTTCCTTTTTCTCTTTGCGCTCTTTATGGATGAATTCCTGAATCTTTTCCAGATCAGCACTGTGTTTCAACTGTACCTGCGCATCACAACGCATGGGCATCAGGTACGGGGTGATCTGCACTACGGGGTCGATCCCTTTGACACGCCGGCCATCCGGTCTTCTTCCAAACATTTGTAATATCCTCCCTGATTCATTTAGACGAACCAAAGATTATTATACTCCTTTTACTTGTGAATTGTAAAGATTGTACTTTACACGATATTACGATATAATCGATATAACTATGAAAAAGAAGGATCGAATACCTATGAACGAAAGAAAACCACGGATCGCGGTGATCCCGCAGATCTACCCCGGATCTGACAATATCGTGACACGCCCCGGCTATATGACCGAGATCCAGGCGGCCGGCGGCCTGCCCATGCTTCTGCCGCCGACGGAAGATATCGAAGACCTGAAGGCGCTGCTCTCTTCCGTAGACGGCCTGTTGATGACCGGCGGGCAGGACCTGGAACCTGCGCTATATGGGGAAGAAACACTGCCTTCCTGCGGCATGACCCAGCCCTGGCGGGACCGCATGGAGATGCTGGCGCTTGAGGCCGCCCTGGAACTGGACCTGCCGGTCTTCTGCATCTGCCGCGGCTTCCAGACGCTGAACGTGTACCTGGGCGGCAGCCTGTACCAGGACATCCCATCCCAGAAGGACTTCTCCATCATCCATTCCATGCCCCAGCCGACCAACCGGATCTGGCACCAGGTCTCCGTCAAAGAAGGGACCCCGCTATATGACCTGTGGCAGGAGCCTGTCGTGGGCGTCAACAGCTGCCACCACCAGGGTGTCAAACGCTTAGGCCGTGGGCTTGTCGTCATGGCTGAGGCGCCGGACGGGATCATCGAAAGCTTTTATATGCCGGACAAACGTTTTGTATGGGGCGTGCAGTGGCACCCGGAACTGTTCTACGGGGCGGACCCCCACCATCGCGCCTTGTTCGAGGCATTTGTCAAAGCATGCCGGTAAGTACAAAAGAATAATACAGAAAAAAGGAAGGCGCCTGTAACACAGGCGGCCTTCCTTATATGTGGGAGGAGAAAAATAAATATTAGCTCTTGTTATTTATTATAATAATTGGTAAATATGAACAAATTGTGACTACTCGATAACGCTTACATTACAAACATTATTCCTCGCTCATACGACCGTAGCAGTAATTGATGATATCGCTTCGTTTGATGATGCCGATAAAGTATCCACCATCATCCACCACCGGAATAAAGCTTTGCACAGCAGCCGCCTGGACCAGTGTATCCATGGCTTCGGTAATAGCGACGGGACGGTACTGCCAGTACCGGGGAATGTCCATGACACGGATGTCCTCCGTGTCGAGGAAGGAATAATGCGGGTTCCGCTTTAATTCCCAAAGGACGTCGCCCTCCGTAAGAACGCCCACATATTTGCCTTCATCATCCAGGATCGGCACCGCCTGGTAGCGGTGGTATTCCATTTTTTCCAACGCCTGGCGCAGTGTCATGTCTGAATTCAGATAGGCGACTGTACTCTTCGGCGTTAATAGTCGAATCAGATTCATATTTTCACCTCACACTGAGTATATCTCTAAATTGTAAATTTTGCATGAACAGAAGGTTACTATTCGATATCCTTTTAGATAATATTACAACATTTCGTTGTAAAGTGCAAGGTATTTTTTCGTGATCTCCACATCGGACAGGCAGGG
>CADBPG010000229.1 GCA_902796435.1 uncultured Eubacteriales bacterium | reverse complement strand
CCTGTATGTACTGGCCGGCTTCACCAAGATCCATGTCGATACCAGTATGCGGGTCGCTTCGGATGATCCGAACGTCCGTCTTTCCGATGCTGTGATCGCCCGCCGCGGTGCGGAACTGGTCCAGGTCGCGGAGGACGCATATCAGGAACTTCTGAAGACGCGTCCGGACGCGGTCCATCCGGTCTACATCGTCGGCAGTGAAGTGCCGATCCCGGGCGGCGCGCAGGAGGAAAGCCCCTCCGGTATCGAGGTGACAAAGGTCGAGGACTTCAAGAACACGGTCGCAACCTTCAAGAAAGCTTTCGAGGCCCAGGGTGTGGGCGATGCGTGGCAGTATGTCATCGGCGTCGTGGTCCAGCCGGGTCTGGAAGAGAAGGACAGTGGCTGCACACCCTATGACCGTGCAAAGGCTACCGACCTGATGCGGGCGATCCAGGAGGATCCGGATCTGGTCTTCGAGGGACATTCCACGGATTATCAGACCAAGTACAAGCTGCGTGAGTTGGTCGAGGATGGCGTTGGCATCCTGAAGGTCGGCCCGGCGCTGACGCTGGCGCTCAGAGAGGGTATCTTCTCCCTGGCCTTTGCGGAGAAAGAATGGCTGGCTGACCGTCCGGAGCAGCAGAGCCACTTTATGGAAGTGCTGGACGAGGCCATGCGCAAGAATCCGAAGTACTATCAGAAGCATTATCATGGCACAGAGGCGGAAATCGCCTACAAGCGCAAGTATTCCTTCTCTGACCGCTGCCGTTATTATCTGCCGCAGAAGGAAGTCGACGAGGCGTTGACGAAGCTTCTGGACAATTTCAAGGACGGTGTACCGCTGGCCCTGCTGTCCCAGTTCATGCCCATGCAGTATACCAAGGTGCGTGAAGGCGTGCTGGAGAACGACCCCAAGGCCTTGATCTTCGACCGGGTGGACAACACCATCGGCGAGTATGTATTTGCCTCCCGTCAGGAACTCTTAGGATAAACTGTAAAAAGACAGAGCAAGATCATTTTGCTCTGTCTTTTAAATTTTCTTAAAAAGATTTCAATTTCTTCTGCAACGGATATATAATAAAAGCGTCATTACTTGTGAAAGCAGTAAAAGGAGCAGAAATATGGAAGACGAGAAGATCATCGACCTGTACTGGGCCAGAGACGAAGCCGCCATCCATGAGACGGACGTGAAATACCACCACTATTGCGGTGCCATTGCCCTGCGGATCCTGGAAAACATGGAGGATGCGGAGGAGTGTGTCAACGATACGTGGCTGCATACATGGAACGCGGTCCCACCGGAACGGCCGAACATTCTGTCCGTGTTTTTAGGACACATCACCCGCAACCTGTCCATCGACCGCTACCGTATGAAGCATGCGGCGCGCCGGCGTTCCAACATGGAAACTGTCGATCTGGAGCTGGCGGATCTGGAAGGCCGGTATCATCTGGATGCGCAGATCGAGGACCGGGTCATCGCCCGGGCCATTTCCGACTTCCTGCGCCAGACGGACACTTTCAGCCGTATCCTGTTTGTCCGCCGGTACTGGTACCTGGAGAGCATCCATGACCTGGCAGAACGGTACAATGTGTCGGAGAGCAAGGTCAAATCCAATCTGTTCCGCACCCGCAAGGCGTTGCGGCAGCATCTGTTGGAGGAAGGAGTGTCGATCGCATGAAACACGAGAGAATGCTGAACGTGATCGGGCAGATCGACGAGGATCTGGTATTCGAGGCAGAACATATCGTTCCGGAAGTACCGCACAGGCGGCCGGCCTGGATCCGGTTCGCGGCAGCGGCGATGGCCTTTGCCTTTGTTGCCTTTATCGGTTTGCGCTTTGTCAACCTGTGGAGCCCCTGGCAGAACCAGAAAAAGAACGCGGACAGCGCGGCGGCCGTGGCAGAGTATGAAGAGGCAGTAACGGGCGAAGCGGCTGAGGAAGAGGCGGCGCCGGAGGCTGCTGAGGAAGAGGCACCGGCCGAATTCGGGAAACTGGAAGAAGCGGTCGAGGAAGAAGCAGCTGAAGAGGAAGCTGTCGAAGAAAAGTCTGCCGCAGGCTTTGATGAGGAGAACATGGAGGAAGAGGACCTGGCCATGTTCGATGAACTGACCCTCTATACCGATGCGGATACCTATGTATACAGTCTGGACCCGGATTGGGTCGAGGACGAAGAAGACAAGCTGCTGTTGGACGGCACCGGCCAGATCCGGTATGACTTCGTCTACCAGAATTCGGTGATCGAAGATGCTCGTCTGGATGATGTGCAGCTGACTTGGGATCAGGGGATCATCGAGCTGCCAGAGGGAACAAAAGAAGGCATGCTCACCGTCACCGTACGCTGGGGGGCTCAGCCAGAGCAGACGCAGATCCTTGCGATTCCTTTAGGGGAGGAATGAACATGAAAAAGACCATCAGTATTCTTCTGGTGCTGATCCTGGTCCTTTTGACCGCCTGTGGCAAGGGCAAAGGAAAAGAGTCCAGCTCTGTCACACCGGAGGAATCCAGTGCAGACAACCAGGAAGATACACAGGAAAACGAACCGCGGGAGCCGGCAAAGCGCGAAGTCGCAGAAACCAGGACACTGACCTACGCGAAGGACTACGCCGAGATCTTTCAGCTTCTGAAAGCGGCGGAAGCAAACAACTACGGATACCGAGAAGATTACGGATTCGTCGAGGAAGATACGGCCGAGGCCATGGAGGAGGAAGCGGCGCCGGCGGAGGAACCCAAAGGTGCCACGGACAACTCCGGCGGCAAGGACTATTCCACCACCAACGTGCAGGTGGAAGGCATCGACGAGGGCGATATCGTCAAGACCGATGGTGATTATATCTACGTGCTGCATGATTATACCACGATCCTGATCTTCAAGGCCGACGGGGACAAGGTAGAAAAGACCGCGGAACTGCCCCTGTCCGAGGTGGACGCGGAACAAAACTGGTGGAACAGCATCAGCGATATGTACCTTTGCGGCGACCGGCTGGTCCTGATCAGCAACATCCAGAGCATGGTCTACTGGACGGACGAGACGACCGATAAGGACAACATCTACGTGGACCGGGATGTGACCCGCATGGAGATCATCGACATCACCGACCGGACCGCGCCGAAGCGGCTGCGTGCGGCGGAGCAGGACGGCTGGTATTCCGACAGCCGCCTGATCGGGGACACCTTGTACCTGATCTCCAATTATTACCCTTATTCCAGCTGGAACAAGACCGATGAGGATACCTTTATCCCCCATTATTACGAGAACGGGGAGAAGAACCTGATCGCGGCGGAAAACATCCTCTTGCCGCCGGAAAAGGAGGTGCAGGGGCGCCAGTACACGGTCCTGGGCGTGTATGACATCAGCGAAGCCAAGATCACCCAGTGCCAGGCGTTGCTGGGCTGCACCGATCAGATCTACATGAACGAACGGGGCCTGTACCTGGTGCGCAGTGCGTACGAGGACGTCGTGACCGAAACATATAAAGAAAGTGTCTACGACGTGGAAGTGCACGCCACAGGTTATGTCACGACGGTGCACCGGTACGCGGTCGAAGACCAGAAGCTGCGCTACATGGCGGACGGCCGGGTCTCCGGCAGCATTTACGGCTCTTTCGCCCTGGACGAGGCGGATGGCTTCCTGCGGATCGTGACCACGGGCGATTCCAACACATATAAACTGTATCGCGATCCCAAATACGGGTTTGAGAATTATCAGAATTCCTGGTGGAATACCAACCAACAGGTGAACAATCTCTTCATCCTGGACGCAGACATGCAGATCGTGGGCAGCCTGACCGGCCTGGCAAAGGGTGAGCGCGTATACTCGGTACGCTATAACGGGGACATTGCTTATTTCTGCACATTCCGGCAGGTAGATCCACTGTTCGCGGTGGACGTCAGTGATCCGACAGCGCCTAAACAACTGAGCGCCCTGAAGATCCCGGGCTTCTCCAACTATCTGCATTCCTACACCGAAGGCCGTCTGTTCGGCTTAGGCCAGGATGCGGACGAGATCACCGGCGCGGTGCGCGGCCTGAAGCTCACCATGTTCGATGTGTCCGACCCAACGAATGTGACCGAACTGCAGAGCGCCTATCCCTCCGGCTCCTATACGGAAGCCTCCTACAACCATCACGCGATCCTGATCGACGCGGAAAAGGACCTGATCGGCTTCCCGATGGACGATGGCTATGTGATCTACGGATACTCCGACGAAAAAGGCTTCTATGAAAAAGCCTATGTCAGAATGGGCGTCAGCTACTGGGACAACGCCCGCGGCCTGTATATCGACGGATACTTCTACATCGTGCTGGAAGAAGAAATTGATGTAATAAATCTAACGACTATGGACATTGTCACACGAGTAACATACTGAAATATAGGGGGCCCCTGGCATATACCTCTCCTCACTTGGTTCGCAAGCGAAAATCGTTCGGAGAGGTATATGCCAGGGGCCCCTATATATCAAAGTCACCGGCCACAAACCCGAGCTCGGAGAGCCTTTAATCAAACATTCTGGCGATTTTCTCATCTCACTTTGGTCGTCAGCAAATTTGGGTTATCGTTTGAGTTTGTCTTATTCTTAAAGCACAGAGTTCTGTTTATTCAAGCGTCAAGAAGGTCCCGTATATATGCGCCCATGCGTATTTCGCTTTGCGAACTTAGCATGGGCACATATATACGGGACCTCTTGACATACTTGAATACAGAACTCTATCCTTTAAGAATTCGCAATAAACAACACACCCAGTGTTCCGGGTCCGCAGTGGGAGGATACGACGCCGCCGGCGCGGGTCTCGAGGATCTCGTTGAAATAGTGCAGAGACTCCAGATAGGTACGGACAGAATCGACCGTTGCCTTGTCACAGCCGGAATGGGTGATGAAGACGCGATCCGGACGAGCTTTCATAAGATCAGCTTCCATATCCTTTGCATAATGCAGGATGACGGAATCGAGCTTGCCGCGGTATTTCTTGGTTGGGGACATGGCGCCGTCGCGCACGACGATCTCCGGATGGAGTTTCAGCATGGAGCCGGCCATGGCGGCCAGACCGGAGCAGCGGCCGCCGCGGTACAGGTAGAGCAGTGTGTCGACAACAAAGCTGGCGCGGACCAGAGGCCGCAGTTCTTCGATATGGGCCAGGATCTCCGCACGGGAGCGGCCTGCTTCAGCCCAGATCGCTGACTCGATGACCATCAGACCGATGCCGGTGGAAAGGTTCATGGAATCCACTACGGTGACGCGGTCGGCGGCATCCAGATGGTCCACGACCATGCGCAGCACGTTGCCGGTGGTGGACATCTGTTCGGAAATGCAGAAGAAAACGGCTTCGTCGCCCTGATCCAGGACCGGTTTGAGTACGGCGGTGACATCATCCAGCGAAGGTGCGGAGGTCTTCGGCGTGGTCTTGTTTGCCTCAGACCAGGCGTAGATCTGGTCCGGCGTGATGTTGACACCATCCAGATATTCGGTGTCTCCCAAAACGATGTGCAGCGGCAGAATGGAAATATGATAGCGGTCGATCAGTTCCTGGGAAAGATCGCAGGTACTGTCGGAGATGATTCTAACCATGAGTTGTCTCCCTTTGATATAAAAGTAGGTTTATTGTAGCACTATTTGGTTTTCTTGAATAGTAGCAAATTGGATTTTAGTAGTATTCTTTGATCCTGTGGAACCAGATGCGGTCCGGATCTGCGGTTTCATTCATCCAGCGGCCCAGCTTGTCCATGTAGGCTTTCTTGACGTCGGCATAGGCGGGATCATAGCAGACATTGTGCAGCTGGTACGGATCCTGCTCCAGATCATAGAGCTCGCCACGCTCGCTCTCGTTGAAGGTGAGCCAGTAGTGGCCATCGTGGACACAGCGCTGGCGCGTGCGGTAGAAATGATCGTGGAACTCGCCGAAGGCCTCGGTACGGCCATTGGAAGCGGCCGTGCCGGTAAAGAGCGGCAAGAGACTTGCACCATCCACCGGCGCCGGAGGCGCGAGCCCCGCGATGTCCAGGAAGGTGGGCATCAATTCGTGCAGGTAGATCAGGCTGTCATTGTCTTCCGTGCCCAGACCCTTGACCACCATGGGCACGCGGTAGATCTCGTCGAAGGCGAAGCAGCCTTTCTCGATGAGCTTGTGGGCGCCCAGGCAGTCCCCATGGTCTGCGGCGTAGACGATGATGGTGTCCTCGTAGAGGCCCAGCGCTTTCAGCTTGTCGACCAGAAGGCCGACCATATCGTCCAGGAAGGTGCAGTGGCCGTAGTACTTGGCGCAGATGTCCGCGAAGCCTGGCCAGCCAAAATCCCCCAGACCCCACATCTTCTCGGTCAGATAATAGCCATAGGGCTTGTCCGCGAAGGTTTCTTTGTAGGAGGGGTGCTCCGGAATATCCGCAGGATCGTACATGGAGAAGTAGGGTTCCGGTACGATGGAAGGCGAGTGGGGCCCCCAGAAGTTGGCCCAGATGAAGAAGGGCTTGTCGCCCGCGGCGGCAGCTTCCATCTCCTGCATGGCCTCATGCGCGACGAAATACTCGATGGTGCTTTCAATGGGGCCTTCATGCTTGCAGTACATTTCCTGGATCTGCAGGTTCGGGTTGGCGCCCAGGAAACCGTGGGAAACATCGATGTTGGTGAAACCCTGTTCCTTCAGGTATTCCTCGTAGTAGTTCGGCGTATTGTCCGGCGGCTGATCGAAGACCAGCGAGGGGAAGACCCGGCTGCCGGGGAAGGCGTAGCCCATGAAGGGCTTGCCGTGGAAGCCACAGTCCTCCGGTGTCTTGTTGGGGGAAACGTGCCACTTGCCCGCATACCCGCAATAGTAGCCGGCATCGTGCATCAGATCACCCAACAGAGGGATCTCCGGATGGATGTCCGTGAAATTGTCGATCACGCCGTGTTTATGGGCGAACAGACCGGTCATGATGGAGGCGCGGGACGGGGCGCAGATGGCGGAGGCGGTGAAAGCATTGGTGCATTTCATGCCCTCCCAGGCCAGCTGGTCGATATGCGGCGTCCGGCAGATCCCATCGCCCATGCCATAGGCGGAGATCGTATCGATACGCTGCTGATCAGATAGGATCAGCAGGATGTTTTTTCTTTTCTGTGTCATGTCAGCCCTTCTTTCCACCACTGAGGTTGGTCACGAACCGCTGCAGGCTGGACTGTGGTTTGCCGGGCAGGGTCATCCGCAGTTTGTTCTGGTTCAAAAGCGGGCGGACGTACCGTGCCATGGCGTAGAAGATGGTGCTTACGTGCAGGAATTCCGCGATCTCCTTGCGGCTGCGGGGGATGCGGCAGAACTCCAGCAGGCGGGACTGTTCGTCCCCGTCCGCGATGGATGCCAGGCGCAGCGTGGCGCACAGTTCCTGCTCTTCAACTTTATAATCCAGAGCACAGAGGGAATGGACCAGGGCGATGCCTTTGCCCTGCAGGGGTACGTCCAACAGCACCTGTGCAATGGATGCGATCGTCGGGTTGGGGATCTCCGGCGCTGCGCCGGACCTGGTCTCCTTGATGGGGACCGCGTCTGCGGCACAGGGGTTCCAGAACTCGATACGATCGGAGAAGATGACGATATAATTGGGCGTCCGCTCAGATGCTTCACTTAAGTCCCGGTGGAGCAGTGCGTTCAGGATCAGCTCGCTCACGGCCTCCTCAGGGAACGAGGGTGCATATTTGTGACAGAAGGCGACCGCCTGCTCGAACAGATCGGTCACAGGGCCGGTCATTTTTTTCTCCTCCAGGATCTTTTCTTCCTTCCACTCGGTGTCGTCCACCGCGGCGGCCAGGATTCGGTACTCTGGGAAGAAGCCCTGCGGATAGGCACAGAAGAGCAGCATGGCGGCCAGCGTCGGCGTGCCCTCGTAGGACAGCCCCAGCATATGCAGCTGCTGCGCGCGGCTGACACGGGCGAGCGAAGGGTTCTCGTTTTCTTTATAATCCAGGTAGAAGGCCAAACGATGGGGATCCAGAAGATCCAACGTCGCGTTTTCTACCAGCCGGGTCTCGGGGCGGGATCTATAATATAACGGATCCCGGATCCGACAGACAGCATCACCAAACAGGGATTCCTGCGGCATTTGATAGAGTTCCTTTCTTTTATGATAGGTAAAAAATCGCTCGAAGCGACAGATATTTTGCAAACACGAGAAAATTATACATTAGTTTGCAAACAAATGCAATAGTTTGCAAAGAAAAATCGCATACAATAAATATTCCTTGACTTTGTTTGCAAAAAATGATAGGATATGCAGGCGTGTTTCCTTATAAATATGAAAGTGCAAGGAATGTTTTATGAAGACAAAAAAGAAACCATCCAACTGGGGCATGATCGCGGTTTTCCTCCGCGGCCAGTACCGCTTCTTCGCAGCGGCGCTCCTGCTCTCAGCCCTGTCGACGGTCATCACTGCACTCACTCCGCAGATCATCAGCGTTACCATAGATTCAGTTCTGGGAACGGAGGATTATACGATCCCCCAGTTGCTCAGGGGCCTGTTCACCCTGGACTGGCTCCGGTCCCATCCCGGAAAAGCACTGCTGATCGCGGCGGGCGGCATCGTACTGGTCTCTGGTATCTCCGGTGTGATGACGGCGACCATGCGTACCCTGATCGCCCGTGGTTCTGAAGGCTTTGTCAAGCGCATGCGGGATGCTCTGTATGAGCATATCCAGAAGCTCCCCTTCGACTGGCACAGCAAGAACCAGACCGGTGAGATCATCCAGCGCTGTACCTCTGACGTGGAAATGATCCGCAACTTTGTTACCAACCAGCTGATCGACATCATCCGTATCGTGTTCCTGATCGGCTATTCGCTGTACATCATGTTCTCCATGAACGTGAAGATCACCTTGATCGCGGCTTCCTTCTTCCCGGTCATCATTACTTATTCCTGCCTGTTCTTCCGGCGCATTTCCAGCCGGTTCCAGGCGGCGGATGAGGCGGAAGGCCGCCTGTCCACCACGGTGCAGGAGAACCTGACCGGCGTGCGTGTCGTCAAGGCCTTCGGCCGGGAACGGCTGGAGATCGAGCGATTCGAGGAGAAGAACAATACCTTCGCTTCTCTGTGGATCCATCTGGGCCGTCTGCTGAGCCTGTACTGGTCTCTGGGCGACCTGTTCACCGGTGCGCAGATCATGACGGTCATCGCCGTCGGCGCCGCCATGGCAGCCCATGGGGAGATCACCCTGGGTATGTTCACCGCCTTCGTTTCTTACAACGCGACCCTGTCCTGGCCGGTCCGCGGCCTGGGCCGTATCCTTTCCGAAATGAGTAAGGCCGGCGTCTCCATCGACCGTGTGGCCTACATTTTGAATGCGGAAGAGGAGCAGGCCCCTGCCTATCCGCAGACGCCTTCTATGGACCAGGATATCGAATTCCACAACGTGACCTTCAAGTACGACGGTATGGAAGAGACGGCGGCTCCTGTCCTTAAGGACCTGAACTTCACCATCGAGAAGGGTACGACCTTCGCGATCCTGGGTTCTACCGGCTCCGGCAAGAGCACCATGATGCATCTGCTGGACCGCCTGTACGACCTGAAGGAGGGCGAGGGGTCCATCACCATCGGTGGGGTGGACATCCGGGATATCCCGCAGAACTACCTGCGCCGGCATATCGGCCTGGTGCTGCAGGAACCCTTCCTGTATTCCCGCAATATTCGTGAAAACATCGGCATCACCGAAGAGGATCCTTCCATGGACGAGATCCGCGAGGCCAGTGAGATCGCCTGCGTCGATGAGGCCATCGATACCTTCACTGAAGGGTATGAGACCATCGTCGGCGAACGTGGTGTGACCCTGTCCGGCGGCCAGAAGCAGCGTGTGGCCATCGCCCGCATGCTCATGCAGAAGGCACCGATCATGGTCTTCGACGATTCCCTGTCCGCGGTCGATGCGGAGACGGACGTCAAGATCCGCCATGCGCTGAAGGAGCGTATGAGCGATGCCACGGTGATCCTGATCTCCCACCGCATCACCACGCTGATGCAGGCCGACAAGATCCTGGTGCTCAAAGATGGGGCGGTGGAAGCCATCGGCACCCACCAGGAGCTGATCAGCCAGCCCGGCATGTACCGGGATATCTACGAGATCCAAATGAGCGCCGATGATCGGGCCATGCTGGATGAAGGAGGTGTAGAAGATGCCCAGAGATGATGTAGAGTATAATAAGTCGTTCGATATCCGGATCTGGAAGCGCCTTCTGCCTTTCATGAAGCCCTACCGTGGGCTGATCCTTTTGGTCATCAGCGGCAATATCATCTGCGCCGGGGTCGATATCATCATCCCCCTGTTCCAGCGCTATGCCATCAACCATTTCATCGTCGGCAAGACCACCAGTGGCATGACGCAGTTCATCCTGCTGTATTTTGCCTGCATCCTGTTCCAGTCGATCTACACCTGGATCTTCTGCCGGGGCTGCATGATCGTGGAAATGAAGATGGGCCGGGACATGAAGAGCCAGTTGTTCACCCATCTGCAGAACCTGTCCTTGTCCTACTACAACGTGACGCCGGTCGGCTATATCCTGGCCCGTGTCATGAGTGATACCAACCGCATCGCGGGCACCCTGGCCTGGGCCGTGCCGGACATGCTCTGGCAGATCATCTACGTGCTGGGCGTTTTCGTGGCCATGCTGCTGCTCAACTGGAAGCTGGCGCTGATCGTCATGATCGTCGTCCCGATGCTGGTCATCCTGACCATGTTCTTCCAGAAGCGGATCCTGTACTGGAACCGTAAGGTCCGGAAGCTCAATTCCAGGATCACCAGCGGTTTCAACGAAGGCATCACCGGCGCAAAAACCTCCAAGACCCTGGTCATCGAGGAAAAGAACGTCCGTGAATTCGACGCGACCACCATGGAGATGCGGGTCGCCGGTGTGCGGGCTGCGCGCCTTCGGGCGATCTTCATCCCGCTGGTCCTGCTCTTAAGTTCCTGCATCACCGCGGTCGTGCTGATGCGCGGCGGCCAGATGGTCATCAAGGATACGATGCTCATCGGTACCCTGACGGCCTTCACGGCGTACGCGGTCAATATCTTCGAGCCGATCCAGAACATCTCGGCCAACCTGTCGGAGGCCATCTCCATGCAGGCGAACATCGAGCGTGTTTTCGGCCTGGTGGACGAGAAGCCCCTGGTGGTGGATACGCCCGAAGTCATCGAGAAGTACGGTACTACCCTGGAGCCGAAGCAGGAGAACTGGGAAGAGATCAAGGGCGAGATCGAGTTCCGCGATGTATCCTTCCAGTATCCGGACGGTAATGAAGAGGTGCTGAGCCACTTCAACCTGAAGATCCCGGCGGGGACTACGGTCGCCATCGTAGGTGAGACCGGTGCCGGTAAGAGCACCCTGGTCAACCTGGCCTGCCGTTTCTTTGAACCCACCTCCGGCCAGATCCTGGTGGACGGGCGGGATTATAAAGAGCGCAGTCAGCTGTGGCTGCATTCCAGCATCGGTTATGTACTGCAGAGCCCCCACCTGTTCTCCGGCACGGTCATGGAAAACATCCGCTACGGAAGACTGGACGCTACTGATGAAGAAGTCAAGGCAGCGGCCAAGGCCGTTTCTGCTGATACGGTCGTGGACAAGCTGGAGAATGGCTGGGACAGCCAGGTCGGTGAGGGCGGTGACCGCCTGTCGACTGGTGAGAAGCAGCTGATCTCCTTCGCGCGTGCGGTCCTGGCGGACCCCCGCATCTTTGTCCTGGATGAAGCGACCAGTTCCATCGACACCCAGACCGAGCAGATGATCCAGAACGCCATCGAGTATCTGCTGAAGGATCGTACATCCTTCCTGATCGCTCATCGTCTGTCGACCATCCGCAATGCGGACCTGATCCTGGTGGTGCGCGACGGCCGCATCGTCGAACGGGGCACCCACGAGGAGCTTTTGAAGGCGAAGGGGTACTATCACACCCTGTATTCCAAACAATTCGAGCAGGAATCCATGGACGGAGTCCTGGAACGCAACAAAAAAAGAACCCGGCGCAATTGATGCGCTGGGTTTTCTTCTTAATGCTGGATGATGACCTGCTCCAGATGCTTGGGGATCAGGTAGGGGACCTGGTCTCCATATTTCGCGGTCAGATAGGTGGAAAAGTCCCGTGGGTCGGCCGTGTTGCCGATGAACATATCCCAATGGCCGGGGATGACCAGACGGGGTTTAAGCTCGCCCGCCAGGTCCACCGCTTCCTGGAAGGTCATGTTGCCGATGCAGTTCCGCAGATAGCGTTCCGCGTCGCGGCCGTTGATGGGTACCATCATGACATCGATCTCGCCAAAGTTCTGCAGCTTGCCCAGCATGCCCTCGTAGCGCAGGGTATCGCCCGCGTGGTACAGGCGCACACCATTGCCCTCAATGATGTACTGCAGGGCCGGATACAGGCCCGTCTCCGGATCCTGATCCAGGAACTCGTGGGCCGCGGCGATGGCGTGGATCGTCACGTCCTTGTACTGGACGCAGGCGCCGTCGGTCAGGCCCAGCTGGCGGTCCTCGCTGATACCATCTGCGGTGATCTCTGCCGCATGCAGTTTAGGAAAGACGAATTTTGCTTCCGGGCAGGTCTTGGCCCAGATACGCCAGGAAGGATGATCGATATGGTCATCATGGTTATGCGTGCCAAGGAAAAGGTCGATCCCGGTGACTTCGGCGGCCGGGACCCAGTCCGGTGTCTGTCGGCCGGGGCGGGGATCCGCGAAATAGTCGATACTGAGGACGGTCTCACCCATCTTGACCCAGAGGCCCATCTGGCCCAGCCACCAAAGAGCGGCGGTACCATAGGGTGTTTTGGTTTCTCTGACCTGCTGTAAGAATGCTTCTTTCGTCATGGTTTGAACTGCTCCTGTAAGGTTTGGAAAGGTTTGGTCTCTTCGATGCGTTTCAGGTTGTCCAGGATCCGCGACAGGTAGCCGCTTAAGGCTGTCAGCTCCTCCTCGGAGAATCCCGCGAACAGTTCCTTGTCGATGTCGATGAACAACTGGTGGCTGAAGCGGACGACACCTTCACCTTTTTCTGTAAGCGTTACGAAATTGAAGCGGGTATCCTTGGGGTTGGTGTTCCTTGTGATATAACCTTCAGATTCCAGCTTCTTCAGAGACATGGTGACCGCTGCCGGGGAAATATTCAGTTTCGTGGCGATCTCCTTCTGAGAACGGAATTCCTCATGCGCCAGCACCATCAGCAACAGATGCTGTGCGTGGGAGATCCCGGTGCATTGCTGCACCAGCTGCATGATCACTCGACGATGTTCATGATCACGGATCCGCAGAAGTGATGTAGCATTTCTAATGATTTCCTCCATGTTCAGACGGCCTTTCTGTATGGTTTACACAATGAATAATTAAGTTCTTAATAATAATATACACGATATGCTGAAATGTCAATACACGGGTGGTTTTTTCTTGAAATCAGCGCGTTGTTAACGTACAATAAATGTGGATCTTTGTTAGAAAGATCAGGATATTGAACGTAAATCGGAAGCAGTCTTCATACCGTAGAAGGCATTTAGAGAGGATAGGATCATGGCAAAAAAAGTGGCAGTGATCATGGGCAGCGACAGTGATTGGGGCGTTGTACAGAAGGCCGTCAAAACACTAAAGCAGTTCGAGATCGAAACAGAAGTACATGTGATGAGCGCGCACCGCTCTCCGGTCGAGGCGGCGGCCTTCGCGTCTTCCGCTAAAGCCAACGGATTCGGCGCCATCATCGCGGCGGCGGGCATGGCAGCACATCTGGCCGGTGTCCTGGCCGCGCATACCACACTGCCGGTCATCGGCATCCCGGTGAAATCCGCAAATCTGGACGGGCTGGATGCCCTTCTGGCGACGGTCCAGATGCCCACAGGCATTCCAGTGGCTACGGTGGCCATCGACGGTGCAGGCAACGCGGCTTTCCTGGCGCTGCAGATCCTGGCGGTGGCAGATGACGCTCTGGCGGCAAAGCTGGAAGCCTATAAAGAAGAAATGAGGGCAGGTGTCATGGCCAAGGATGCGGCCATGCAGAAGAAAGTCGAGGAATTATAATGGGTGGTTTTTTCGGTGTCGTTTCCAAGGGCAACTGCACCATGGACTTGTTCTTCGGAACGGATTATCATTCACACCTGGGCACCTATGTTGGCGGTATGGCCGTTTGTGATCCGGAGATCGGTTTCGACCGTTCGATCCACCGTATCACCAGCACCCAGTTCCGTACTGCGCTGGAGAGCGCGGCGGCCCGCATGAAGGGCACCGTGGGTATCGGCTGCATCAGCGACACGGACCCGCAGCCCCTGCTGGTCTGCTCACGTCTGGGCAACTACGCCATCACCACCGTCGGCCGCATCAACAATGGCGAAGAACTGGTGCAGCGGGCGCTCAAGGATGGACATACACAGTTCCTGGAACGCAGCGGCAATCGCGGCGTCAATGAAACGGAACTGGTCGCTTCCTTGATCAACGAGAAGGAGACCATCGAAGAGGGTATCCGGTTCGCGCAGGAAATGATCGACGGATCCCTGTCCCTTTTGATCGCGACCAAGGAAGGTATCTATGCCGCCCGGGATCTGGTGGGCCGGACACCGGTGGTCATCGGCATGAAGGAAGATGCGCTGTGCGCCTCCTTCGAGTCCCACGCGTACCTGAATTTAGGTTATCATACTTTAAAAGAACTGGGTCCGGCGGAGGTCGTATTCATCACGGCCGACGGTATCGAGCCCAAGCTGCCGCCTCTGCCTAAGAAGCGGATGTGCGCCTTCATGTGGACCTACTACGGCTATCCCACCGCCAATTATGAGGGTGTCAACGTAGAGGCCTCCCGCAATCGCTGCGGCCGCATGCTGGCAGAAAATGATAAGGACAAGAACATCCGGATCGATTATGTGGGCGGTATCCCGGATTCCGGTACGGCGGCGGCCATCGGCTACGCCAACGCTTCCGGCGTTCCCTTTGCCCGTCCCTTCATCAAGTATACACCGACCTGGCCCCGCAGCTTCATGCCGCAGAACCAGAACATGCGCAATCAGGTGGCGCATATGAAGCTCATCGCCATCGATGAACTGATCCGTGACAAGAGCCTGCTGCTGGTGGATGACTCCATCGTCCGCGGCACCCAGATGGGCGAGACCGTTGATTTCCTCTATGAAAGCGGCGCCCGCGAGGTCCACGTACGTCCGGCCTGCCCGCCGGTCATGTATGGCTGCAAGTACCTGAATTTCTCCAGATCCACCTCGGACATGGATCTGATCGCCCGCCGCTGCATCGTGGAGCTGGAAGGCTGCGTACCATCGGACGAGCGCGTACATGTCTACGCCGATGCCTCCACGCCGGAACACGCGGCGATGGTGGAGCGGATCCGCGAAAAGCTGAAGTTCACCAGTCTGGCCTATCCCAGCGTGGAAATGGTGTCCCGCTCGGTACAGGTCCCTGAGGACGAGATCTGCACCTACTGCTGGACAGGAAAAGAGTAAACTTAAAAAAGGACGCGTGAAAACGATGTTCATCGTTTTTCACACGTCCTTTTATCGTCAGTGCAGATCTTCTTCCACGAAGATCCCGGTCAAGGGCGGTACGTGAAATCGGTCGGTGAAAAGATTACACTTGCATAGAAAAGCGTAAAACATGTGCTTCGGAGGTAGGCCGCCGCCTTGCTGGGACAGGGACTCGTAATTGCCCTGGCCCTTGGCCAGGATGACGTCTGCGCCATCGATGGATGCTTTTGCATCCTCGGGCAGGAGCGTGTAGATGGTGCCTGCCAGGGGCTTGCCATTGGAAAGAATCTGCGCTTCCTGGTCCAGACCGGTGTAGTGGGCATCCTCCGGGGTGGCATCGTTCAGGACTTCCGCACCCCGGACCAGTGCCTGGATCTGCAGCTGGGGGAAGCGGGCCTTCAACTGGCGCAGGAACAGTTTATCCAGCACGATCTCGCCACAGTTGTCGGTGATCAGGAGGAAGGTGCGGGCTTTTCGGCAGGCATCGAGGAAGGCGGTGTAGGCCGCCTGGTCCGCGGAGCTCAGGGACGCGTTCTCGAACAGTTGGAGAAAGACCGCGTTGTCCACCTCATTCATGGCGCCGAAATCGATATAATTTCCGATGCGGGCACAGGCGAGGGCAGAGGCCAGCGGGTCATCGGCCTTAAGGATCCTTTGTTCCAACTCTTTCTCCATCGACAGGACCAGATCGTTGTAGCGCTTTTTGATCGGTCCGTAATAGGCGGACTTGCCGAAGCGCCTTTCATAGGCCAGCGCGAACTGATATACCATATAGGGGGAAGTATCCTCCGGATGCCGGTTGTCCAAAAGTGCCCGGATCTCCTGCAGATAGGCTGGATCCTTGCATTTTTTCTCTTGCTTGTCATACAGGCAGGCGGCACAGCTGTCGATGATGCGCATGTCGGTCTCCTTTCTGGGGTTTCAATGGCATCTTATGCGATTCGGAAGATAAAGTCAAGGGGCATATGCACCGCACAGAAAAAGACCGCACATGGTGTTGTGCGGCCTTTTTGCTACATGCGGGAGATAATTACTCGATGTTGATATATTTCTTCTCTTCTATTTCCGGCTTCTTGTCCTTCTTGGCGATGGAAAGCTTCAGGATACCGTTTTCGAAGCCTGCGTGGATATCCTCGTATTCGGTCTGGTCACCCACATAGAAGCTGCGCTGCATCTGGCCGTAGTAGCATTCCCGGCGCAGATAGCGGCCTTCCTTCTTTTCTTCGTTGTTCTCGTTCTTCACGGCGCTGACCGTCAGATACCCGTTTTTCAAGTCGGCCTTGATGTCCTCCTTGGTGTAGCCCGGCAGCTGCAGGTCGATCTCATAATGATCGTCAAACTCCTGCACATCCGCGTTCATAGCAACATTGCGCGTGCGCATCGGCGCGTTGAAAAAGTCATCGAACAGGTCCTCAAAAGAATTATTTCTGAACAGAGTAGGCATTAACATAACTGATCCCTCCATAAATGATTTTGTGATTACTTCAATCGATGTTGTAATTTGCTCGATTGATTATGTATATAATAATACAATTGTTAGCCAATGTCAATAGCGAGTGCTAATTAAATTTGTAAACATTTTATGAATCGTGTGCTATAATGCAATAAAAGCCTTCCCTTCTGCATTATTTAGGTAAACAACCATGCGGAGAGGGGACATGCGCCTTCACTAATTTGTGAAAACATGATGCATGAGGCGCATGCCAAATCGCCTTCGGCGATTTCGAAACCATGCAGAAAGGGGGGGTGTGCCTATGATGGAAGCGATCTCCCTGGAGGCTGAGCATGCGCAGCCAGATCACACCGGGGCAAGAAAGGATAGGCCCATGAAGCCTTTAGATGAACAGCTGATCCTGAAGACCGCGCAGGAGGACATGGATGCTTTCGCGCAATTGTATGACCAGGCGTCTGCCGCGGTCTATACCTATGCGCTTTCGATCCTCCATGATAAGGATGACGCGGAGGACGTGGTTCAGGATACATTTCTGAAGATCCGGTCTGCCGCACATCTGTACCGGCCGCAGGGCAAGCCCATGGCCTGGATCCTGACCATCGCCCGG
>CADBPG010000228.1 GCA_902796435.1 uncultured Eubacteriales bacterium | reverse complement strand
GGTCCGGATGGATGAGGCCGCTGCTTCTTTAACGGAAAACAGCCCGGACGACAAGTATCGTACGAGCTATGAGATCTTTGTGTATTCCTTCTGTGACAGTAACGGCGACGGTATCGGAGACCTGAAGGGCATCGAAGAGAAGCTGGACTATATCGGAGAAACTATGGGTTTCGACCAGATCTGGACGACGCCGGTCTTCCCGTCCCCGACCTATCATAAGTACGACGCGACGGACTATATGGCCATCGATCCGCAGTTCGGCACGATGGAGGATTTTGAATCGCTGCTTGCCGCCTGCCATGAGAAAGGCATCCGTTGGATCCTGGATCTGGCGGTCAACCATACGTCCGTCGAACATCCGTGGTTCCAGCAGGCAGCCGCCTATCTGCGGGAACTGCCGCCGGACTGGGAGCCATCGGTGGAGTACTGCCCGTACTTCGATTACTATCATTTCTCCAGGGAGTATCAGAATGGGTACGCGGCACTGGAAGGCACAAACTGGTATTACGAAGCCCGATTCTGGGAAGGCATGCCGGATCTGAACCTGGATTCAGAGGCTGTGCGCACAGAGCTTACGGACATCTTCCGGTTCTGGCTGGACAAAGGGGTCGACGGGTTCCGGCTGGACGCGCTGACTTCCTATTATACCGATGATATGAATGCCAGTATCGATTTTACCCGGTGGCTGACGGAGACCGTCCGTTCGATCGACCCGGAGGCGTATCTGGTAGGCGAAGTGTGGACGGACCAGTCCGTCTACAGCCGCTATTATGAAAGCGGGATCGACTCTCTGTTTGATTTCCGGTTCGCCGGTGACAGCGGAGTGATCACCCAGGTGGCGATGGGCAACCGCAGCGCCGCCAAGCTTGCGGAAGACCTTCGGAGCGAGGAAGAACTCTATCGGTCGATCAGTCCGCAGGCGGTAAATGCCCCCTTCTACACGAACCACGACATGGCGCGCGGCGCCGGCTACTTCGGGTACGACAAGGGCGGACGCACCAAGCTGGCCCTGGGCCTGAACCTGATGATGACCGGCAATGCCTTTACCTATTATGGTGAAGAGATCGGTATGAAGGGCTCCGGCAAGGATGAGAACAAGCGGGCGCCAATGTACTGGTCCGCCGATCCCACGGAAAAGGGCATGTGCTCCGGCCCGCCGGATATGGACTCTTTTGACCAGAAGTTCGACTCTGTCCAGGAGCAGCTGGAGGATCCGGATTCGATCCTGAACTATTGCCGGGCGGCCATTCGGACACGGAAGGCAATTCCGGTGATCGCTCGTGGCGCTACCGTTCCCCAGGAGGAGTGGTGCAGTGATACGATCTGCGCCTTCACCCGGGAGAAAGAAGGAATGGAACCGGTCCTTGTGTTCATCAACACAGCTGAGGAAGCGCAGACTGTGGACCTGAAAGAAAGCCCGTACAAGCAGATCGCCAGTGTTCTGGCATCCGCGTCAGACAAGGCTGTGCTCAAAGGCACAAAACTGACGGTTCCCGCCCTAGGGATCGTCGTTCTGAGACAAAAATAAAGCTGCTCTATGAGCAGCTTTTCTTTTATTTCAGTTTAGTTCCCACAAGGTGCCTTCGCGGGTATCCTTGATGGTGACGCCCTTTGCGGCCAGTTCCGCGCGGATCGCGTCGGCCTGGGCAAAATCCTTGGCCTTCTTGGCGGCCTTGCGGGCTTCGATGCGCTCCTCGATCCAGGCGACCAGAGCGTCATCCGCGGCAGGCTCTTCCGGAACAGTATCCGCCGCCTGAAGCAGGTTCAGGGAAAGGACCTGGTCGAAATCATCGATGATGGCACGCTTGGTGGCACCGTTCAGGTCGGCCTTGAGTACATCATACAGGACGGTCAGTCCGGAAGAAGTATTGATGTCCTGAGCGACTGCTTCGGCGAACTTGGTGCGCCATTCTTCCAGCGCCGCCGCATCGACAGCACCTTCTTTATCCAGAGCGCGGATGCGTTTGATCAGCTTGTCGTAAGCGTTCTTGGCGTTGTCCAGCACGTCCCAGGTGAACAGCAGCGGTTTACGGTAATGGGACTGCAGGCAGAACAGACGGTATACGATGGGATCGTAGCCCTTTTCCTCCAGCAGGGAGACGGTCAGGAACTCGCCCTTGGACTTGCTCATTTTGCCGGTCTCATCATTGAGGTGGGTGACGTGGAACCAGTAGTTGCACCATTTGTGACCCAGATAGGCCTCGCTCTGCGCGATCTCATTGGTGTGGTGGGGGAAGATGTTGTCCACACCGCCGCAATGGATGTCCAGGTACTCGCCCAGGTTCTTGATGGAGATGCAGGAGCACTCGATGTGCCAGCCCGGATAGCCGACGCCCCAGGGGCTGTCCCATTTCAGGGCCTGATCCTCGAACTTGGACTTGGTGAACCACAGGACGAAGTCGGTCTTGTTGCGCTTGGCCGTATCTTCCTCAACGCCTTCACGCACGCCCACGTTCAGGTCCTCCTGGTTGTGGTTGGTCAGCGTATAGTAGTTCTCCAGCTTAGAGGTGTCAAAATAAACGTTGCCTTCCGCAAAGTAGGCGTAGCCCTTGTCCATCAGGACCTGGACCATGTGGATGAAGTCATCGATCATGGAGGTGGCGGGCACAACGGTGTCCGGCTTGCGGATGTTGAGCTTGGCGCAGTCAGAGAAGAAGGCATCGGTGTACATCTGCGCGATCTCCATGACGGTCTTGTGCTCACGTTTGGCACCCTTGAGCATCTTATCCTCGCCGGTGTCCGCATCGCTGGACAGATGGCCCACGTCGGTGATGTTCATGACGCGGTCCACGTCATAACCGATGTAGCGGAGGAACTTTTCAAGGACATCCTCCATGATATAGCTGCGCAGGTTACCGATGTGCGCGAAATGATAGACGGTGGGGCCGCAGGTATACATGCGTACTTTGCCCGGTTCGTTGGGCACGAAGGGGGCGATCTTGTTGTCGAGTGTATTATAAAGCTTTAATGTGGTTTCCATAATTATGCTTCCTTCCAGACGCAAAAGGTTTATACCGCGTCAAAAGATATCCATGTGCATTTGATTATAGCAAATCCCGACGGGACAGGCAACTAAAAAATGGTTTGCCGTCGGAGGTTTTTATGATATACTAACGATAATATCAAAAAAGGAGCGTGCTTGTCATGCGTTGGATCACAGAAGAAAATTATGAAGAAGTCATGCAGACAGTCGTCGAGCCTTATCTGGCAGAACGACGGACGGAAGGCTATGACGAACGGGTGCCCGGACAGCCCATCTACTACGAGCATTTCACCACGGAAACCCCCAAGGGCGTGATCGTGATCAGCCACGGGTTCACGGAATCTGTCAAGAAGTTCTACGAGTCCATCTACTACATGCTGCAGGCCGGGTACGAGGTCTTCGGCATCGACCACCGGGGCCATGGGCGGTCCTACCGCCACAACCAGGATCTGCTGGTGGTACATGTGGAGCATTTCCGCGATTATGTACTGGACTTAAAGCACCTGGTCGATACGGTCGTCAAGCCGGCTACGGGCAGCCTGCCCCTGTACCTGTACTGCCATTCCATGGGCGGTTGTGTAGGTGCCTGGATCATCGAGGATTATCCGGAACTGTTCAATAAGGCGGTCCTGTCTTCCCCCATGCTGGGCTTAGGCTTCGGCAAGATCCCCACACCGGTCGTCTATGCGGTGGCCTCCCTCAAGGGTATGGGTGCGAAAAAGGTCCTGCCCATGAATCCGCAGGCGGGTTTCGCCACGGAACCTGATTTCGAAAACAGCTGTGATTCTTCCGAATGCCGGTACCTGTACTATCATAAAAAGCGTCTTGCGGACGAACTGCTGCAGACCCAGGCGCCTTCCATCAACTGGGGCAAGGAGTCGGTCAAGGCCACCAAGCGGGTCACCTCCAAGCATTGGACCGGCCGGATCACCATCCCGGTCCTGCTGTGCCAGGCCGGTGCCGACACGGTCGTCAAGAACGAATCTCAGGATCTGTTCGCCAGCCGCACGCCGCACTGCGAACTGTACAAGGTCCCGGGCATGAAGCATGAACTGTATATGACGGATTCTGAAGTGCTGATCCCGTATTGGGAGAAGGTCTTCAAATTTCTGGGGTAAAGTATGACATTAGAAGAAAAGATGAAAGCCGGTATGGTCTTTACAGAATGGCGCCATACCGATCCGGTCGACCAGGCGCTGGAGCAGGAACTGTTCCGGCAGCGTCAGGAATGCAAGGAAAAACTGTTCGATTATAACAACACCCGGCCCACCGACGTGGCCAGAAAGCGGGAGATCATGGATTCGATCCTGGGCAGCCATGGAGAGCGGTTCTGGATGGAATCCCCGGTGCACATGTCCTACGGTACGAACGTCCACCTGGGCGAAGGTTTCTATTCCAACTTCAACCTCTCCATCGTCGATGACGGAGAAGTCTGGATCGGGGATCATGTCATGATCGGCCCGAACGTGACCATCGCGGTGACGGGCCATCCCATGGACGCGGAGATCCGCCTGATGGGCACCCATTATTCCATCCCGATCCACATCGGCAACAATGTCTGGATCGGCGCGAACACCGTGATCCTGCCTGGCGTCAACATCGGTGACAATGCGGTCATCGGTGCGGGCAGTGTCGTGACCCGGGACATTCCGGAAAATGTGCTGGCGGTCGGCGTGCCCTGCAAGGTGCTCAGACCTCTGGGACAGCACGATAAGGAATACTACTGGAGAGACCGCAAATTCGACTGGGAAGCCGGATTCTGATCTTGCAGCAAAAGAAAAAGCCCTTGTCCATGCTTTTTGGCATGAACAGGGGCTTTGCTTTTTTACAGGTTCAAGCCTGGTCCAGAAGCGTGCGCAGGGCTTCTGCGACCTGGGCACGCTGGTCCTCCGGCAGGGCCAGGATCTGCGCGGCCAGAGGGGTTTCGTCCGCAAAGAGCAGGGCTGGCGCGATGGAAAGCCGCTGGCAGATCGCAAAGACGGCCTCCAGTGTGGGTACCTGTGCACCACTTTCAATAGCGGCGATATAGCCTTTGTCCTGGCCCAGGTCCAGGCTCAGCTGCTCCGCAGAGATCCCTTGTGTGGTGCGCACGGCCGCAAGCCGCTTGCAAAAAGCGTTGATCTGTTCCTGATATGGATCCATCTGGCCACCTCCTTAATGGAAAACATCCGGAAAGCTTCTGTTGATAATTCTTCCCGATTATTGTACAATAAAAATAATCAAATGACAAGAAGAGGTATGCAAATGATCCGTACCGTGATCTACGATCTGGACGATACATTATATGATTTTCATCAGGCAGACAAACTGGCCTTTGCCGCCATGTGCCGCTCCTGTGACGAGCGCTTCGGCGGAGGGACAGAGCGGTTTGCCGAAGCTTTCAAGCCTTCCTATCAGGCCATCAACGAATATATGCCCGAGGACATCAAGGCTTTGATGACCGACGGCGTGACTGTGGCCACCTGCCACAGTCGGACCCTGCGGATCGCCCACATGCTGGAGCAGATGGACCTTCCGCTGTTTCCTCATGTCATCGAGTTATACGATATCTACTGGAATACCATCCTGGACAACATGGAGGCGGCGCCCCACATCCACGAGGTCATGCAGGCCTTAAAGGAAAAGGGCCTGCGCATCGGCATCGGCAGCAATATGACCTCCCGCATCCAGTACCGTAAGCTGGACCGGCTGGGATTGGGGCCCTATCTGGATTTCGTCACGGTCAGCGAGGAAAGTTTCTTCGATAAGCCGGATGCCCGCTTCTTCGACCGGGTCCTGTACAAGGCCGGATGTAAGCCGGAGGAGTGCCTGTTCGTCGGGGACAATTATCAGTTCGATTATGTTGGCGCCCGGGCTTCGGGCATGCACGCACTGTGGTACGTGGGCAAGGAAAAGCCCTGGAACCATGTGGACCCCGAGGCAAGAGAAGCGGCGCTTAAGATCCGGGATCACAGAGAGATCCTGAAAATACTGGAGGAAGGGAGTTTTGTGTCATGAGCATCACAGTCAACCTGTACTATACCGGTAAGAACGGAGCGGCCCGCAAGTTCGTAGAAGAGATGGAATCCAGTGGGACCGCGACCAAGATCCGTGCCGAGCAGGGCAACCTGAAATACCGGTACTTTTGCCCCATGGATGATCCGGAGACTGTCCTTCTGATCGACAGTTGGGAAAGCCAGGAGGCCCTGGACGTCCACCATGCCTCCCCCATGATGCAGACCCTGGCCGAAATGCGGGAGAAATACGATCTGCGGATGGTGGCAGAACGCTATGTCTCCGCCGAGGGACCGGAGTCGGACGAGCAGTTCCTCAGAAAATAATGTGAAAAATTCCCGTAAGGAGGAAAAACATATGTATCATGTATGGG
Source organism: uncultured Eubacteriales bacterium (assembly GCA_902796435.1). Taxonomy (GTDB): domain Bacteria; phylum Bacillota; class Clostridia; order Lachnospirales; family Bianqueaceae; genus RUG159. Next base: position 9,045 of record CADBPG010000228.1, on the reverse strand, counting down.
AAGATCCGTCGGTACAGCATAAGAACCGCTTACCGGCGCGCGGAGGTTTCTACTATTACGAATCCGAGGACAAAGCCCTGGGATATCAGGAAGAAAAATCCGCTTATTATGAGCTTTTGAACGGTGTCTGGGACTTCACCCTGGTGGATACGCCCCTGCGTGTGGATCCGGACTATGTCAAGGAAGATTACGTGCTGGACGGGACCTGGACCAAGATCACGGTACCGGGCTGCTGGCAGATGCAGGGCTTTGGCGGCAATCCGACCTACTCTGGCGCGCCCTACCTGTTCCCGGTGGAGCCGCCCTTCGTCGCGGAGGACAATGACACCGGTCTGTACCGCCGCACCTTTGTACTGCCGAAGGCCATGGAAGGCAAGCGCGTGACCATCAACTTCGAAGGCGTGGGCAGTATGTTCTTCGTATATGTCAACGGTCAGGAAGTCGGTCTGTCCAAGGGATCGCACATGAGCGCTGAGTTCGACATCACCGACGTGGTCCGTCCGGGTGAAAACCTGCTGGCGGTCTCCGTCCTGCGTTTCTGCGATGGCAGCTATCTGGAGATCCAGGATATGTATCATATGTCCGGTATCTTCCGCAACGTCAGCCTGCAGGCCACCGAGAAGGATGCCTATATCGAGGATATTTATGTCAAGGCTGATATGAACGGCCACCTGTGCGCCCAGGTCAAGCTCTGCGGCGACACCAAGGTTTCTGCCCGCCTGTATGATGCAGAATTCGAGCTGGTCGCGGAAGCAGAAGGCACCTCTTTCGAGATCGATCTTAAGGATGCCCACCTGTGGAGTGCCGAGGACCCGTATCTGTACACCCTCATCGTGGAAGCGAACGGGACCTTCGTTCCGGTCCGTGTCGGTTTCCGCACGGTCTGCCGGAAGGGTGTGGAAGTCCTGGTCAATGGTAAGGCGATCAAAGCCCGCGGCGTCAACCATCATGACACCAATACGGACACCGGCTGGGCCGTCGGACGGGAAGCGCTGCTGGAGGACGTGCTGCTGATGAAGCGCCACAACGTCAACTTCGTGCGCACCAGCCACTATCCGAGTGATTCCTATTTCTACGATCTGGCGGATGAATTCGGTCTGTACGTGCTGGACGAGGCGGATATCGAGTGCCACGGCATGACCGCCATCAGCTGGAGCATGCTTTCCAAGGATCCGGCATGGCAGTATGCCTATGTCGACCGCATCGAGCGCATGGTCTATCGTGACCGCAACCACGCCAGCGTCATTGCCTGGTCTCTGGGTAATGAGTCCGGCTTTGGTGACAACCACCGGGCAGGCTCCAAGGCCTGCAAGGCTCTGGATGACCGTCTGGTCCATTACGAAGCCGCGCGTGAGATGCCGGAGATCAACTTCGAAGAAGTCATGAAGGATCCGCAGAAGATGTACGCGATGCGGGAAGCTCGGGAGAAGACCCCCTGGGATCCTTGTGTGGATTTCGAATCCGTCATGTATCCGGATCTGCCGAGCCTGGAGCGCTACGCCAACCGGGAGGACGATCGTCCCTTCTTCGTCTGCGAATATGCCCACAGCATGGGCAACAGCCCCGGAAACCTGAAGGAGTACTGGGAGCTGATCTACAAATATCCCAAGCTGATGGGCGGCTGCGTCTGGGAGTGGCAGGACCACGGTCTGCGTGCCTATACCGACGAGGGTGATATGTATTGGGCCGGCGGCAACGACTATGGTATGCCCTTCGAGGTCCGTGGCGCCAACGGCAACTTCTGCAACGATGGTCTGATCGCTTCTGACAAGACCCCGCATCCGGCCATGATCGAGCTGAAGAAAGCCTATCAGCCTCTGTACTTCGCCTTGAGCGCGGAAGCTCCGCTGACGGTCGACGTGATCAGCCATTACAATTTCCTGTCCGATGAAGTGATCGGTCATTGGGAACTGGTCCAGGATGCAAGAGTCCTGGCATCGGGTGTGATCAACATCGACGCGCAGGAGCCGGGCACCACCGCTTCTTACACCTTGCCTGTAGACGCACCTGAGGGAGAAGCATTCCTGAACCTGTCCTTCACCCTGAAGCAGGGCAACAACTGGGCAGACGCGGGCTTCGAGATCGCTTCTGAACAGTTCGTCCTTAACGAGGGCCTGGAAGTCGAAGAGCCTGAGACCACGGAGCCTTTGAAGGGCACCTGTGACGGCCTGGATTATATCATCGATGGTCGTGATTTCACCCTGGTCTTCGATCTGCTGCACGGCGAGCTTGCGGAATGGAAGCAGAGCGGTCGTGATTACCTGGCCTTGCCCATCCGTCAGAACTTCTGGAGAGCTCCGATGGACAACGATACCGGCTTCGGCAACGGTGCGACCATGAAGTGGCTGAACCGCGGTCTGGACCGCCTGGTACCGCGTCACATCGAGGATCCGGTCATCAACGAAGAGCCGGGCAAGATCACCCTGACCTTCCATCAGCGCTGGGGCGCCAATCCGAACCCGGTCGTTCTGGATACGGTGCAGACCTACACGGTCTATGGCGACGGCAAGGTGGATGTGACCACATCCTACGAGGAGCTGACCTATCCGAAGACGACGGAAGAATTCTGGTGGCCGCGTCTGGGCGTGACCATGGGTCTCAACCCGACGATGGAGACTGTCGGCTGGTTCGGCCGTGGTCCGGAAGAAAACTATGTGGACCGTTGCTGGGGTTCCAACATCGGTTGGTACGAGGCAGACGTGGATGACCTGCACACGAGCTATGCCCGTATGCAGGAGAATGGTGCCCGCACCGACGTCCGCGAACTGACGGTGACCAATCAGCGTGGTACCGGCCTGAAGTTCAGCGCCGTCTCCGCACCGTTTACCTTCACAGCGCATGATTATACCGATGCACAGCTGACCGCTGCCTGGCATGAATACCAGCTCGAGCACATCGACAGCACCATCGTCGACATCGATCTGGCCCAGACTGGTATCGGTTCCGCCAGCTGCGGACCGGAGGCGCTGCCGAAGTATAAACTATATCTGAAGGATCAGCCCAAGTGCTTCACCTTCCGCATCGAGGTAGTGACAAAGTAAAATGCCGAGAATACAAGTGGTACAGGATCTGTCCGCTCCTGAACTGGACGTTTACGCCCGGCTCACGGAGCGGCAGCTTCTGCATTATTATGAACCTGACGGCGGGCTCTTCATCGCGGAGAGCCCGTATGTCATCGAACGGGCGATGGAAAAGGGCCACAGACCCATCTCGATCCTGTTGGAGACCAAACATCTGGAGACCAAGGCCAAGGACCTGTTCCGCTATTTGGAGCAGGACCCGCGATGGGAGGATCTTCCGGTCTACACAGGGGAGCGGGAAGTCCTGCAGGAACTGACCGGCTACGCCATGACCCGTGGTGTCCTGTGCGCGATGGAACGTCTGCCTTTGCCGGATCCGGAAGAGATCCTGCAAGATCCTAAGGTGCAGCGCATCGTGATTTTGGAGAACGTGATGAACCCGACGAACATCGGCGCCATCTTCCGGTCCGCTGCGGCTTTGGGCATGGATGCGGTCCTGCTGACGCCTGGCTGCTGTGATCCTTTATACCGGCGTTCGGCGCGGGTCAGCATGGGTACGGTCTTCCAGATCCCCTGGACGTTTCTGGGGCAGGTCCCGGAGGACTGGCCTGATCAAGGCATGGAGGTCCTGCGGCGGCATGGATTCAAAACCGCGGCCATGGCGCTCAAGGATGATACGGTATCCATCGATGATCCGGCGCTTAAGGCGACAGACCGGCTGGCCATCATCCTGGGCACAGAGGGCGACGGCTTGAAGGACGATACGATCGCGGACTGTGATTTTACGGTCAAGATCCCGATGATGCATGGCGTGGATTCCCTGAACGTTGCCGCGGCCAGCGCGGTGGCCTTCTGGGCACTCAAGAAAGACTGAGTGCGAAGAAAGGGCCTTCTGTCCGCAAATCTTGTACATTTTGTGGATTGACAGAAGCGCCTGGAACGATTATAATCTTTACATTCAATAGCTTTGATGAGGAGGAGTACGCTTTTCCAGTACGTCCAGAGAGCTGCCGGGTGGTGCGAGGCAGTACGGAACGAGAGCGGAAGGTCGCCCCGGAGCTGCTGAGGTCAGGTGTCTGCAACAGGCGTACACCAGCTTCAGCCGCATCGTACCCGTTACGTACGACACGAGTGGCTGTGCTCAATTTGGCACAGCAATAAGAGTGGTACCGCAGGAGTCTACAGGCCCTTGTCTCTTTTCAGAGATGAGGGTTTTTGTTATATACAGGGGACCATGCGGGCATGGGGGCATGCTTGCATGCACACATGCACATATGGGACCCGCCGAAACACGAGGATGAAGCCGGATCGAAGAGCCGGCGGGAGTCCGAGTGTTTCAGCGTGGCGAGAGCGAAGCGGAGCCACGCGTATATCACAATAATACTACACCAATACAGGGCATGCTTGCATGCACACATTGAGGGAGGTGACCATACGGCATGTTATTACGAGGTGCGGAAATCTTCGTCCGTGTCCTGCTGGAGCAGGGCGTGGATACGTTGTTTGGATATCCGGGCGGCGCGGTGCTGGATCTGTATGACGCGCTGTATGAGCACCGCCAGGAGATCTGCCACATTCTGACCTCCCACGAGCAGGGTGCGGCCCATGCGGCGGATGGATATGCCCGGGCCACCGGCAAGACCGGTGTCGTCCTGGCCACCAGCGGCCCCGGCGCCACGAATCTCACCACGGGGATCGCGGCAGCCTTCATGGACTCTGTGCCCATGGTCGCCATCACCGGCAATGTCAGCCGGCCGCTGATCGGAAAGGACAGTTTCCAGGAGGTCTACATCGCGGGAATCACCCTACCGATCACGAAGCACAATTATATCGTACAGGACGCGGCCGAGCTGGCTGGGATCCTGCGGGAGGCCTTCTATTATGCCCAGGAAGGGCGTAAGGGCCCGGTACTTGTGGATATCCCGCGGGACGTGATGCAGCAGGTCGTGGAATATGAGCCGCCGCAGAAGGCAGCAGATCCGACACCGGCACCACTGTCGCTGCAGGACCTTAAGACAGCGGCCACCATGATCAACCAGGCGAAGCGCCCGATGATCTACTGTGGCGGTGGTATCGTCGCTTCCGGCGCGGAACAGGCATTGACCGAACTGATGCACAAGGCCGGGATCCCCGCCGCATGGACGTTGATGGCCATGGGTGCCATCGATACGGACGATCCTCTGAACCTGGGGTTGATCGGCATGCACGGCACGCAGACGGCCAACTGGACGGCGGCAGACGCGGATCTTCTGATCGCGGTAGGCGCCCGCTTTTCTGACCGGGTCGCCCTGAACTTCGGCACCTTTGCTCAAAATGCGAAGAAGCTGCAGATCGATGTCGATCCCAGTGAGATCAATAAAAACGTGGCCGTCGACCATCGGGTCATCGGTGACGCAAAGCAGGTGCTGGAAGCGCTCCTGCCGATGGTCTATAAGAAAGAACACAAGGTCTGGCGGCGCCAGATCGAGACATATATGACAGAGGAAGCTGCGCTGGTCCCGGAGAATTTTCCGCCCCGCCAGATCCTGAAATGCATCAGCGACCTGGCAGGTCCGGAAGCCATCTATACGACGGACGTGGGGCAGCACCAGATCTGGGCGGTACAGTATGTGGAACACGTACGGCCCAGGCAGTTTCTGACCAGCGGCGGTCTGGGTGCCATGGGCTATGGCTACGGCGCCGCCATCGGAGCCAAATGTGCCTGCCCGGACCGACCGGTCATCCACATCACCGGGGACGGCTCCTTCCACATGAACATGGTGGAGGCCGCCACTGCGGTCACCTATGGTCTTCCGATCATCACGGTGATCCTGAACAACCGGGCGCTGGGCATGGTGCGGCAGCAGCAGGAGTGGTTTTACCAGGGCCGGTATTCCGCCACAGAACTGGAACGCAAGACAGACTATGTCCGGGTCGCCGAAGGCTTCGGTGCCCGGGGCTACCGTTGTACCGATATCGAAAGCTTCCGCCAGGCCTTTGCGGAAGCGCTCCGATCCGACGTCCCGGTCTGGATCGAGTGTCCGATCGACCGTGATCTGGACGTCCTGCCGATGGTGCCCGCGGAGGGCATGACGGCAGAGCCCTGTAAAGGAGAGGAACCATGAAGAAAAACACAGAAGTGCTGAGCCTTCTGGTCGACAACACCGCCGGTGTCCTGACAAGGATCACCTCGCTATTCGGCCGCAGAGGCTTCAATATCGATTCTTTGACGGTCTCCGCCACGGAGAATCCGCTGATCTCCCGCATCACCATCGTTGTCCAGGGGGATCCGCAGATCCTGGATCAGGTCCTGCTCCAGACAGGCAAACTCAAAACGACCCGGAAGGTCATCGTGCTGGATCCTTCCCAGAGCGTGCTCAGAGAACTTTTGCTCATCAAGGTGCAGGCGGATGAGACCAACCGTGCTGCCATCCACGAGATCGCCAACATCTACAAGGCGAAGATCATCGACCTGTCCATCGGTGCCATGACCATGGAACTGACCGGTGAGCCGGACAAGATCGATGGGTTCATGGAGATCCTGGGCCAGTACAAGATCCTGGAACTGTGCCGGACCGGTATCACCGCCATGGAGCGGGGCACCGATATCAAGGCCAGGATCGCAGAAGAGCAGGGAGGAAACGTCTGATGAAAGAACTTACGAGAGATCCCTTCATTTTTACACCTGGATCCATGCCCTTCGACAGCTGCCATGCTTCTAACATCGCGCTTCTGGCGGACGGTACGCTGACGGCGGTCTGGTTCGCCGGCACCCGGGAAGGTGCCGATGACGTGGCCATCTGGCAGTCCTTCTTCGACGGTTTCCGCTGGCAGACGCCGGAGATCGTGGCCAAGGACGAGGAAGCGGCCCACTGGAACCCGGTTTTGTTCCAATATGGTGGCAACCTGTTGCTGTTTTATAAAGTCGGCATGCAGATCCCGTCCTGGCACACCCACGTCAAGGATCTGAACAACGGAACTGTACGGGAGATCGACAACATGGGCCCGGTGCGGACCAAGATCTGCATCGCTTCCGATGGCCGGCTCCTGGCCGGGGCTTCTACGGAAGACGGCCCCTGGGTCAGTTATTGTGATACTTCCGAGGATGACGGCCAGACCTGGACCCGCAGCGCGGGCCTGTACCTGACAGAAGGCGGCAGCCCCGTTATGGAAGCGCGCCGCGGTCTGATCCAGCCCGCCATCTGGGAGAGCGAGATGGGTGTCTACCACATGCTCATGCGCAGTACGGAAGGCTGGCTGTACCGGTCCGACAGTTCGGACGGACGGACCTGGAGCACCCCAGAACGGACGCAGATCCCCAATAACAACAGTGGCTTTGATATCGTGAACTTAGGCCTGGGCCGCATGGTCCTGTGCTGCAACCCGGTCAGTGAGAACTGGGGCAGCCGGACGCCGCTGGTCCTGATGACTTCCGAGGACAACGGTAAGACCTTCACCACCGCCTTTACGCTGGAGGACAAGCCGGGCGAGTACTCCTATCCTTCCCTGCTGTACAATGAGGGCAAACTGTACGTCTCCTATACCTACAACCGGGAGACCATCGTCTGCAGGACGTTTGCACTGTGAGGATGATCCTATGTCGCATAAAAGTGAAATGACAGAGCTGACAGTAGGCTGTGCTTTATACGACGGAGCCAGGATCCTGCTGCAGCAGAGTAAATATCGGGACTGGGCGGGGCTCTGCCTGCCCGGCGGCCATCTGGAAGCAGGAGAATCCATCGTAGATGCCGTCGTCCGCGAGATGCAGGAGGAAACGGGCCTGACGGTCCTGGATCCCAGGCTCAGCTGCGTCAAACAGTTCCAAAATGGAGCAGGAGAGAGATATCTGGTCTTTCTGTTTACCGCCCACACCTTTACCGGGACCCTGAGGGATTCCGAAGAAGGCCACAATGCCTGGTATGACAGAAACGATCTTAAGGACCTGAATCTGGTCGAGGATCTGGAAGACCAGCTGATGGCCATGGAACGGCCGGATATCAGTGAATTCCTGCGGCTCGAGGAGGGGGATCAATGGCATTCCGAATACAGATAAGAGGTGTGCGGCTGATCGTGGCGCTCATGGCAGTGGTCCTCTTGCTGACTGGCTGCGGTGGCTACACCGATGCCAGCGTCAAGGTACCGGCCAGCTGGGGCACCTATGAGGCAGACCCGCTGTCCTTCCGGTTCGAGGCCGGTTGGAACGAGGACGATGCCGATTCCATGGCCCAGTCCATCAACAGCGGCACCAGCCTCTTTGGATTCAAGACGACAGCCCAGGTCATGAAGGTCCTGGCTTCGCCCACCCGGGAGCAGGGCACGGTCGATTATCTGACCATCAGCTGCTACACCACCGGGGATACAGTTACAGCGGAGGACCTGGAAGCCGCCATGGAAGACTTGAACGGTATGACCCGTACCATCAAAAACCAGGCCGGCCTCTATGCCGACGTGGAGCAGAACGCCCGCATCCGCCACTATGGATCGGTCGACGCGCTGACGGTGGCCTACCGCATCAGCAACGATGAAACTACATGCCTGATCCAGCTGGCGCTGGTCCCGCATGATGAGTTCATATTTCAGATCGCCTGCTGTGACTTCACACAGCAGCAGGACGATGACTCTTTAGAAGCACTGCTTACATCTTTGACCATCAATGAGGAGAAATGAAATCATGAGAAACTTACCTACCACCTATGATCCGAAGGACGTGGAAGAGCGGCTGTATGCCGACTGGGAAGCGAAAGGCTACTTCCGTGCCGATCCGGATCCTGCGAAAAAACCCTTTACCATCGTGATGCCGCCACCCAACGTGACCGGCCAGCTGCACATGGGCCACGCCCTGGACAACACGATGCAGGATATCCTCATCCGCTTCAAGCGCATGCAGGGATATAACGCGCTCTGGCAGCCGGGTACCGACCATGCCAGCATCGCCACCGAGGTCAAAGTCATCGAGCAACTGAAAAAAGAAGGCATCTCCGGTAAAGAAGTGCTGGGCCGCGAAGGTTTCCTGAAGCGTGCCTGGGCATGGAAGGAAGAATACGGC
>CADBPG010000227.1 GCA_902796435.1 uncultured Eubacteriales bacterium | reverse complement strand
GGCGCCACGCGGTCTGCTGCCTTTTGCACATGTTCAAGCGCGTTTCCCATGGCATAGCCGATGTCTGCTGCCTGGATCATTGCTATATCATTTTCATAATCACCGGCGGCCAGCACCGTATGCACCGAAGGAATAAGTTCCTTCAGTTTATGGATGCAGACGTCCTTGCCGCTGCCCAGGGAATGCACCTCGATGCCCTCCGGCCAGCTGCGTTCGAAGCGGAACCGGTGGCCGAAATGCGCGATCAAGTCATCCAGGCCTTCCTTGGACCGGTCTGCCTTTTCGATGATGATCAGCTTGTACCAGGGTCCGGGGACCTGAGACGCGAACTTTCTGAAATCTCCATCCTTTTTCAGATCGAACCGGACGGAATAGGCATCAAATGAATTGGTGATATGGATCTCCATGGCCTGTGGATGATGTGCCTGCGCATATTCGACCACATCGACCACGTCCATCGGAAGGCTGTCCGTCCAGACGGCCTTGTCGTTTTCCAGATCGTAGATGACCGTACCGTTGACCGCAACGACATAGGTATTTGGCTGGACCTGATCCAGAAAATGCCGGATGTACATGGGCGGCCGACCCGTGGCGATGGTGAAGATCCCGCCCTCTTCCTGGAAAAACCGGATGGCGGCCTGATTCTCCGGAGAGACCTGATCCTGGTAGGTCAGCGTTCCGTCCATATCGGAGAGGAACAAATATCCGTCAAACCGTCCCATGGGCTGCCTCCTCCAGTTCCTGTTCGATGAAAGCCGGTACACCGCAGGCCGTATTGGCCCCGATCACCCGGTCTGCCCGTTCCTTGACGGCAGGCACGGCATTCGCGACGGCATAGGCCCTGTCCGCCACCGAAAACATGGACAGATCATTCATGTTGTCACCGAAGACGACCAGTTCATCATACTGGCCATATTCCTTCAGCCAGCGGACGGCAGCCGCCTTGGAAGCCGCTGCGGCACTGACTTCCAGGTACCAGTAGCCCTCGTCGTAGATATCCTTATAATACTCGATATGCAGATCCGGATCGTCCTTGATCCGCTCATACACCGGATCCAGATGCTCTGGGACATTGATGATCGACAGATAGACGATATCCTCCGATGCCTCTGTACGAAGATCCGCACACTGCAGAAAGACCTTGTTGAACTTCTGCTGCCGCTCCTCCATGAACTCCTGCATCGGCTGGTTGGTGATGCGGTCGTAGAAGGTCAGCAGCTGGTCGTTCCGGATCCGATAGAGGAAACCATGTACATCTTCCGCTTCCATCGCGTCGAATAAACGCAGCAGCGCTGGTACAGGGATCGGACTGATCTTAAGATACCGTTGCTCGACCGGATGGTACAGGCAGACACCGTTCATCAGGATGACCGGCTGCTCGAGCCGCACATCCTTGAGCAGGTACTGTACTGTGGCCCAGGTGCGGGCCGTGGCCGCTGAAAAAGCGACGCCCCGACCGATCAGCGCATTGAGCCTTTCGGCCGTTTCTTCCGAAAGCGTGGCATCCGGTTCCAGAAGCGTACCGTCCAAGTCTGAAATATAAATACTTTTTTTCATCATGTTCTCTATTATAAAGGAATTTTCCGTCTATTGCAATCCTTCCATGCATGGATTATAATAAGTCGACTACAAATAAAAAGGAGTTCTTATGAAACGCATATCCATTCTTCTGATCCTGACCGCGTTCATGCTTTGTGCCTGCAAGGCCAAACCTGCTCAGCCGGTCGTTGATATGACTGCACCCGTAGATCTGGCCTCTGAAGAGGCTGATGCAGAGCAGCTTGCTGCTCCCGCCTCCGGCGATACCATCGTCACCATGACCGTCCAGGGTTTTGGCGACATCAAGATGCGGCTCTTCCCCGACAAGGCACCGAAGGCCGTGGAAAATTTCACCGAACTGGCAAAACAGGGCTATTATGATGGTGTCACCTTCCACCGTGTCATGAATGACTTCATGATCCAGGGTGGCGATCCGACAGGCACCGGCTCCGGCGGCGAAAGCGTCTGGGGCGGCTCTTTTGAGGATGAGTTCACCGATCTGGTCCCGATCCGCGGTGCCCTCTGCATGGCCAACAGCGGTGCAAATACCAATGGTTCTCAGTTTTTCATCGTCCAGACGGCCCAGACCTATGAAGCCTATCTGGACCAGTTCGGTCTGAACGATGCGCAGAAAAAGCTTTTCAAAGAAAATGGCGGTACCCCCTGGCTGTACCAGGCACACACCGTCTTCGGCCAGGTCTATGAAGGTATGGACGTGGTCGACCAGATCGCCGCGGTGGAGACCGACAGCAATGACAAGCCGGTGACCGATGTGGTCATCGAGCATATCGAGATCGCACAGGCGGAATAAGAAGTGCAAAAACACAAGAACGAGTGCATGAAATGTATGCACCCGTTCTTTTTTTATTTCGTCGCGTCGATCTGATCGAAGACTCTGGCGCAGTCGATGGTGGTCTGCCACGGTACGACCGGGCTCTCCAGAAGTCCTTGCCGCACGCAGCGTACGACCTCTTCGATCTCGTAGGTAAAACCATTCTTCGTTTCGGTATCGGTGAAGGATTCCACCACCGTACCATCTGTGCGGTACAATGTGCACTCCGTCGGCATGTTGACGTCCGGCATGACCATGTAGCCCTTCGGGCCCCGGATCTCGATCTTGTTGGACAGCTGTGCCGCAAAGGATGAGACCAGTTCCGCGATCGTCTCGGGGAAGCGCACGTAGACGTGGTCCGTCATATCGACACCGCTGGGGCCCCACAGGGCATCTGCCTGCACATGGACGACCGGTTCTCCGATGATGTAGACCGTTTGCTCATAGGTATAGACCGTCAGATCCTTGGCCGCGCCGCCGCCCAGTTTCGGGTTCATATACCGGTTCTCCGGATCTGGATCTGCACGGAAACCCAAGGTGGTGTGGACAGTCTCCGGCCGGCCGATGATCCCTTGCGCAAGCCAGCTTTTCAGTTTCTGTGTAGGCGGCAGGAATCGGCTCCACATGGCCTCCATCACGAAGACACCTGCCTCCTTTGCCGCGGCAAAGGCATCCAGCGCTTCCTGGCTGTTCTGGAACATGGCCTTTTCACAAAGCACCGGGATATGATGGCGGATGCAGAGCATCGTCAGCCGAAAATGATCATTGGGTGTGACGCAGATGTAGGCCGCGTCCGGTCGCTCCTCCACCAGCATGGTCTCATAATCATCGTAGGCTTTGGGGATCTGGAACTTGTCTGCCATCTGCTCAGCCCGCTGCTTACTTTTACTGGCCACCGCCGCGATCTCTACCTGGGGGACCAGCCGGGCCGCCTCGATGAATTTCGGGGCGATCTTCGCCGCTCCCAGAATGACGAACTTGAAGTGCTGCATAGGGATACCTCCTGAAAATCAAAACAAGGGAGCATACTCTGCCCCCTTGTAATTTTAGCGTTTGATGAAATACTGTTCATACCACAGCAGGAAGGAATACACGGTGTAGATCTTGCGGGCATGATTGGCTTTCTTATGATAATGCTCGTCCAGCCAGGTATTGAGCAGATCGATGTCGAAGAATTCCGCACACCAATCCTGGTTGATGTAGTCCTTCACGCGGGTATAATACTTTTCTTCTGTGATCCAGACGCGGAACGGTACGAGGAAGCCCAGCTTCTTGCGGCGTGCCCACTCCTTCGGGATATGGGAAAGCGCAGCCTTGCGGAAGGCCTTCTTCGTGGTCATACCTTCGATTTCATACTTGGTGTCGATGGTACGGGCCAGTTTCCAGACCTCCCGGTCCAGATAAGGAACACGCAGTTCCAGAGAATGGGCCATGGTCATCTTGTCTGCCTTCAGAAGGATATCGTTTGGCAGCCAAAGGTGCATATCCAGGAACATCATCTGACGGGACTGGTCACAATCCTTGACCTTGTCGAAGTACGGACGCGTGACATCCTGATAGCGCATCTTGCTCTTGTAGGCGGGCTTCAGAAGCTGGTCGGCCTGTTCATTGTCCATGATGAAGGCCTGACCGATATAAGAATTCTTCAGATCCTCCACATTACGCTGCAGGAAGGCCTGCCCCTTGAAATGCGGCAGTTTGGAAGCTGCCTTGGCCAGAGCCTTGCGCACCGGATAAGGAACGATCTTCTGGTAACGGTTGCCACCCTTGCTGGGGATGTAGAATTCGTATCCGCCGAACATTTCATCCGCACCCTCTCCGGACAGGACGACCTTGACATCCTTCGCCGCCAGTTCCGCCAGGAACCACAACGGTACCGCGGACAGGTTCGCATGGGGCTCATCCGAATGGTACTGCACCTGCGGCAGGATATCGAAGAATTCATCCGCAGAGATCATCTTGCTGGCATGCTTCATATGCAGGATCTCGCTGAGATCTCTCGCGTAGGTGGTCTCATCGAAGCCGCCGACACCAAAGCCAACGGTATAGGTCTTCATGGGTTTGACGGTGGAAGCGATATAACTGGAGTCTACACCGGCGGACAGGAAGCTACCCACTTCAACGTCAGCGATCTGGTGGTATTCCACGGAATCCAGGACTGTCTTGTCGATGGCGGCGACGGTTTCTTCCAGCGTCCGCTGGGTGGTTTCATAGGTAGGATCGAAATACTTGGTCTGCGTGAAAACGCCGTCCTCGTAGGTAAAGTAGCTGCCGGGCGTCAGCTTGAAGATGCCCTTGAACAAGGTCTCCGGCAAAGCGGAATACTGGAAGATCAGATACATTTTGACTGCTTCGTGGTTGATCTCCTTGCGGAAGGCCGGATGCGGCAGGAAGGATTTGATCTCCGAACCGAAGAACAATGTATCGTTCATTTTACCGTAATACAACGGTTTGATACCAAAATAGTCCCGGGCTCCGTACAAGGTATGACGCTCCTTATCGTAGATGATGAAGGAGAACATGCCACGCAGCCGGCTGGCAGTCTCATTGCCAAAGACCTGGTATGCCTGCAGGATGACCTCGGTATCAGAATCCGTCCGGAATGTCCGACCGTACTGCTCGATCAGTTCTTTGCGGATCTCCCGATAGTTGTAGATCTCGCCATTGAAGACGATCACATAGCGACCATCCGCGCTGTGGATGGGCTGAGAACCGCCCGCAAGATCGATGATGCTCAGGCGTCTGAATCCTAAAGCCACATAATCATCCACAAAGGAACCGGCGCTGTCCGGACCACGGTGCGCGATGATCTCACTCATCTGCTCCAGGACCTGATTCCGGTCATATTGCCCCGTTCCAAAAAAACCTGCATAACCGCACATATCTATATCTGCCTTTCTGTTTTGTCATTTCGTGCAGAAAAACTATAACATTGAAAAGAAGAATTGTCAATAAAAGCATCTTGTCGAAGCCCTGCTCTTGTGGTATCATTAATCAAGATAATGTATTTTGAACTGCATAATTTTATATTTATGCAACCCGAGTAAGGAGTGCTTATGAAGCGTACTGACATCCACAAAGTTCTGATCATTGGATCCGGCCCGATCATCATCGGACAGGCGTGCGAATTTGACTATTCCGGGACACAGGCCTGCAAGGCTCTGCGTAGTCTCGGCTATGAGATCGTTCTCGTCAATTCCAATCCTGCTACTATTATGACCGATCCGGAAACCGCGGATATCACTTACATCGAGCCGCTCAACCTGGAGCGTTTGACGCAAATCATCGAAAAAGAACGTCCTGATGCTTTGCTTCCCAATTTAGGAGGCCAGTCAGGGCTTAATTTATGCTCAGAATTATACAAAGCGGGCGTTCTTGACAAGTACGGCGTGCAGGTCATCGGCGTGCAGGTCGACGCGATCGAGCGCGGTGAAGACCGTATCGAATTCAAAAACACCATGAATGCTCTGGGCATTGAGATGGCCCGCAGCGAGGTCGCCTATTCGGTGGCCGAGGCGGAAGCGATCGCTCAGAAGCTGGGATACCCTGTCGTCCTCAGACCTGCCTATACCATGGGCGGTGCCGGCGGCGGTCTGGTCTATAACGTAGAAGAACTGCGAACAGTCTGTGCCCGCGGCCTGCAGGCCAGTCTGGTCGGCCAGGTCCTGGTCGAAGAATCCGTCCTCGGCTGGGAAGAGCTGGAGCTCGAGGTCGTTCGTGACGCGAAGAACCAGATGATCACCGTCTGCTTCATCGAAAACATCGATCCGCTGGGTGTCCACACCGGCGACTCCTTCTGCGCAGCGCCAATGCTGACCATTTCCGAAGAGGTGCAGAAGCGTCTGCAGGAGCAGGCCTACCGCATCGTCGAAGCCATCGAAGTCATCGGTGGTACCAATGTACAGTTCGCCCATGACCCGGTCACCGACCGTATCATCGTCATCGAGATCAACCCCCGTACCTCCCGCTCCTCTGCCCTGGCTTCCAAGGCGACTGGTTTCCCGATCGCTCTGGTCTCCGCCATGCTGGCCTGCGGCCTGACACTGGACGAGATCCCCTGCGGCAAGTACGGTACGCTGGACAAATACGTCCCCGATGGGGATTACGTCGTTCTGAAGTTTGCCCGCTGGGCATTCGAAAAGTTCAAGGGTGCTGAGGACAAGCTGGGCACGCAGATGCGCGCTGTCGGTGAAGTCATGAGCATCGGCAAGACCTATAAGGAAGCCTTCCAGAAGGCGATCCGTTCTCTGGAGATCGGTCGTTATGGTCTGGGCGGCGCCAAAAACTTCGCTGACCTGTCTCTGGACGAGCTGCTGGGCTTGCTGCACGCACCTTCCAGCGAGCGTCAGTTCATCCTGTACGAAGCCCTGCGCAAGGGTGCTTCCATCGACACGCTCTATGAGATGACCAAGATCAAGCACTATTTCCTGGAGCAGATGAAGGAACTGGTGGAAGAAGAAGAAAACATCCGCACCTACGCTGGGCAGCAGCTGCCGGATGATATGCTGAAGCAGGCCAAGCTCGATGGTTTCTCTGACCGGTATCTGGCAGGACTGCTTAAGACCACAGAAGCCGAGATCCGCAACGCCCGTGAGGCGATCGGTGTGACGGAAGGTTGGGAAGGGGTCCACGTCAGTGGCACCCAGGATTCCGCCTACTACTACTCTTCCTACCATATTCAGGACGATGGCCCCAAGCCTGGTGCGAAGCCGAAGATCATGATCCTGGGCGGCGGCCCGAACCGCATCGGCCAGGGTATCGAGTTCGACTATTGCTGCGTCCACGCTGCCCTGGCTCTGAAGAAGCTGGGCTTCGAGACGATCATCGTCAACTGCAACCCGGAAACCGTTTCCACCGACTACGATACTTCTGATAAACTGTATTTCGAACCGCTGACCCTGGAAGATGTGCTGAGCATCTATCATAAGGAGCAGCCTCTGGGTGTGATCGCACAGTTCGGCGGTCAGACACCTCTGAACCTGGCAGATTCCCTGAAGGAAAATGGTGTCACCATCCTGGGCACCTCTCCGGAGACCATCGACATGGCCGAGGACCGTGATCTGTTCCGTGCCATGATGGACCGTCTGCAGATCCCGATGCCGGAATCCGGCATGGCAGTTACCGTCGATGATGCGCTGGCGATCGCCAAGAAGATCGGTTATCCGGTCATGGTCCGTCCCTCCTTCGTTCTGGGCGGCCGCGGCATGGAAGTTGTCTATGACGACGAAGCGCTGCGCTTCTACATGAGCGAGGCCGTTGGTGTCACTCCGGACCGTCCGATCCTGATCGACCGTTTCCTGCATCATGCTACCGAATGTGAAGCGGATGCCATCAGCGATGGTACCCACGTCTACGTACCGGCGGTCATGGAACACATCGAGCTTGCAGGTATCCACTCTGGTGATTCCTCCTGCATCCTGCCGCCGAAGAACCTGACCGAAGAGCAGATCGCAACGATCAAGGATTACACCACAAAGATCGCCCGCGAAATGAACGTCGTCGGTCTGATGAACATGCAGTACGCCATCGAGGATGGTAAGGTCTTCGTGATCGAAGCCAATCCCCGTGCTTCCCGTACAGTTCCTTTGGTCTCCAAGGTCTGCGGCACCAACATGGTGCAGATCGCGACCGATATCATGACATCCCCCTATTCCGGCCGTCCTTCCCCGGTTCCGAACCTGAAGGAAAAGGTCATCCCCTACTACGGTGTCAAAGAGGCGGTCTTCCCCTTCAATATGTTCCAGGAAGTCGACCCTGTGCTGGGTCCGGAAATGCGCTCCACCGGCGAAGTCCTGGGTCTCTCTTCCAACTTTGGTAAGGCCTACTACAAGGCCCAGGAAGCCACGCAGACTCCGCTGCCTCTGGAAGGCACGGTCCTGATCAGCGTCAGCCAGCGCGACAAGCCAGAGCTTCTGGACATCGCCCGCGGCTTCCACGCACTGGGCTTCAACATCATGGCAACGGGCAAGACCTACGACATGATCGTCGGAGACGGAATCCCCGCCCGCAAGATCGCCAAGATCAATGAAGGACGTCCCAACATTCTGGATGCTGTCAAGAACGGTGAGATCCAGCTGATCATCAACACACCGATCGGCAAGAAGAGCGCCATCGATGACAGTTATATCCGCAAGGCAGCGATCCGCAGCCGCATTCCTTATGTCACCACGATGGCAGCCGCCGACGCTACCATCCAGGGCATCAAAGCGATCAAAGAATCCTTGGGTACGAAGGTACATTCCCTGCAGCGCTACCACGCAAAAATCACTGAAAAGTAAGCTTTCAAAGGCAAAAAGCCGTCTGGAACTCGGGTTTCAGGCGGCTTCTTATTTTGTTCACATTTTTGTTAAAAGCCCGTAATTTGACATTTTGTGCAATCCATTGTATAATAGTGGTTGCATCGCAAAGGAGGCGTAAAATGCGAAAAATACGAGCAATCATAGGGACCGTTCTTTCTGTCTTGATGCTTGTGACCTGCAGCATGGCGCAACCAGTGTTTGCCACGGGGGATGACGAGTCCGAACTCGAAGAATTACAGAAACAAGAGTCCGAGGTCGAGCAGAAAGAAACGGAAACACAAGAGCAATTAGAAGAAGCTCAAAAGAAAGTCAAAAAAGTACAAAAGGCAGTCAAGGAACTGGATGGTAAGATCAGCGAAGTCGAAGCTGCAATCCTGCAGTTGGACGCTGATATCGAAGAGAATTTAGCACTCCTCGAAAAAACCAAGTCAGAACTGGAAACTGCACAAGAGACAGAAGCCATCTGGTATGAAAAGTTAAAGCTTCGTCTCAAAGCGGTCTATGAATCTGGACAGACCACCTATCTGGAGGTACTGCTCCAGGCCGAGAACATGTCCGAGCTGTTCAGCAAAGCCGAATACAGCAAGGATCTGGCATCATACGATCGTGACATCATGGAAAACTTAGGCTTGGCCCGTGCAGAGGTCGAAGCCAAGGAGAAAGAAGTCAGCGAAGAGGAAGC
>CADBPG010000226.1 GCA_902796435.1 uncultured Eubacteriales bacterium | reverse complement strand
GTGTGATCCAGGTCGAATTGCCGGCACGTTCCGTCGTCAGCCTGACGATCCGCTGATCATGAACCACGAAACAACAACGGCAGAGCCAACAAAAAGGCGCTGCCGTATTTGTGCATTATTGGAATTTGATGTCGAAGAGTATACCCAGGAGGCCATTGAGCGCCTGCTGAAATTAAAGCCTAAAGAGGCCTGCCCGCCAGGTCTTTTCGCGGAGCGCATCGGCATCTGTGATACCTGCAGTCATCAGGATACCAGCGGTGTCTGCATGATGTGCGGCTGTTATTGTACAGTCCGCGCCTGCCTGTCCACTCAGCATTGTCCTAGAAAGAAATGGTAAACAATTGATCAAATATCTGCTCCTGGATCCTCATGAGATCCTTCTACCAGAGCCTGACTGGGAACGCAGGTTCCTTTTATGTCCGATCCAGACGACCCTTGCGGACTGCATCCAGCAGACCGCAGGGTTTTCTTCGGATGCGGCGGTCCTGATCACCCGGGATCCGGCGCTTGCGGAACAGGCCGAGGATCTGGATATTCTCGTTCTTACAGAAGTTTCTTCTTTAGAGCAGCAGCTGGCAGACCTGGAAGCAGAGCATATGGAATCCTGGCCTTTGACGCTGGTCCAGTGGTATCTCAAGGAACATCGGGATCTGCCCTGGCGCAGGACCCAGGACCCTTATGCGGTCTGGATCTCCGAGACGATGCTGCAGCAGACCCGGGTGGAGGCTGTGATCTCGTACTATAATCGTTTTATGGAGCGTTTTCCTACAGTCCAGGCGCTTGCGGCCGCTGAAATCGATGAAGTGCTTAAGTACTGGGAGGGATTAGGGTATTACTCCCGGGCCAGGAATCTGCATAAGGCGGCGATCCAGGTCACAGAGGAGTATGGCGGTCGTTTCCCAGAGACTGTAGCAGAACTGCGCGCGCTGCCTGGCATCGGTCCCTATACCGCTGGCGCCATTGCGTCCATCGCTTTCGGAGCGGCCGAACCTGCCGCGGACGGCAACGTTCTGCGCGTTCTGGCGCGTCTGTATGCCATTGGAGATGATATCCTGACAGATCATACCCGTAAGGCCATAACGCGCCTTACAGGGGCACATATACCCCCACAGGCGGCAAGTGCGTTCACCCAAGGTCTGATGGAATTAGGCGCTCTGGTCTGCATCCCGGGACATCCTCGGTGCGATGCATGTCCGCTGCAGGCAGAATGCAAGTCGCATATGCTGGGCATAGAAGAACAACTGCCGGTGCGCATCAACAAGACTAAGGTCCGAAAAGAGGAAAGGACCGTCTATCTCATCTTTCACGACCACAAAGTGCTGCTGCACCGGCGGCCGGAAGGGTCTCTTCTGGGCGGGCTGTATGAATTCCCCGGAGTCCCCGCAGAGGACGGCCAGACGTTTTTTGAAACATTCGGGATCCGGATCGGTGATGAACGATTCCTTGCGACAGCACAGCACCGCTTTACCCACATACTCTGGGATATGAGGATTTATGAAGCCCGGTTGGAGCAGGAGGATGCGCCTTCAGGTGCGGACTGGATCCTGGCAGACCGGGCGCAGATCGGGCAGATCATGCTGCCCTCAGCCTTCAAAAAGCCACTGGAACTTGCCATGCAACGTTTAACTTGAATATATGTATAAAACATGTTATAATAAACTTTGTATGTGTATAAGTTCCCACGAACCAAGGAGGACTGTAAGTGGCTAAAACACGCAAACAAGGAACCAAGTCTGCGGGCATCGGATTTTCTTTGCTCATCGCAGCCTTCGTTCTGGTATATATCTTGCCGCGCCTGATCACTTTCGTTGATACCGGGACCAATAATTATGTCATCGCGAAAAGCGGCCGTATCGACGATTCCATCGCGCTGACCGGTATCGTCACCCGGGAGGAGCAGTTGTTCCGGGCGGTCAGTTCCGGAGTGGTACAGTATTACTATCCCGGTGGCAGATCGCTGGCAAAGAACACGGTCATCGCGACCATCTCTGACGCGGACTATTATGGGGATCTTCTGACGGACCGCAAGGACGTCATCAACAGTAAGATCTCTGACCTGTCCGAATCTGATACCGAATATGGTGAGGAATTCGTTCAGCTGAAAAAGAATATCCGCTTCAACGTACAGCAGTATCAGAAAAACAAGGATTACAGCCAGTATGGCAGTATCTATGATTTAAAAGACACGCTTTCCGCCGCGATCCATCAGCGCCAGGACCTGTATTCTCTGTTGTCCGGATCTACAGCCCGGACGCTGTTGGAAGAACAGGCGCTGTACGACAAGGTCGAAAAGGAAGCCTCCGATGACCTGTGGATCAGCGAAGCAGGCATCATTTCCTATGCCTATGACGGGTATGAGGGGTGGGACGCTTCCATGGTCCGGTCGGATTTCCTTGAAAAATACAATAGTACCTACGATTATCTGAACATCAACCTGCAGGAGGTCCGGAAGGGCGACCCCGTGTATCGACTGGTCACGTCCCAGATCTGGCACATTACTGCTTTCCTTGCGCCTAAAGACGCGGAACGGCTGGAGATCGTGGAGGGTGATGACATCACCTTCTATGATGGTGATGAAAAGCTGACAGGCACGGTAGAAAGCCTGGAGGAGACCACCAGCCAGGAGCAGTACAAGCTGGTCATCCGCATGCAGTCCCGCCTTACGGATTATCTGGACCGCCGGCTTGTTTCGATCTCGTTGTCTAATAATACCTACGAAGGCATGAAGGTGCCCAATGCCTGTCTTACGGAGGAAGAATTCTATTCTGTCCCCACAGCCTGCATCTTCCAGTCTGATGATCAGGTCGGTGTCATGACGCGGACCGCATCTGGAGATACTTTCGTTCCTATCGATTTCGACTGGCATACCGAAAATGAGTATTACTTCAAAGAGGCGGATATCACAGAGGGAACCATCCTGCTGCAGGAAGGTTCCAACGATACCTATCTGCTGCGTGCCGCTTCTCCCACCTTTGGTGTATATCTGGTCAATGGTGTTACCGAGAGCTTCAAGCACGTCACTGTTCTTTACCAGAACGAGGACTATGCCATCATCGAAGGACTGAGCCAGTATGACCACGTCAAGATCCTGGATGCCTGAGGGAGCAGCTGAAGTATCATGAGAGTTCGATTCATTTTATTACTGTTGTGCCTTTTGTGTGTTTGCGCCGTTGGGTGCAGCGGCCGTCCGGAAAAGATCAATGCGCTGCTGGAGCAGGGCGATCAGGCCTTTGAAGAAGGCCGATTTGAAGAAGCGATGAAGGCCTATGACCAGGTCATCCAGCTGCAGCCCCGTCTGCCTATGGCCTACAACGATCGTGGCCGTGCGTATGTCCGTCTTGCCCGTTATGAGGAGGCCATCGCTGATTTTAAGAAGGCTATCGAGTTGGAACCACAGTCAGAGTATTATACCAACCTGGGGCTTGCTTTTCTTGCGACTGGCGCCTATAAAGAGGGTGCTGAGGCTTTCACAGAAGCGATCGAGCAGGAAAGCCGCAATGCGGACCTTTATATCCACAGGGCCCAGTGTTATGATGCCCTGGATCAGAATGTGCTCGCGGTTTCGGATTATACCCAGGCCATCGAGCTGGATCCGGATGGCATGGATGCCGCGGTCTACAACAACCGGGGCACTGCCTATTTCAATCTGGGCGAATATGAACAGGCCGTGGTCGATTATAACCACGCCCTGGCCCTTGAACCTGAAGATGAGCTTCTGATCTACCGCAACCGGGCGGAATCCTTCCGCAGCATGGGTGACATGGAGCATGCGGTCGAGGATATGCTGTACCTGATGGAAAAGGATCCGGACAACGAGGAGAACACGCAGTACCGGCATGTGATCGCTTCCTATTACCTGCAGGAGCAGCAGTATGACAAAGCGATCGAGCATCTGAAGGTCCTGTCCGAGGAAGACCCTGAAAACGTCGATTTGAAGCTGCAGCTGGCTGACTGTGCCTATATTATGGAGGATTATGAACAGGCCATCGAGTACTACAGCGCAGCCATCAAACTCAAGGCGGATGCTGTCAGCTACGGCAACCGCGCGGACTGCTATCTGAAGACCGGAAACCAGAAGAAAGCATTGAAGGATCTGAACAAGGCAATCAAGCTGGATCCGGAATATGGCTGGGCCTATTACATGCGGGCGCAGATCTATCTGGATCAGGAGGAATATGAAAAGGCGGAAGCCGATCTGTCCAAAGCCCAGTCCTTATCCTATAATGAACAAGAGGATGAAATATGATCTCATTTGAAGAATTAGAGCGTAACTACCGGCAGGTGCAGGAGAAGACCGCAGAAGCCGCGATCAAATCCGGCCGCGCGCCTGAGGACGTGCTGCTGCTTCCTGTGACGAAGACCCAAAGTGTCGAGACCCTGGAGATGGCCTATCGCTTAGGAATGCGGGTCTGCGGTGAAAACCGTGTGCAGGAGATCCTGCAGAAGAAACCGGTCCTGCCTGGGGATCTGGTCTTTCACCTGATAGGGCATCTGCAGAAAAACAAGGTCCGGCAGATCCTGGGCCAGGTGGAACTGATCCATTCCGTGGACAGTTTCGAGCTTGCCGAAGTCATCGAAAAAGAGGCCGTCAAAAAGGGACTGGAAGCTGATGTCCTGGTGGAGATCAACGCAGGAGAAGAGGCGAGCAAATTCGGCACCTCGCTGGCGCAGACAGAGGCGCTGGTCCGCCAGATCGCCACACTGCCGCATGTGCATGTCAAAGGCCTGATGACCGTCGCGCCTTATGTTGCAGATCCGGAGGAAAACCGCAAAGTTTTTCAGGACATGCACCATATTTATGTTGACATTCAAGATAAAAATATCGATAATGTAAGCATGTCTGTCCTGTCTATGGGCATGACCAATGATTATGAAGTCGCTATTTCTGAAGGCGCCAATCTGGTCCGGGTCGGGACCGGGATCTTCGGTGCCAGACAATATACTGTATAAGAGAGAGGAATCGAAATGAGCAAATTTGTAGACAAACTGACATCCGCCCTGGGTATTTCCAAAGTTTACGACGAGGACGATTACGACGAGTATGATGAGTACGATCAGTATGACCAGTATGATGAGGACAATGCGACTTCTTCCCGTACTGCATCTGCATCCCGTACTTCCGCACGTTCTTCCTATACTTCTGACACTTCATCTGCCCGGGATACTTCTTCCGCGCGTACGAGCCGTTACAGCGGTTCCAGTTATAGTTCGTCTTCTTCCCGGTATGACCGTCCTTCCTATGATCGTACCGAGTCTTCCGTAACGCGTCTTTCCGGATCTTCCACGTCCAGCGTTTCCAATTACAGCCGCCTGCGCAATTCCAAGGTGGTGAACCTGAACGCCAACATCCAGATGGAAGTCGTCATGGTCAATCCAGAGACTCTGGAAGAAGCCAGAGACATCGCCATGCAGATCAAGGACAGAAAGCCTGTCGTTATCAATCTGGAATTCGCAGAGCCCAGGATCGCACAGCGCATCACCGACCTGTTGTGCGGCTGCTGCTATGCGCTGAACGGCAACATCCAGCGTGTCTCCGACAAGATCTTCATGATCGCTCCGGACACGGTCGGCTTTGCCGGTGATCTGGACATCCGTGAAAAACTGCAGGGCGAGAATGCTTTTAATCTGCCCTGGCAGGAGCAGTAAAAGTGACAAAAGAAGAAACCTTATTCCGGCGGCGGCTTGAGGATCTGATCGAACGGTCCGACAGGATCGGTTATCCCGTTTATTCGGATTTTCTCGATGGAGGCCAGCGTCTGATCGCGCAGACTTGTGTCCTCCCGCCGCAGCTCAGAATGATGTTCATCGGGGGATATCAGGACGCGGAGCGAGTTGTTGCGGCCTTTTATCCCGCGTTTTTTAATTACGAGATCCAAAACGGAGTCCCGGACGAGACGATGGACCATCCAGTGCGTGCCCTTGCGATCCGCTTAAAAGGGGCGAAGTTCGTCCATGAGCGTCCCGGCCACAGGGACTATCTTGGCGCGCTGATGGGCCTTGGCATCAAGAGGGAGACCCTGGGCGATATCTTAGTCCATGAGGAGGGTGCAGTCCTGATCGCTTTGGAAAGCATCGTGCCATTCATCCAGGAGAATCTGCTGTCTGTGGGTTCCGCGGATGTCACGGTGGAGCCGATCCCGCTGGAAGAAGTGGGCAAGTTCACGCCGGATGGCCAGGAAAAGATCATCGATGTTTCCTCGGCCAGACTGGACGCAGTCATCAGCAAGACCTTTTCCTGCGGCCGTACGGAAGCCCTGCAATGGGTCCGCGGCGGCAGAGTGCACCTGAACTGGAAAGAGGTCCAGGCAAATGATAAGGCCATCAAGCCCGGGGACCTGATCTCGGTCCGCGGCAAGGGTAGGATCCGCATCCTGGATACCGTAGGCACCACCCGGTCCGGGCGTTTAAAGCTGAAGATCGAAAAGTTCGGTTCTTGAAGCAATCTTTTACCTTTTCGGAGAAAATATATGAAGAAAACAGTCCAACTCTTGATCTGTTCCGTTTTGCTGATCGCCTTTGATCAGTGGACGAAATACCTGGCCATGACCGGCCTCAAGGACCCGATCCCGCTGATCAAAGAAGTTTTTGAACTGCAGTATGTGGAAAACCAGGGAGCCGCCTTCGGCATCCTGCAAAACCGGCTGTGGCTGTTCGTGATCTTCACCCTGATCATGCTGGCCGTCCTGGGGTACCTGTATTATCATACCCCGGCGGAGAAAGGCTATGGATGGATCCGGTTTGCCCTGGTCCTGATCATTTCCGGCGCCATCGGCAATCTGATCGACCGGGTGCTGCGCCAGTACGTTGTGGATTTCCTGTACTTTAAATTGATCGATTTCCCGGTCTTCAATGTGGCGGATTCTTACGTTGTCGTGGGTTGCTGCCTGTTCGTATTACTGTATTTCGTGCAAAAGGACAAGGTTGGACAAGTCCTGCAAACACTGGAAAAGAAGGAGCAGTAAGGTGGCTGAGATCTGGATCATTGAAGAGGCCCATAAGGGCGAAAGACTGGACCAGTTCCTGCAGGACGCGCTGGATGATGTGTCCCGTTCCCGGATCCGCAAGTGGATCGATGAGGAATATGTCCTTGTCAATGAGGTGCAGGTCAAAGCGGGATATAAGTTAAAGGTCGGGGATCAGATCGAGGTGGAAGAGCCGGAGCCGGAGGAACTATTGACGGCAGCCCCGGAGCCCATGGATCTTACCATCGTCTATGAGGATGAGGATCTTGCCATCGTCAATAAACCCCAGGGCATGGTGGTACATCCTTCCGCAGGGCACCCTCACGGCACATTGGTCAACGGGCTGATGTATCATTTCCAGGGTCAGCTGTCAGGCATCAACGGCGTACTCAGGCCAGGGATCGTGCATCGGATCGATAAAGATACCTCGGGACTTCTGGTCATCTGCAAAAGTGACAGGGCACACACAGCGCTCAGCGCCATGCTGGCCGCCCATGACATCACACGCAGGTATCACGCAATCGTATATGGCAACATCAAAGAGGATGAGGGAACCGTCGATCAGCCCTTGGGCAGAGCCACGGCGGACCGCAAAAAGATGGCCATCGTGCCCGGTGGACGCAGGGCAGTGACACACTATAAGGTACTGGAGCGTTTCGGCGTATTCACATATGTGGAACTCACCTTGGAGACCGGCCGTACCCACCAGATCCGCGTTCACATGAAAAGTATCCAGCATCCGGTGCTGGGGGATCCTTTGTATGGTCCCATGACCTTCAACAAGGAGCAGGGAAGACTGATCTCTTCTGTTAAGGATGAAATCAGCCATGGCCAGCTGCTGCATGCCAAGGTCCTGGGGTTCCGGCATCCTGTCACCGGTGATTATATGGAATGGGAGAGTGATCTCCCTGAGTATTTTCAAAATGTCCTTGCTGCTTTTCGCAAATAGGAGCGTCCCTTGTCAGATCAGGGCCAAAATGCTATAATGCACCTGATCTATAGAAAGAGATTATTATCATGAGAGAAAAGAAAAAGGAAATACCAGAAGGTGTCATACGACGCATGCCACGTTATTACCGGAAGCTCCGTGAGCTTCTGGAACAAGGTGTGGATCATATTTCTTCCGGTGAACTCGCCAGGATCATGGATGTGACCGCTTCCCAGATCCGTCAGGATCTGAACCATTTCGGAGGCTTTGGTCAGTATGGCTATGGCTACGATATCGAATTCCTTAAGAACAGGATCGAGCAGATCCTTGGCCTGGACAAGACCTATGGCATGGTCATCTTTGGCGCGGGCAATCTAGGCAGTGCCATGGCCAAGCATACGCCATCCATCCCGCTGCCGCATCATGTACAGGCCTTGTTCGACAATGATCCTGCGGTGATCGGTACGAAGGTGGGGCCATATACAGTACTCGATACGGCTGATTTCGCCACTTATATCGCAGAAAACCCTGCAGAAATCGCGGTTTTGACTTTGCCGGAAACACAAGCACAGCAGGTGGCTGACCTGGCAGTCCAGGGTGGGATTCGTGCAATCTGGAACTTTTCTCCTGCGGACATCCAGATCTCAGATCCTAAGGTCGTGATCGAAAACGTTCATCTTTCGAACAGTCTGATGGTGCTGACGTACCATCTAAGTACACAATAAGCATCGCTATATCGTTTGATATAGCGATTTTAATCGATATTGGAGATACTATGGAAACCAAAGACTTTTATTTTGATCTGCCGGAAGAGTTGATCGCGCAGACGCCGCTGAAAAAGCGGTCTGATTCAAGATTATTGGTCCTGGACCGGGAGACCGGCGCCATCCGGCATGATCATTTTTATCATATCGCTGACTATCTGCATGCAGGCGACTGTCTAGTGCTCAATGATACGAAGGTCCTGCCGGCTCGTCTGCTTGGCGCCCGAGAGGATACGGGGACCCATGTGGAGCTCTTGCTCTTAAAGCGGCTGAGCAAGGAAGAACTGGCGGATGAAGCCTTCCAGACAGCCTGCTGGGAAGTCCTGGTGCGGCCGGGCAAACGAGTCCGTCCGGGACACCGTCTTACCTTTGGCGAAGGCCTTTTGAAGGCCGAAGTCCTGAAGATCACGGAGGGCGGCAACCGTATCGTTCATTTTGAGTTCGAAGGGATCTTCGAGGAGATCCTGGACCAGCTGGGGCAAATGCCGCTGCCTCCCTATATCCATGAGCGTCTGGAGGATCCGGACCGCTATCAGACCGTCTACGCCCGGGAGGAAGGCTCTGCGGCCGCACCTACGGCAGGTCTGCATTTCACCCAGGAACTCCTGGAGGAACTGAAGCAGAAGGGCGTCAAGATCGCTTTCGTCACTCTGCATGTGGGTCTGGGAACCTTCCGACCCGTGAAGGTCGAAAACATCGAAGATCACGAAATGCACAGCGAATACTACCAGATCAGTGCGGAGACGGCCCGGGTGATCAATGAAACCAGGCAGCAGGGCGGCCGGGTGATCGCAGTCGGCACCACCAGCTGCCGTACGCTGGAGTCCGCGGCGTTGGAGGACGGGACTGTACCCGCTACAGGCGGATGGACCCAGATCTTCATCTATCCGGGCTACCGATTCAAGGTCCTGGATGGCCTGATCACCAATTTCCACCTGCCGGAATCCACATTGATCATGCTGGTCAGTGCCTTTGCAGGCAGGGAGCATGTTCTGAACGCCTATGCTGAGGCGGTCCGGGAACGGTATCGATTCTTTTCTTTCGGAGATGCAATGCTGATCCAATAGAGGTAGCAATATGAAGCTTTTCCATAAAAACACGGATCCGCAGAAGCAGGAAGCGCAGAGAAAGACGCGCGCGTGGCGGTCATTATCGCGGCCTGTCGCACTTTGGCTCAAAAAGTTCCACAATACCCAGGAACAGGTTCCGGTCGAGGGACCTTTCCTGCTGATCGCCAATCACGCTTCGAATCTGGACCCGGTCTATGTCGCCTTTTCCAGTCCAAGGAGACCCTATGCTTTCGTTGCCAGCGAGCACTTACTGCGCTTAGGCTTTGTGACCCGGCTTCTGACCCGGTATTTCACTGTGATCCCGCGGCCCAAGGCATCCATGGCCATCGACACGATCCGGTCCATCACAAAGACCCTGAAGCAGGGAGATCCGGTGGTGCTTTTCGCAGAGGGTGACAATACCTGGACCGGTGTTTCCGGTTCTATTTTCCCCGCTACCGGCAAGCTCGTCAAAATGATGAAGGTGCCTTTGGTCACCTATCGGCTGGAAGGTAATTTCCTTACGAAGCCACGCTGGGCTGATAAGAAACGGCCAGGTTTTGTCCGGGGTTCGGTTGTCCATGTATACCAGACGGAGGAGATCGCCAAGATGCGGCCGGAAGAGATCGACCGGCGCATCAATGCGGATATCTACGTCGATATCCGCCAGTTTCCGCAGGCTGACCTTCAAAGATTCAAGGGCCGGCATCTGGCGGAGCATGTGGAAAGAGGTTTTTTCATCTGTCCCTCCTGTGGCAGGATCGGTACATTGTCCGGTCAGGGCAACAGGATCCTTTGCGGGGGCTGTAGATCTGAGATGACGATCGATGCGGCATGCAGGCTGCATGGAGGCCCATTTGCGGACCTGTATGCCTGGGAGCAGTGGCAGTCTGATGCACTGCGTACCTTCGTACAGGAGCAGAAGGAAACCCGATTGTTCGCAGCAGAAGGCATGCTGACGGATCTGGCACAGGAAAAGCAGGAACCGGTTTCTTTCTGGATGGATCTTTCCCGACAGGCACTGTGCATGGGAGACCAGCAGATCCAGTTTTCTGCGATTTCCGATATGTCCATGGTGCAGACGCCCCGGCTTTTGTTCACCACGGATCAAGGGTATTTCGAGATCCACTCAAAGCAGGCTGTTCTGCGTCCCTATGTTTTGGCCTGGCAGGAAGTGCACAATAGAATGGAGTAGTACAATGTTATCAGCAAGTACCGAAGTACAGCAGATATTTTATGCGACCGACGGTGTATGGAACCTGATCATCCAACTGGGGATCATCGCGGCTGTCGTACTCTTTGCCAATATGCTGCGCAGATGTGTGCCGGTGATCCGCAGAACACTGATGCCGGTATCTGTCCTTGCAGGCTTTATCATGCTGGCGCTCAAGCTTGTCTTGCAGCATGGATTTGGTATTGATGATATCTTCGATATCGATGTGCTGGACACCTTGGTCTACCATTGTATCGCTCTAGGCTTCATCGCCATGAGTCTGCGTACCAGCGCTAAGACCGACAAGAACAATTCCGCAGCCGGCGTCAAATCCGGCGCGATCATCGTAGGCTCCTACTTGATCCAGGGTCTGACGGGTCTTGTGCTCACCATCCTGCTGTCACTTACGATCAAACCTGGTCTGTTCAAAGCAGCCGGTCTTCTTTTGCCCATGGGTTATGGACAGGGACCGGGACAGGCCAACAATATCGGTACCACCTATGAATCCTTTGGATTCGCAGGCGGCCAGAGCTTCGGCCTTGCCATTGCTGCTGCCGGATATATCTGCGCCTGCACCGTGGGTGTCATCGTTCTGAACTACTGGAAGAACCATAAGCAGATCAACGTTTCTGGGGAAGATCGGCAGAAGGAAGAGCATCTGACCATCGATTTCTTCCAGGACCGCAACGAGATCCGGATCTCCGACTCCATCGACAAGCTTTCTGTGCAGATCGCTTTGATGATGGTGGTATACCTGCTGACCTATCTGGTCACAAAGGGTGTGACGACCGCGCTCACGCTTTGGGCACCAGGCCTGGGCAAGATGCTCAATTCCATGCTCTGGGGCTTCAATTTCATCATTGGTTCAGCGCTGGCGATGCTGGTCAAGACCTTTTTTGGCAAGGCAGAACAGAAGGGCTGGATGAAACTCAGGTACCAGAACAATTATCTGCTGAACCGGTTGTCCGGTTTCTTCTTCGATATCATGATCGTCGCGGGTATCGCCTGCATCGATCCGGAGGACCTGCACGGCCTTTGGCTGCCCTTTGCACTTATGGCAGTCGCCGGCGGTATCGTGACCTGGTTCTATCTGAAAAAGGTCTGCAAGAAGACCTATCAGGGCTATTATCATGAAGGTCTGATCTCCATGTACGGCATGATGACGGGTACTATTGGTTCCGGCATCCTGCTGCTGCGCCAGATCGATCCTGATTTCGAGACCCCGGCCGCCAATCATCTGGTGGTGGGCTCCAGTTATGCCATCGTTTTCGGTGCGCCGCTTCTGATCCTGATCACCATGGCGGCACGTTCCGATCTGATGTGCTATCTGGTCGCGGGGATCATCGTCGTTTATTTTACCCTGCTGATGCTCTTTATACATTTTTACAAGAAAGGTAAGGCATGACGCGTAACGCCAGCCGTATGGTCATGAAAAAGTACGGTTATCTGCACGTGTTCCTGCTCGCTTTTGGCGCCGCACTGCTTGTGTTCTTGCCGGCGATGATCTGGGACCGTGGATATTTGATCTTTTTAGGGGATTTCAATTCACAGCAGATCCCTTTCTATCATGTGGCACATAGGGCGATCCGGTCCGGCAGCTTCGGTTGGGACTGGCAGACGGACCTGGGTGTCAACTTTATCGGGAGCTATAGTTTCTATCTTCTGGGCAGCCCATTTTTCTGGCTGACGGTTCCTTTCCCGGAGCATATGATCTCCTACCTGATGGGGCCGCTCCTGATCCTCAAATTTGCCTGCGCGGCGGTCACGTCCTATGCGTGGCTCAAGCGGCATGTTCAAAAACCGCAGTCCGCTGTGCTGGGCAGCCTTTTGTATGCCTTTTCCGGCTTCTCGATCTACAATATTTTCTTCAATCACTTCCATGAAGCGATCGTCTTCTTTCCCTTGCTGCTGATCGGCCTGGATGAACTCATTGATCATGATACCAAGGGTGTTTTTGCGTTGGCGGTCTGTGTGAACGCGGTGGTCAGCTACTTCTTCTTCGTGGGAGAAGTGGTATTCACAGTCATTTATTTCTTCGTGCGGTTCTTTACCCGTGGATATACCATCACCTGGAAGAAATTCGCTTTCGTGGCCCTGGAGGCAGTCCTGGGCTTCCTGCTCAGCCAGTTTCTTTTCCTGCCATCCCTGTTCGTCATGCTCTCGAACAGCCGCGTCTCCAACTATCCGGATGGTCTGGATATCTGGGTCTACGCCAACAATCAGCGCCTGTATGTGATACTGGCCAGTTTCCTGTTCCCGAATGAGCTGCCTTCCAAGCAGGTCCTGTTCCCGGACGCCAGTGTACGCTGGACGTCCTTGAACGCCTATATTCCATTATTCAGTGTCAGTGGAGCACTGGCCTATGTGCGCACCCATAAAAAGCACTGGCTTTCTGTCCTTTTGAAGGTCCTTCTGGTAATGACCCTGGTCCCGGGGCTCAACAGCACGTTTGTCGCCTTCAACCGGTCATTCTATGCTCGTTGGTACTATATGTTCACCTTGATGCTGTCCCTGGCGACGGTCAAGATGGTCGACGAAGAAAGAGTCCGCGCGTTGGAGAAGTCTGCAATGCATGTGCTGGTCATCACAGGCATCGTGGTCCTGATCATCGGACTGACACCGGATCTGGTGCATGAGAAGTGGCGGATCGGCCTCTTCGCCGCCGACTGCATCTGGCAGTTCGCTGTCATCGTAGGTGTGGCGCTTGTGTCCTTGGGCGTATTGCTCCTGCTTCTGGACGAAATGCGCCACAATCCGGAACGTTCCGTCCGCTTTATGATCGTGACAGTGCTTGTGATCTCGGTCTTGTACGGAAACTTTTATATGGTCTGGGGCAAGTCCCGTTCTTATGACACCCACACCTATTTTATTCCGGATGTGCTGGAAGGAAAGTTTGAGACGGAGGAGACCCGTTTCTTCCGCATCGACCAGGATGATTCCTGCATCAATACGGGTATGTTCTGGAATGTGCCCAGTATCCGGGCTTTCCACAGCCTGGTCCCGGCCTCCGTCTTTGATTTCTATGATTTCATCGATGAGGAGCGCAGTGTAAAGTCCGCCCCGTCCTATGACAATTACGCGATCCGTGCGCTGCTGTCAGTGAAATACTTCGTGGATTCGCAGGAAGAGGGCGATGATTTCCAGAGTTCCATGGAATCCGAGGGCGAGATCTATTACGAGAACAAAATGCCTGGTTTCGTGCAGATCGGCGCGCAGAACGATTACGATATCTATGAAAACCAGAATTACCTGCCCATGGGTTTCACCTATGACAGGTATTGCACAAAGACCGAGGCGGAGGATGTTTCGGAATTCAACCGTGCGCTGCTGATGCTGGACACCCTGGTCCTGGAAGATGACGCGCCGATGCAGGTGCGTGCCTTGTTGGAGCATAATCTGAGCCTGCAGGATCTGGACTATTCTGAAGAAGGCTACGCCGCTTCCTGTGCGGAGTTGAGCCAGCATACCGCAGATACCTTTAAGACCACGCGGACCGGTTTTACTGCCTCGATCTATTCCGAAAAAGATAATCTTTTGTTCTTCAGTGTTCCCTATGAAGAGGGCTGGAGTGCGAAGGTCAATGGGCAGCCGGTGCAGATCCTGAAAGCCAACGTGGGCTTCATGGCCGTACAGGTACCCGCCGGATCTTCTACAGTGACATTTACTTATCATACACCATGGCTTAAAGCCGGCGTGCTGATCTCTGCGGCGGCAGCTATCATGTTTGTTGTATACTTGGTTCTTGCAAGGATCCTTGACCGAAAGAAGGTGCTCGTTTGAACTGTCTTTATGTTGTGATCCCTT